>JAFDHB010000048.1 GCA_019308985.1 Deltaproteobacteria bacterium | reverse complement strand
CAATTGGTTCGTGTGCACACTGCTATGAACACATGAGCACCCTCCCAAAAACAGGAGTGTTATCGATGTCCTGGCATAAAAAGGTGTTATCGATGTTGTGGCACTCATCACCTAGGAACTAAAGCTGACTAGCGGCAAGGGCTTAGAATCTCATGGGGGATGGACTTTTTACGAAGCCATCAAGCCATCAAACCTTGTAATTCTTGCCCACGCTAAACGCCTTGCCAACCACTTCCCCCAGGCGCTGATATACCTGTGCCTTGGAGGTATAGATGAGGGGATCAATTTTTCCTGGGTCAGGATTCCCATGGGTGACGCATTCTTTACTAACGAATGTCTCCACTATCTCCCCTATGACCAGGGTGTGGCTGCCCAGGTCCAGGGTGTGGATCACCTTGCACTCGATGTTGACAGGACATTTGCTGACAAGCGGAGCTGTTTTCAAGGAGCCGAAGAAGGTCTCGAACACCTCGGACTTGTCACGCTTCTTGCCTGAATATATGCCGCAGAAGTCAACCTCCTCGGCCATGTCAGAAGATGGGATGTTTATGGAGAATGTGCCCTTGTCATTTATCCCCCTCAGGGTGTATCTCTCCCTGTAAAGGGCCACTGAAATGGCCGGGGGCTTGTGAGAAGCGATGCCGCACCAAGCAGCGGTCATAAAGTTGGGCTTGCCCTCGACAACTGCCCCGACCAAAACAGCGGGCATTGGATAGAGCAAAGTACTGGGACCCAATTTCACCTTTTCCATCTCCTTCCTCCTCTACAAACGAAATTCCCGAGATTTCCTCGCGGGAGCGGCATCTTGCCGCGATAGTTTTCATCTTCTCTCCCTGTGTAGGAGCGACTTTCAGTTGCGATCTTCCCCTCACGAATTTCTTTGAGGCATGAGATGACGTCAAAACACCAGGTGGGATTTTAGCATATTATCCTCATCCGCATAGCCCTGACATTTGACGGATATCTAGTCGGAAAAGACCCTATTACAGAAAGATATTCCTTGTCAATCTAACTCAGATATGCTTATGTTTTAATATAAATAATAAAGAACTTTAGGTTGAGGTTGGAGGTTGAGGTCGTAGGTTGCTAGGTTGAGGTCGGGCCACGCTAACTATTTGGAGGTATTGATAAAAAAACAAAAAGAGTCCTATATTTACACCTAATATCGACCTTTTTGATGGCAAAAAGGGCTCCATTCGCTGATACCAATGGCGAGAGCGAAAAGACACTACATTCCCGGGCAGATTTGGCATATTACTCATCGATGCCATAAAAGAGAATTCTTGCTCAAGTTTGCGAAAGATAGGCGCAAATTGCTTCAATGGCTCTTTGAAGCCAAGAAGCGCTATGGCTTGAGCATATTGAATTACGCAGTCACCTCAAACCACATTCACCTCGTTGTCGTGGACGTTGGTGATCGGGACACCATTCCGAGATCCATCCAACTTGTTGCGGGTCGAATCGGCCAGGAGTACAATCAAAGGAAAGCGCGAAAGGGAGCATTTTGGGAGGATCGCTATCATGCAACGGCTATAGAGAAAGGAGACCATCTTTATCGATGCCTTGTTTATGTTGACTTGAATATGGTGCGCGCTGGTGTCGTAGCACATCCCTCACAATGGCCCTTTAGTGGATACAATGAGATCCAAGAACCGAAAAGGAAGAATGCTTTGATTGATTATGAGCGGTTGAGGACCTTGCTTGGGCTTGAATCCTATGAGCTGGTAAAGTCTTATTACGAGGGGTGGATAGAAGAGTATCTGGGCAATGGAAAGAATATGCGGGATGACACATGGACAAAGAGTATAGCGGTGGGCAGCAGAGGTTTTGTTGAGGGTGTAAAAGCTAAGCTGGGGATATTGGCCAGAGGAAGGCAGAGCGTAGGGAGGAATGGAGTCTACCAGCTCAGGGAACCTTCAGTTCTCTATGGGGGTCATTTTGGGGCCGAAAACGATGATATAGGCCTTGAAAATACCTACTTTTGGAACATAAATCATATAAATTCAATATGATGGCGTGGCCCGACCACACGGTGGGTTTAATCATATAAATTCAATATGATGGCGTGGCCCGACCACACGGAAAGCACACGGAAAACGGAACAGAACAGAGAACACAGAAATCACAGACAACAAGTTCGGAAGATTGGGGATTGAGGCAGTCACCTCTATTGACAAAGGCCGGGTAATACCTACGTTTCAAGAGAGGATGGATGGGAATTCTAGGGGTGTGAGTATTTGTGTGGTGAAATTGAGATAATTAACGTAAAGAGAGGAGACCGCCGATGAATGCCAAGATAGATTGGATAACTGACATGGATGAGGCGTTGAAGAGGGCGAGGGCAGAGAATAAGCCCGTGCTTCTCGACTTTTTTAACCCTGGATGAATCGGCTGCCAGCAGATGGATGCGGTTACGTATCCAGAGATCGCGGTGGTAGACTTTATTAATGAGAATTTGATTCCCCTGCGGATTGCATTCGATGCGCAGCCCCTTGCAACCGACTTCAACGTGAAATGGACCCCGACCCTTGTGACCCTTGATACGAGCGGGAAAGAACATCATCGAACCGTCGGCTTTCTAGGTCCTGAAGACCTTATTGCCTCGTTGCTCTTGGGGATCGGCAAGATTTATTATGATGGAGATAACTTTGATGAGGCGCGTGCCAGACTGGACAAGGTTGCCTCAGAGTATTCGAAGACCAGTTCGGCACCCGAGGCCATCTTCTTCAAGGGCGTCTGCGGGTATAAGGGCAGCAAGGATCCCAAGAAATTGAAAGAGGCTTATGAGAAGTTGCAGTCGGAATTTCCGGAGAGCGAGTGGACCAAGCGAGCCTACCCGTACCGTCTCCTCTGAGCACAAGGTGTTACGGGTATAGACCTCCCAGGGGTATAGGGCCCGGCAGCAAAATGCCGGGCCTTTTTTGTCTTCTCTGCACCGGCCTCCGTCCCGTTCCCTCGCAAACAAATCAATGCCCGGCCTCATTTTTCCCTTCCCCGGCTCTCTCAAACGCCGGCCTGCCCCAAGAGAATGTGATTGACTTAGGTACCACAATGTGGTATTCCAACAAAATTGCCATTCCCTTTTGATGAGGAGGCTGTTATGAGCATCAAGGTCATGATTGAAAGGAAGTTCAAAGAACCCGTAACACCTGAGATCCTCCGGCTCATCGATGAGATAAGGATCAAGGCCCTGCGCAACAGGGGTTACATAGGCGGCGAGACTGTCGTCAATGTCGATGACGCCCGGGAAGTCCTGGTCTTATCCGCCTGGTCCAATGTCAAGGATTGGAAGGACTGGTACCAGACCGAGCACTGGAAAGACCTGGAAAAGAAGCTGGTCCCCCGATTGGAGGAATCCCCGAAGGTAAGGATATTCATGCCCGGGGCCACTTATGAAGAAGAGGTCCTGGGGAAGTAGGGCCCGGGAATGGCAAGACCTGGACCTTTCCATCCCGAAGCGCTTGCCCGCAAAGCGGCGTTTTGGTCCGCAGGCAAAATTGCTCCTTCCGGTCATATGAAATACTTGGCATACCTTCTCACGTGGTGCCCTTCGAGAACGTGAAATTCCCTTATCTTCTTCAATGTGACGGGAGAGAAGATGCCTATGGGGAGATAAATGATCTTCTTACCCAGCTTTGCAGCCAAACTCTGGCACCAGCCCGATGGGGGATCCGCGGCCACGTAAACCACGTGTTTCTCCAGGCTGTAGTCCAATGCCGCCATCAGCAGCCTTTCGGGCTTGTTTCGATCAGTATCGAAGAAAGGGTCCTTCCAAATATCATAGACCCTCATGGGGGGATAGGTGAGCATGAACCCGCCATATTGACACCTGGATATGCCGGGCCCGTCCATCACCTCGCCCGCAGGCGTGCTGTAGAACGCCATGTCTGATTCCTGTTCGTGCTCTCCCAGCCATGTTACCTTCCAGGGAAAGGCCTCCTTCCCACCCTTTTCCGGCAAGTCAGGATCAAAGATGACCACAACCGATCCCACCTTGCCCCGAATCGGCATGTTCTCCCTTACGAATATCTTTCCCTGGTGCCACTCCCTGATGGTCTGCCTGATATCAATACCATCCATCATGGAACTGACAAAGGGCACGATCCTGCTGTTCTCTTCGGCCTTTATCTCAAGGGCCCTTTTCTGGAGATACTTGCCGTAGCCCTCGATAATCACGTCCTCGGGTGGATAGGAGCAAATAAATATTCCGTCAAAATGCCTCTTCCATTCGCCGGGGGCTTTTTCCCGGGGCCTCTTTTTGACGGGTACCGGGACCAACCTTCTCCTGAATGTCTTCAAGCGCCTGTGGAACCTGATCCTCTTCTGGTCAAGGAACAGGTCTTCCCCCTTTAGCCGGAGTATGGGGAGGCCGGGATCCTCCGTTTGCCAGGGATAATCACTACCCTTTTCCCAGAGTTCGTAGGCGAAGTTGTCATCAACAGCCCCCCTTGCGGCAATAATCAGCTGGTAGAAGCTGGGCACCAGGTTTCCGGTTACGAGAGCGTAGTTCCTGGCATACTTGTTCAGGATCTTGACCTGGCTTCTGGAGAGTTCCTCCCTGCTGTTTTTATAGTGACTTTCCTTGGCAAGGGTTATCAGGTCCCTGTTCATGCGTATTCGGTCTAAATATTGTGGATTCTCCAGAGCCGTTTTCCTGTACTGCTCATACCTGGCCGCCAAGAAGGGCATTTCCGTCATTACCTCCATGCTCGATTCCCTGTGGAGATGGGCGAGGCCCACCCCTTCTCTGGAACGTTTCCCTATCACTTCCGTCTGGGGCCTGCCGATCATGTCAAGGATTCCAGGGAGGTGATAGAGCCCGCATACAAAAAGCACCCTTTCACTTCTTTCATTGAGCTTCTGGAGGTGATAGCACATGGTTTTCTCCCTGAGCCTGTCTTCCATGCTGCGAGGAGAATTCCGATGGGTTTGAAGATAGGCCTGGCAATACTCAAAATGCCCGATCTTTGTCAGGGCATAGGGATCGGGCATGGGCGAGAGGTCAAGGGGATAGCCTTCGGTGTCCCTGTCGATGAAATGGATCGGCAGGTTGTTCTCCAAGGCGAGTCTCATGGCCTCGACTTGGCCGTCTGTAGGCTCCAGGAGAAGGTAGACAAAGGTGCCGTCCTTTTCTTCGTAGTATACTACGGAGAGGAGGGGAAGCCTCTCCACACCCTTGATAACCTTCTCCTTGAGGGTCGATGGGTACTCCACCGCGACATGGCTGGGCTTAAACTCCAGGAATTGACGCCTCACCTCCAGGGCGAATTCCATCCTGTTGTGCAGGATCGGAACTATGCGGACATTTTCCCATTCAATCCTCTTCATCCAGATCTTCGTCCTCCAGGATATCTTCAAAAAACTTGACCGCGGTTGGATCGAGGATCATGGAGGCGGCCTCCTTCATATATTGCAGGGTCCTCTCCTTTCTTCCTGCGGAAGTCAACCTTTCCCCGCTTTCGACCAATCTCTTCAAGGCATACCTGGCAATATTTATCCCGTCCCTGACAGAGTATCGTTCATCGGCCTCGTGGGAGGTCTGGAGAAACTCCACCACATATTCCAGGATCTCTTCGTCTGCAAAAGGCAGGTTGGCCTTGAGAATCTCCATCTCTTCCTCTGCTTCCGGAAAATCAATGAATATCTGGGGTTGGAGCCGGCTGTGGATATACTCGGGCAGTTCAAAGGTGCTCGCATCGTCATTCATGGTGGTGCACAGCCGAAAATCCGGATGGGCCTTGATCTTGATTCCGGCCACAATAGATTCTACGTACCTCCGGCTATCCATCAAGGGCGCCAAGGAAGCCCAGCTTTTCTCACTCATCCTGTTTCCTTCATCTATTATGGCGACTCCACCCTTTATCATGGCAGAAACAATGGAACTGGCCATGTACTTGATTTTCCCCTGGTCCGAAATGACGGGCGTAACAATCAGGTCCTCCGGCCTGGTATCCATTGTGGCCTGGAACAGGTATACGGGGCGGTTCATGATCTTTCCCGCGTGGTAGGCCAGCGTTGTTTTCCCTACACCCGGCTTACCCACGAGCCTCGGGTTTAGAGGCAAATCGTCGTCGCCAATGACCATCCAGGCAGCCAGGACCTGGGTTACCAGCTCCTCCTGCCCTACCCATCTCATAGGCACATCGTCCGGCTGTGTGAGGATTAGCTCAACTCCGTCGATGGTGACTTTTTCCATTCTGAGTCCAATTTCTGCGTTGCGCTTCATCTCGTTGTGATTGCGGCGTACGCTAAGTACGCCTCATCACACGAGATTCGCGCGCCTTGAACTTGAAGCTTTTTACTTTGCCATCCCAGTTTTGACTTTTTGCGAACTCGTCACATTTGTAGTTAAAATAATAGTACCAATATGTGCGAATGGCAAGCAGACAAGAATGTCTCACGAGGTTTCTCGGGGCGAGAGGCTGCCTATCCGGTTTAGGCCTCTGGGCGATCTGGATGGCTCCGGGATATTCCGGACAATAGTTTTCGCTGTTTGCAGGGCTATTTCTTGGGCGGGTATCCGAGATCCAGAAATCTTCTGTCAGCTGCCCTTACTCCCCCCTGAAGGGTCAGTGTACAGGTCATTGAGCCTTTGCATGAAACGGTTCGAATCATCGATAACCGCCCCCACTCTCTTTTTGGCCCTGTTCCCCCATCCCGCCGGATTCATACAAAATATGCTCCTGTACCAGCGAAGATTCTTCTCCATGGCCCTCCTGTAATTATCTCTCTGGCCTTGATCCGCGACCCCCTGGAGGAACCTGTCCATGAGTCTCAGCCCGGAGCGCCTTCTGATAAGGTGATGTCCCCAAAGGACAAGAAAGAGGAACAATACCACCAGGATGGCCCTGAGGTAGGGGCTTGAAATCACGGGCTCGACAAAGGGAACTTCCAGGTGGAGCCCCTTCCAATACCCCCGCCAAATAGTCACGAGGAGAAAGGCAAACACAAGGAGGCCCACTATGCCCCCTTCGATCATCAATACCCTTCGCCTCCAGGATCTGATGAATCTACTCAAAAAGGGGACCAGATCCTGTTTCACGCTCCTTGCAGCCTGCTCAAGCATGCCCACGATACGATAGGCCCGCTCCACGCTCACCTGTTCCATGCGGGAGTGGATCTCCCTCAGGTCCTTGTCTCTCTTGGTTTCAAAGCGGGACCGTATCCTTTCATCTTCTATGGGTATCGCCGCCTCCTCATTGTAGATGGTGTAATAACGACCTGCGGTCATTCCATGTTGGGCCAGGGCCCTCTGCCATGCTGAGAATACCTCCTCGGGGTTGTCTTCCCGGGCAGCAGTATCAATCTGGTTCAGGATGTACAGGAACTTATTTGAATCGGTCCGATGAATGGTACCCTTCACCAGATGCTCTAAGGTGTCTTGCATGGAACCCGTCTCTGGATGCCTGGCATCAAATAAGATCAGCACCAGGTCTGATATGTTGATAATGTGATCGGTTATCCTGAGCGTGGAAGTCCTTTGCGCATCAGCATCAAAACCCGGGGAATCAATGAAAATCTTCCCCTTCAGCCTTTCGCTGTTACATGTCTTTAGTTGCAGGTAGGAGTCTATTCTCCTTCCTTCCCCTTCTGAAACGGATTCTATGGCACGGCTAATCTTGTAAAGGGGGAAGCGGGGGTCCGCATCCAGGGCAACCCCTGGAAGGACCCTGGGCTCACTGTCCCTCCCGTAGCATATGACCGTGAACTTATCATCCACTGCCTGGGTCCCCGTTGTTTGGAGCTGGTAAGAAAGGTAGTGGTTTATGAAGGTGGACTTCCCGGACGAATAGACCCCGAGAATAGAAATCAGCGGCCACCAGGCCGTTCGGGTTGCATAGGATTCCTCGCGATGGAAAAATCCCAGCTTGCGACAGATGCGGTCAAGGTGCCGGAAACTGGATACGACCTCTGAAAGGATCGGGTTTTCCTCTTTTAGGTGTTGCTCCAGCCTTTCGAGCTCGCTGTCCACCTTGCTTGCCTTTGCCATCCTGGTCTCCGCGCCCTTGTGCCAAGGGCCTTTTGGGAAGAGCTATTCAGCTCTGGTTCGATTTTGGCGTGGATCATCCCTTTAGGCGATCAAAGTAGCAGATTTCCTGTCCCGGGGTCAAATAGGATTTGCTTTCCTTACTATATCTGGGCAGGTGGCAGATGTTTCATTAGGCGGTCATCGAGATAGGGCCTACTATTCTCAAGGTTGCACTTTCAAGGGCGTATAGTTTATCACCTTAAGGCGCCTTTTGCCCTCGTCTTCCAGGATCTCCCCCTGGATTTCTACTGTCTGCCGCACCATGGACATCAAATCCCTGCCCTTATCATCCGGGTAAAGGGGATATTCCTCTTCATCGAAGGCGGAGATGGAAATGCCCGTAATATTCCCGTGATTGTCCCATTCCGTGGGGGTGATCAGGCCCTTGATTGAGACAGTCTTAAGATAGTTCTTCATTTTTGCAAACACCCCTTTGACAGATTCTTTCTAGGAGAGAATAAGTTCTCGGTTTTCCACAAGAGCAATGCCTGTGCCAAAATCTCCGGTATCGGGGACGCCACCTGGGGCTGATGCAAGGTGTCGGTCACCATTGGAAATGCTTGGATCCGATCCGGGCATGCGGACTAGAGAGACAAGGAGTAAGGATATGTCTCCTCGGCTGAGTCCTGCAGGAATCCTTGGTTCTTTTTTTGAACCGGATTGAAGAACCCGCCATTCCTGTTTCAATACACGGACTCACGGCTTGAAG
Organism: Deltaproteobacteria bacterium; assembly: GCA_019308985.1. Next base: position 18,932 of record JAFDHB010000048.1, on the reverse strand, counting down.
TCCTCTTTTCTGAGACCGTGTTTCGCCATCAATTTGTGCAATTGACGCGTGGTGATTCCGGCCGCCTGGGCAGTATCCTTTATCTTGCCCTTTTTCTCCATGAGCAATTCCTTGAGGTATTTTCTTTCCACGTAATCCATGCTCCTGTGTCTTACCTCGCGAAGCGTCATAGATGTGTCAAAGGGTATGCCATGCATGGAGTGCGCTGTTTGAAAGATTTCGACGGGGAAACTTTCAGGACACAGGACGGAGGACCTCTCCAGGATATAGGCCCTTTCGATCAGGTTTTCCAGCTCCCTTATGTTCCCGGTCCAGGGGTAGTTCTTCAAGGCGTTCATCACATGTGGGTGGACACCATGGATCTCCTTGTTGTTGAATCTGTTCAATTTTTTCAGGAAGACCTCGACCAGGTAGGGGATATCTTCTACCCGCTCCCTCAGGGGCGGAATCTCTATGGGAAAGACGTTCAACCTGTAAAAGAGGTCCTTCCTGAATTGAGCTGCATCACACATCTTCTTGAGATCCACATTCGTGGCGGAGATGACCCTGACATCCACCCTGATGGTCTCTTCTCCTCCGACACGCTGAAATGTGCCGTCCTGAAGGACCTGGAGAAGTTTTATCTGTGCGGTCGGGGACAAGGTCCCTATCTCGTCCAGAAATATGGTGCCCTCATGTGCTATCTCGAACTTTCCCAGCTTCCTCCTGATGGCTCCAGTGAAGGCCCCCTTTTCGTGCCCAAAAAGCTCGCTCTCCAACAGGCTCTCTGGTATCGCACCACAGTGGACACTTATGAACTGTGCGTCCCTCCTGTTACTGTGTTTATGGATGAGCTTCGCGAGCACGCTCTTCCCGGTCCCTGTCTCTCCTATGAGGAGTACAGTACTCCTGGTAGGTGCAACGGATCTGACCTTTTCAAAGACCTCTCTCATCAGGGGGCTCTTGGTCTTAATCAGTTCCAGGGAATCCTTTTCCCAGAACTGGTCTCTCAAGTAGTCCCTTTCTGACTCCAGCATTATGGATTCCCGGATGCCATCCGCCACATACTTGGCTTCTTCAGGACTGACGGGATAGGTGAGAAAGTCGCTTGCCCCTGCCTTGACCGCCTTCACGGCTTCTCGTAACATCGTTTGGGGAGATAGGACAATGATCTCTATGGTCGGATAGAGTTTCCAAAATGGCTCAAAGGCTTCCTTGTACCTGTTCCCCTGAGATCTCTCCCTGAGCAGTCCAAGATCGACAAAGAGGAGGTCATAGCGGTTTTTCTTAAGGATTTTGAGAGCTGCGTCTATCTCTGCGACGTTTGCGATCCTGTAATCTTCTGAAAAAGAGCCTTTGATTGTCCTGAATACATCCTTTCCTCCTGATATGACGAGGATGGATTTCATGGCTACAACATCCGGAAGTTATTCACATCGTCAGAAATAATTGCGCATAATCAATATGAATCTGTCATTCCTGCGAAAGCAGGAATCCAGGTCGCAGTAATACGTGAGCGCCCGGACACTGGATGCCCGCTTCCGCGGGCATGACGTCTGGATGGCCGATGCGCGAAGATTTACGGCGTCGTGTATAGAAACCTTCTCCCACGATTGTAGATATTAAATCCCAGAAGAGACACCTTGAAAAAATAATCAGGATTTCCCTCGATTCAACACTACTACTTTATCCGGCAGCAAACTTTCCCCGGAGTTGAAAAGAGATAAATATGACCTCCTTGCGATTATTACCTTGCCCCGGTATTCCCGGCCCGCAAGGCAAGACAGAGAGGGCGACGACAGTATCAGACGGCAGAAAGGATATATCTTGTCTCCTGGGAACTAGCAGTTCTCACATCCCAAATTTGCGAACTTTCGGTTCCTACCCCTTGGAAGGCCAGTCGTCCACCCTCGGAGCGATGATTTCTCATTCAGGATCCCGCCTCAAAGGAATCCCCACCAAGATGGCACAAGTGGCCGTAAAGATACCGTTTCTCTAACCCCATTCCATGATCTCCCAAAGGTGAACTCAGAGTTCCCGAAATACCTTCCCTTAATTAAGATTGTCCAGCAAAGTCAATATGTTATCAATAGGCACAGGATTTGCTATTGTTGGGGCAGTGAGAACCCCAAAAGCAAGGAGGTGATGGACATGAGGATCGCCATGATGTCGGCGTGGAATGAAGACTCCGGGGCCTCAACCTATGCCGAGCTGATTGGCAGGGAATGGGTCAAGATGGGACATCATCTCAAGGTGTTCTCCTTTTTTCCAAAGGATTTCCACGGGACTGCGTTCGTGGAAAAGGACGAGGACTACGTCATACGTTGCTTTACCACATCAAATGCTGAGCAACCTTACCTTGATCCTCGCCCGATTCTTGGGATCAAAACACAGCCGGACGCAAGGAACTTGGCCTGAAAGGAGGTGTGGATAACGATGATATCCTTCGTTTCTACATTTCCGCCCATAATATGCGGCATTGGAACCTACACCAAATATATCGTTGAACGCCTTCCCCTGGATAAGTGGAGGGTCATATCTTTCGACTTGAACCAGTTTTCCGTGTCAGATGAACAGGTGGGACGGGATATGAGGAAGCGAGTGGATCACTTTCTGTCATTTTCCAACCTTTGCCTTCCTTCACCCTCCAGGGACGAGCTTCTCTGGTTTCAACACGCCTTCGGCATGTGGGGCGACACAAACGACTATTTTTTGGACCTCGTAAGGGTGGCTAAGAGGAGGGGGAACAAGGTCGTAGCCACTCTGCACACGGTGCACTTTCAATCCCAGGAGACATCATGGGGCATGTGTAAGATTGAAGAAGATCTACTTCGGGAGATGCTCCCCCTGGTTGACGCCTTGACTCTTTTTACAGACGGGACCTACCAAGCCGCGGCAGCTGCATTCCCGGAATATGTCGACAAAATGGTGGTGCTGAGACATGGAGTGCACCTGTATCCCCCCCTGGACCAGTTTGAGGCAAGGGAGAGATTCGTTTCCTTTCTCATAAACAAAGCCCAGGTCCCTGGTTACCAGAAGGAGCAGTTGAAAAGGTTGTGGGAAAAGGGTCTATCTTCCCGGGATGTCCTCCTGTTGGGCAACTATGGTTTCATCACGACTGATAAAGATCCCCTTGCCCTTTACAGACTCGGCGAAATGGTTCAGTCCAAGCTGCCGAAACACAGGGTCATCACCATCTATGCCGGAATTGTTCAGAAGACCAGGGATAACACCTCTTCCAAGAGACTGGCCGTCCTGGAAAGCTTGAGAATGGTCCATGACGGCGAGAGGAATTTCTTTTTCGAGCTGTTTATCCCGGAAGAGATTTTCCCTATCGCCCTCAAGGCCCTTGACTTCGCGGTTTTTTGGTGTAGCAACGCGACCCAGTCAGGACGGTTGGCCCATGCCCAGGGCACGGGCGTCATTATTGCGGGCAGGGACCGTGAAGGAGTGGGAGAGACGTTAAGGCTGTCAGGTCTGCCCGCGGCCAACTCCCTAGAGGAACTCGCCGAAAGGATAACAGAAATGGCCCTGGAGCCCGGTCTCAGGAGGGAGGTTGAAGAGAAAAGCCGGTCCAATGCCATGACCTATTCCTTCTCAAAGCAGGCGCAAAAACACCTCTTGATCCGGGATGCGCTATCAATGGGTAAATCCCTACCAGCCCTTGATAGGGGCAGGATCGTTCAACCTGGGGCCCGGTCCTGGAGCCTGGGAGATGTATACGAGCCGGGCATCGGGAGGCGGGAGGAAATGCCCCGGATGGCTGCTTGACGGATTGGAATGGAAAAGTAAGAAGCTTCAAGTAAGTCTTCAAGTTGAGCTTGCGAAATCCCGGTTGCGGGAGCGCGCGAATCTCGTGTGATGAGGCGTACTTAGCGTACGCCCCAGTCACAACGAGATGAAGCGCAACGCAGAAATTGGACTTTTTACCAAGCCATCAAAATTGGAGGATGAGGAGGTGACTTATGCACATCGCAATGATGACCGCTTGGAACACGGATTCAGGGGTTGCAGTGCACGCAGAGCCGATAGGTAGGGCATGGAAAAGGATGGGACACGATGTGACAATATTCTCGCACATAACCAATGATTACCACGGTGAGGGCTTTACCAAGGACGATGAGGATTATGTCATAAGGTGCTTCGGCACACAGAGGACCAATTTTCTCGATCCCCGGCCACTGCTGAGAACCCATTTCGACGTACTCGTGGTGCAAGACCTGAGGATGCTGCCTGAAAAAAGCCTGTCCAAGGTATTTCCCTTGCTCAAACACAAGTCAAGGACGGTTCACGTGGTCCACGAAAACCAGCTCCCGAAGGAGCCCTGGTTCTACCAATTCGACTGGGACGGGGTCGTATACTTTGACGAAAAGCAGAACTTCCTGCACGAGGTCTACCCCCATGCCAAGCTCATCCCTTTCCCCTGGATAAGCACATAGTCTATAACTTCTGTCACAGGGGTTACTCACCCTTCCTCAGGGACCTGAGGGACGATCTCAAAAAGGACACCGTGCTGTTATACGTGGTCCCGCCGGGATACCAGATGGTGGAAAAGGATGCCCCACCCCCCTGGATGATCATCAGAGAGGAAACGGTCCTTTCCGAAGAGAGGTTTGATGGCTACCTCTTTGCTTCTGACTGCCTTATACTGCATAAGTTTCAGAGCCTCTATCTTGAGGTGGTCTCCTCTACGGCCTTCCAGGCCTTTGGGGCCGGGTGCCCTATCTTTGTACCGAATGGTTCCGATTACTTCACACCCCTGAGAAACGACCTCTTACACTATAATGATGTTTCAGAACTCAATGATATGCTGAAGGAACTGTGCGAGAACGAGGCCATGAGGGAGAGAGTCCTGGATGCGGCAGACGGATTCGTCCAGATGAACTCCCCTGAGATTATCGCAAAGCTCTTCATAGATTTCTTCATTGAGCTGGGATGGCCGGCCTAGTCTCAGGTCCGGCACGTGATTCATTACCGTTGCAGAAGATATTCAGGCACCCTGAACCTGTACTGGAGCCCGAACTCGACTACGAACTCCACGGGGAGGTCAACGAAGTGGTATTCGCAACGAATATATGCGAGATAGGTGGCACCTTCTACATCTATTATGAGGCTGCCGACAAAGTGGTCTGTGGAGCCACGGTTGAGAAGGTGGAAATAATGGCCGAACATAACTACAAGCTGGCAAAGCGGTTCTATTCTTACGAAAACCTCAAGAGAAAGCTGAGGTTTTTGCTCACGGATTTCTTTGGGGAAGAGTAATAGCCATAGGAAATCCCGCGAGCATTTTCTTCCGGCCTTTTCTTTTCTGTTCCGGCCCCCAGGGGCGCGCCCGGTATCATGCTTGTTTCCTGGGCCTTACCCTCCTGGCCAACCAACCGACAATAAGCCCGACCAGGAATGTCCCGAGCAGTATGACCGCAGAGGGCAATGACAGCTTCCAGGGCAAGAACTTCACTTCTACGGGCTGAGTATTCTGGATAATAAAGATGATAACCAATATAATCAAGATAACAAAAACAATGTTCTTGAAGGTAACTAATGACTTCTTGCTGCTCGCCGATCTGTCCTGCATCTTCTTCCTCCTCCAAGCTACGAGCAATGTCGCTCTCTGATCCTGGAACAATGGGGCTAATAGGTCCGGCAATGTCCCAAAAAATTGTCTTTAAGGTATATCCTTATCATCTGGGAGACCCTCAAGGGTAATGCGCAGGGGTCGTCGCTCATCATGGGCCAGATAATTAGTCACCGTCGGGAATGCGAATTCGATCCCCTCCTCCTCAAATGCCCTCATAATCTGCATATTTATCTTCTCGTTCAAGGCAAGGAAGTCCCAGTACTTGGGTGGATGGTACCAGTATATCATCAAAATATTCAAAGAGGTATCATTGAATTCGTTGAAATACACCCGAGGCGGGTAGTCCGGATGCATGCCTTCGTGATCCTTCAGGATCTCCTTTATGATCTCAACCGCCCTCTGCACCTTCTCAGGCGGTGTATCATAGGTGATGGTAATGTTCGAAACCCGCCTTATGGAGGGCCGCCTCCCGATGTTCTCAATACTGGCACTGGCCATCTTTTCATTTGGTATTGTCACAAGGTGTCCGCTCAATGTCCTGATCCTGGTTGATCGAAAGCCTATGCTTTCTACCGTACCATCATGGCCTTCTACCGTCACCCTTTGCCCCACGCTGAAGGGCTTATCCAGCATGATCATGATGCTCCCGAAAAAATTCTTGAGTGTGTCCTGTGATGCAAGCGCTACTGCCAAGCCGCCGATACCAAGCCCTGCGATAAGGGTGCTGAGGGGTCTCCCTGAAACCGCCCTGATCAGGTAGACGCTTCCTACTACGACCACTATTACCCGAGCAAAGAGCCTTACCATCTGGACAAAGGTCCTGTCAACGGGGGTCTCCTCCCTTTCCGCGTACTTGGCCAGCTCATACTCCAGCACGTCCAGCAACCGGTATACAAAGAGTACCACGGCAAGGGTGCCTAAGACACCAACGCCCATTTCCACGAGACGGCCCACCAACTCGTCCAGAAGGAATATCTCCCTGGCCGCGTGTAGCACTATCGTGGCCAGGATCAGACGCACCGGCCAAACGGATGACTCGACCACGAGGCGAAGCCTCACCTTTTCCTGTGAATCTTTCAGGAACGAAGCCATACCCGTCAAAGACCTTACAAGGAGCTTTCCTATCGTGTAAATCACCACCACTACCACGAGCATCATCAGGTAACGCCACCAGGCGTACTTCCACAGCCATTCGGGTAACACTTGCTTCTGGGTATAGACAAAACCCACGGCAGCCACGCATAGTATTCCCATCCTTATGCTGCCCTTAACCTTGGCAACGGTGTCTTCCGGGACCGCCTTCCGGATATTCTCAGGCAACGTGATCCTCAATGCATCCAATACTGCCACCAGGGAAAAGAGGAACATTATTACAGCCATAGCCAGGATAACGGCGCCCAGCAGACGAAGCAGGACGAGTAACTGGGGCGATACGACCAGGATCAGTTCCAGTAATCTGAGAAACAGGGCAATTATGGCAAGCCGGAAGGAAGGCAAGAAACTTACCAGGTTCACCAGCCTGGGATCCACTCCCTTCTTCTCGAACCTTTTTCGAGCATACCTGTTAAGTCGTCTCCAGGATATTTCCACCAGGATGAATCCCGCCACCAGGAAGGTCAGAGACACCCCAAAGCGCCAGGATTCGGTCCCTGTCACCAGCTTTTCCAGTTCAATACCCAGTTGATTGAAAAAATTCCATCCGTTCATAAGGCTCCACTCCCATGGGAATCGTTATTAACCAAGGTAACTGATAACTAAGGATTTTTTGTCCGAAAACGCATCACGGATCTCCCTTATTGGCACGGCCTGCATCTCCTCATGCCTTCCGCCATGAGAATGGCTCCTTCAATGGAATGGGACACGGGCACACCGTTCAGCTCGAATCCTTCCACGAGCATCCCGTACTTTTCAACGTGCGGGACATAGGCTATCAACGGTTTCCCCGACTGGAGATAGATCTGGCTCAACCTGGCCCCGATGTCTGAGCTTATCCCAGGAAGGTATGGAAGAAGTAAAAGAATAACGCAATCAATTTCCGGGGTCTTGACGAGGGCGTCAACTGCAGCGACGAAATCGTCATCTCGGGCACTACCTGTCAGGTCAATAGGGTTTTTCAGAGATGTAATCGCCCGTACGCTGGGTGAAAGCCTCTCACGTATTTCCTCCTGGACCGGTTCAGAAAGCTCGGGAACACGGAGACCGTGATCAGTGCAAACATCGACGGCAAGGGCCCCATGTCCGCCGCTGCCCGTAACAATTCCCACATTCCCTTCAATGGACGTGCCATAGCAACTGAGGGATTCGCAAAAGGATACCAGCTCCAATTCGTTCCTTGCCTCTACAATGCCGAACTGAGAAAGCGCCTGGGAAAAGGTCCTGTAGTCCCCGGCCATGGATGCCGTATGGCTTGCCACGGCCCTTACTCCGCCGGGACTCTTTCCTGCCTTAAGGACGATGATGGGCTTGGGGCTCTCCTTGGCGGCCAACACAAATTGTCGTCCCTCGTTCTTGCCGAACCCTTCTATGTAGAAGGCTATCACCCTTGTCCGGGAGTCCCCTATCAGGATTTCCAGCAAATCAAGCTCATTGATCAGGGCCTTGTTTCCAATACTGATCGCCCTGGAAAGACCAACGCCCTCCCCGGCAAACTTGACCATCTGATCAGCCAGGATTCCTCCGCTTTGACTCACGATGGCTACATTCCCAGGCACGGGCAGGACCATGCGCTCGCTGGGAATAAAAAAAGTGTCCAGGTAAGACGGTGAAAAGATCCCTATACAGTTCGGACCGATGAATGGGAATTCGGCATCCCTTGCCGTTTGGGTAATGCGATCTTGAAGATCCGACCGTCCGACTTCGGCGAAACCACCGGATATTATCACTGCTCCTCCGGCCCCCGCCTCAATGCACTCCCTGAGGACCCCCGGGACATGTTCAGCCCTCACTACTATGACTGCAAGGTCAACCTTTTCAGGAATATCCAATACGCTCCTGTATATCTTCTCTCCCTGATAACGCCCTCCCTTCTCATTTACACCAAACACCTTGACGGGATAACGAAGGTGGTTCTTGTTGAATATGACATTGGCAGGATGGCGGTCGTTGATCAAGGATATCCCTATTACCGCAAGGGTCCGGGGTTCAAAAAGCACACGAAATTTCTCTCGGCTTGACTTCAGATCCTTCAACATAGGTTCGACCTCTTCCATTTTGGGATTATACCTCCAGGCCATGATCTCTCAGCAAATCAGCCACGATTCCGGCGTGGCGTCGAGCCGCCCCCTGGTTGCGAGCGATGGCTTCCCTGGCCAGAGTTCCCCTTCTTGCGTTGATTTCAGGATGGTCCAACAGCCACGAGGCCTTCTCACAGAATTCTTCGGGCTTGGATACCATTATCCCGGCCTTTACGGCTTCGAGCATGGCCTTTGCGTCCAAAAAGTCTTCCATTGAAGGACCATAGAACACGACTTTGCCCCATACCGCCGCTTCCAGAGGATTTTGTCCCCCGACCGGGATGAGACTGCCACCGCAGAAAATGATATCCCCCACACTGTAAAGCTTGAACAGTTCCCCGAAATTGTTGATTATCACAACGGGTTCGGTTCTCTTGGTCCCGGGCTTCTCAAGGTCCGTCCTTAATTGATATCTTATTCCCCTGGACTTCAAGGCGTCCTCAATAAGCCGTGTTCTCTTGATATGTCTTGGGGCTATGGCCAGTACCATGTTGGGAAACTTCTTGGATAATGCTTCATACACTTCCAGGATAAATTTGGCCTCTCCCTTGCGGATGCTTCCGGCGATGAAGACTTTCTGAGACCCTCGCAAGTTCAATAGGGTTCGCATCTCCTGCTCTATTTCCGGGTGAGCCATGTCAATCACCAACTCATATTTTGAATTCCCGTTTACGATTACATTCTTTGGGTCTGCTCCCAGACTTACTATTCGGTTTGCATCTTGATCGGAGATCATGCTGAAGGCATCTATCTTCCCCAGGACGTCCCGGAACAGGGCTCTGAACTTGAGATATGTGCCAATGGCCCTTGGAGAAATACGCCCGTTGATCAGGGCGGTCTTGATGCCCCTTGAGTTTGCCTCCCAGATCCATAGGGGCCACAGCTCTGTTTCCATAAACACCATGACATCCGGCCTCGCACGGGAAAGGGCCTTTCTTACCGAGAAACTCACGTCAATGGGGGCATAAAATACGGGGATATCTCTCAGGCTCTTTGCGGCGAGGGAACGGCCATGCTCGGTCGTAGTGGACAAAAGGATGGAACAATCCGGGAGAATCTCTCGCAGGGCCTTGGTGACAGGAATTGCCGCCTTCACCTCGCCCAGGGAAACCGCATGTATCCAGATGCGCGGAGTGCCCTCGGTATCTCGGGAAACCGCCCGGGGGATGATACCCACTCGCTCCTTCAATCCCTGTTGATGACGTCCGGACAGCCGGGTATAAACCAGGAAAGGAGGAAATCCGGCCAGGAATACCCCGGAGGCCAATAACCTGTATAACCAATAGGTGGGATTCATACCATACCCGATATGCCGCCAGAAAATAGTGCCTGACAAATGTCCTTATATCTATATGATATCACGAAATAATACAACAAGATAAAGGCTCGCGTCCTCATGGATCATACACTTAGGGCCAATCTGCCGCCATCCCTGACGTTGCCTGCCGTAGCCGGATGCCTGAATCCCTTCGGTCAAGCCCGTTGACATCCGGTAGCTCCCTTGTTAATGATATTTGAATGAGAATAACAAATTTGCCCTTGAGCCCCTCTGGTGGGGACTCGCCTGATGCATCTCGCTCCCTTAAGAGAAGGATCACTATGAGCGCTCTTGTGGACAGTTTCAACGTGGAACGGAGAATGCCATGAATTCACAGAATACTACCGTGCCGGGTCCGACAGTAGCCCCTCCCCAGGCTTACGAATTTCTGCGGGCCGTACCCCCCTTCGATATTCTGGGAGCAGAAGAGCTTCAGCACCTGGTCTCCAGCATTGAAATAGCGTTCTTCCCAAAAGGCCAACGCATTGTGAACAGAGGTGAACCGGCTCATCAACACCTTTACGTCATTCAACGGGGAGCCGCCCGTGTCAGCCTCGTGGATGAAAACGGAAAAGAGCTCTTGGTGGACATCCGGGGTGAAGGAGATTATTTCGGCGCCGGCAGTGTCCTTGAGGATAAGGCTGCTACCTTCGACATAAGCGCCGAGGAAGACCTAATAGCGCTGATGATTCCCGGAGATGAACTGAAACGGCTGGCTTCAAAGTACCCTTTGTTCAAGAGGTTTTTCAGTTTTTCCATGGCAAGGACCGTCGAGGCCATACGTCAGTCTTGGGCCTTCCAGACCCACCATCCCTTGGGCGAGTGCGCTTTCAACCTGGACGTCTTCCTGGCCGGCAAGAGGGTCTCGGACTTGATGCAAAGAGAAGTCCTGACCTGTCCACCCGACGTCTCGGTCCGCACTGCGGCCAAACTGATGACCCAGCGTGGCGTCAGCTCCATAGTCGTCTCTGGAAATGGTCTTCACCCCTTGGGTATCGTGACTGATAATGATTTGCGGTCCAAGGTCCTGGCAGGCAACCTCGACCCGGATATCCCGGTCACGGAGATAATGAGTCATCCGGTAAAGACCATCTCCCCTGAAGCCCATGCCTTTGACGCCCTCCTTTCCATGAGCCATCATGGTGTAAGGCTCTTGGTGGTCATGGGTGACGACCGGATAGTGGGCATCATCAGCGAACACGATCTCCAAATGGAATCAGGTAGTTCTCCGGTCCAGGTGATAGGTGAGATAGAAAGGGCCACGTCACTGGAGAATCTGACCAGCATGCGCCCCAAGATCGATAGAGTCCTCGAGATGATGCTGCGCCAGGGAGGTCCTGTGAAACACCTGGTGGCAATGGTCACCGAACTAAACGATCGTCTTGCCCTTCGTATCCTCAGCCTTGCAGAGGAAAGCATGGAAAAAGACGGGTTCGGCAAAGCGCCTTCACCATACAGCTGGATCGCCTTTGGCAGTGAGGGGCGAAGAGAGCAGACCCTTCACACCGACCAGGACAACGCCCTGTTTTTTGCCCTTGACGGGGGCCGAGATGAGGCCGCACTCAAGGCGTGGTTTCTGAAGTTCGCCGAACTAGTGGTTGAGTCCCTTGTTCGCTCCGGCATCCCCCGCTGCCCCGGCGGCATCATGGCATCCAACCCAAAGTGGTGCCAATCCGAGGAATGGTGGCAGGATAAATATCTCGGCTGGATAATTGAACCGAACCCCGAGACACTCCTCATGGCGGCCATCTTCTTTGATTTCCGTCCCATATACGCTGGTACCCAATTTCCCTATATGCTGCAAAATCGTTTGCTGGAATCAATCCGTCGGCACAAGTTATTCATTCGCCATATGGCCAGGATCGCCCTTTACAACAGGCCACCCTTGAGCCTGCTTAAGAGGTTCGTGGTGGAAAAGTCCGGAGAGCACAAGAACAAGATAGATTTGAAGAGGAAAGGCCTCTCTCCTATAGTAGACGCAGCGCGGCTACTCAGCCTTGATCATGGGATCAAGGCCCAGAACACCCTCGAGCGTCTGGCAGAGATCCACCGGAAAGGAGTCCTGGATAGGGAACTTTACTCAGATCTTTGCGAGGCCTATGAATTCATCGTGTACCTCCAGATCAGCAACCACTTGGACGCCTTGGCCAAGGGTGAAGAACCGGACAACTATTTGGACCCTCAAGACCTCAACAACCTCCAGAGAAAGATGCTCAAGGAGAGCTTCACGGTTATCAGCCGCCTACAGGAACTCATCGAATTTCATTACCATACAAAAGTGGTGGGTATCTGACGGTGTCTCTGCTGTTTGCCCGCCTGCGTAATCGATGGATTCGGCTCCGCACTCGCGGCAAAGACCTCCCCCCTCCCGCCCGACAAAACCTCTTGACCCTGGATCACCTGGACCTGAATCAAGACATCATAAAACAACGTTACGTAGTCTTTGACCTGGAGACAACGGGTCTGAACCTCTCCCGCGATCGCGTGGTCAGTGTGGCCGCATGCCGCATAATCGACGGCAGGATTCGCTTGGGTGATATGTTTAGCACGCTCGTCAATCCCGGCAGGGACATCCCTCCGTCCTCCATAAAGATCCATGGTATTGTCCCGTCCATGGTAGCCGAGGCTCCACCCCTGAGTGACGTATTCGAGAGGTTTCTGGCTTACCTGGGCGTTGATATACTCGTCGGATACCATGTCAGGTTTGATGTTCATTTCCTTAACGTATATATGAAGGATCAGTTCGGGTTTCCCCTCCAGAACCTGGTCCTTGATACAAAACGCCTTTATCACAAAGTTGTCTTTCCCACTCATCTCAAGGCTTACTCATACCGGTTCGTCGGCGATCACGGCCTGGAGGATGCAGCCCGGCATTTCAATCTCACGACACCTGGGAGGCATACTGCGGAGGGCGACGCCCTGACCACCGCCATGATCTTTCAACAGATTCTTGGAAGGTTGATCCAAAGGGGCCAGAGACGTCTAAAGGATCTTCTCGCCATGGGCGGAGTTACTTGAAGGCATGGACATGCACCTTATCCAGGACATGACTGTGGATTCCCATCATTTCTCGGCCAGGCACACTTTCCCGGCGGCGATCTCTCTCAGGGCCGTAACTACCTCTTTGTTCTTGGAGGGGACAAGAGGAGTCGCCCCCTTTTTCAGTTGCAGGACCCGCTTGGTCGCCATGTGGATCAACATGAAGCGGTTACTGACTTTTCTGAGACAGTCTTCTATCGTGATCCTCGCCATAGTTATCCTCCTCCTTTCTGCAAAGCGATGGTGATGGGATAACGTTGCGGTATTATTACAATAATCATGGACATGAAGGGGATCAACCCTTGACAGGATTTCATTTGCAATTTTCAAGGGATAGGTTCCGGAAGGATCACTTGCTGATTCGGCGGCGCTCCTCTTCACGGATCTCACGCCTGAGGAGTTTTCCCACCTTGGACTTTGGCAGCATGTCACGAAACTCGATGTAGCTGGGCACCTTGTAGGAGGCCAGGCGTTCCCTACACCACTTGAGGAGGTCGGCACCGCCCACACCCCTCGCGTCCTCCTTCAACACCACGATCGCCTTCACCCTTTCTCCCACCCGCTCATCCGGCACGCCCACCACACAAGCCCCTATAACCGTGGGGTGATCCTGAAGTACCGCCTCCACCTCAGAGGCCGATATCCTGTACCCCTTGTGCTTGATGATGTCTGCCGAACGCTCCACATAGGTCAATTCACCGTCCTCTTCCTGTCGAACGAAATCGCCCATCCTGTAATAGACCTTGCCATTGATCTCCACATATGATCGCCGGGTCTCTTCCGGCTTGTTCCAGTACTCTTTCAATGTGTAAGGCGAGGTAACGAGGAGCTCACCGCTCTCCCCTTGAGGCACGGGTTCCAGGGTCTCGGGATCCACGACAATGCACTCCCTGCTCTTCAGTGGCTTCCCTATGGTGGTCGGGCTCGGTTCACCGGTAATAGGGCTGTAGGTGACATGGCCCGCCTCTGTTGATCCGTACACCTGGTAAATGGGTATCCCGAAGCGCTCCCGCCACCGATTGAAGACCTCCACCGGGAGGACGTCTCCGCCGCAGTAGCAGTAAGTAAGGGAACTGAGGTCATAGCGATCCAGCCGATCATTTTCAAGGATCATCCTGTAAAGGGCCGGCACACCCAGCAGCCAGCGTGCCCTGTAACGTTGAATGGTCTCAAGGATGGCATCCGTCTGGGGAAAGGGCATGAGCAGCGTGGTGTTGGCCTTATTGAGCCCGATGGCCATGAAAAACCCCAGGGCCATTATATGGAAAAGGGGATTGACCGCAATGTAAACATCTCCGCCCTCTTTCAAGTGGTCCCCCGCCACATCTTCCGTTACGTCGTTTACGTAGGACGTCATTCCTATATGGTTGCCGGGCACGCCCTTTGGAAACCCGGTGGTGCCGCCCGTATAAAGGATATAGGCCAGATCCCTGTAAGGATCAATATCAACCTTTTCCCTGTAAGGTTCATGCCTCAGAAGGGGCTTGAAAAAATAGACTCCCTTGTCCTTCTCGACTTTACCTTGAGGAAACTTATCAAAGAGAGTCCCCAGGGTCTGTTTCCAGGCAGGTAACAGGTCCACCAGGTTTGTCACAATGACCCTCTTGAGAGGAGTGCGGGCCCATACCTCCTTGACGTACCCGAAGTTGGTGTCAAGGCAGATAATGGTCTCTGAGCCAGAGTCATTGACCATGTACTCTATCTCGTGGGAGGTGTAGATGGGTGAGACAGGCACGATGGCCGCCCCGATCTTTTGCACGGCGAGAAACGCGATCACCCACTGGATGCAGTTGGAAATATAGATCATGACCCGGTCACCCTTGCCGACTCCCAAGTCCAGAAGAGAGCCTGCAAACCTCTCGCTCAGGTCCCTCAAGCGGGCATAGGAAAACCGCTCGCCGAGATACACCATGGCCGTGTTGCCCGGGTAGAGTTCGCTCATGCGGTCGAACCGCGTGAAGATCAGTTCACTTTCCAGGATATGGTTTTGCTTCTCATTCACGCCCTTTTTCCCAAGTCTTCATTTCAGCTATCTTCGACCAGAGAGAGTGTGGAATGCCGGTTGCCATCATATCCCAAAGTAGGCGGAGCGGACATCCGGGTTGTTCATCAGGTCATCCCTGGTTCCTTCCAGTACCGTTGCACCGTTTTCCAGTATGAAGCCGTAATCTATGATGGGCATTACCGGTCTTGCGTACTGCTCGGTGATAAGGATGGAAATCTTCTTTTCCTCCCTGATCTCCCTGGTAGACCTCATGAGCATGGCCTGGATCAAGGGACTCAATCCGAGTAACGGTTCGTCCAAGAGGAGCAATCGGGGTTGTGCCATAAGGGCCCTCCCGATGGCCAGCATCTGTTGCTCCCCGCCGCTGAGGAACCCTCCCACCCGTTTCTTGAGCTTTTCCAGGGCCGGGAAGATCCGGAAGATATACTCCATTGTCTCCCTTGCCTGGGCAGGGGACGCAAGAAAGCCTCCTATGCGGAGATTTTCAACCACCGTGCTCTCCGGAAATATCCTCCGCCTCTCAGGGCACAGGATAATGCCCATTTTCGCGCGCTTGCTTGGTTTCAACTCCATGATGTCCTGCCCGTCATACCTGATCTTTCCCAGCACCGTGATCCGCTCTCCCCCGACCATCTCCTCCTTTCTGCGAATATCCTCCATGATACCCGAAAGTGTATACATAAGGGTGGATTTCCCGGCGCTGTTGGCCCCGAATACCCCCACGATCTGGTTTTCGCCGCATCTCAGGCTCACATTGTTGAGGGCAAGCATGTTCTCGTAGAAGACCATGAGGCTGTCTGCTTCAAGCATAGGTCATGACCTCCTCCACCTCCTGGGAGCCGAAGTAGGCTTCTTTTACCCGCTCGTCCGCCATGATCTCTTCAGGGGTCCCCTCCATGATCTTCTCGCCGAAGTTGAGGACCATGATCCTCCCTGCCACCTGGAACAGCTCCCTAAGGCGGTGTTCTATCATGACCAGGGTGATGCCTTCCATCTGGAGTTTTTCTATCAACGGGACCATGCTGGCTATCTCGCTCATGCTCAGCCCGGAGAACACTTCGTCGCACAATATCATCTCCGGCCTGAGGGCGAGACACCGGGCCAACTCCAGGCGCTTCAGGTAGCCCGTGGGCAGGGTGGAAGCCGTCTTGTAGGGCACAAAGGAATCCCGCTCAAAGCCTATCTCTTCCAGTATATCAATCCCCACGGTGTTTCTGTCTCCCAATTTGCCGCCCCCTCTCCAGCCCCCCTTTCTTCTGGCCCGTGGCGAGAAGAGGGGGACCACAAGGTTCTTATAGGCTGGAAGGCTGTAATAGGGTCGCATGATCTGGAAGGTCCTGGTTATGCCCATATCCGCTATCTTGTGGGCCGGCTTCCCGCTTATGTCTTTGCCCCTGAAAAGGACCTTGCCGCTGGTCATCTTCAAAAACCCGGTAATACAGTTGATCAGAGTTGTCTTCCCAGATCCGTTCGGGCCGATGATACCGATTATCTCGCCCTCCTCGACCCGGAAGCTTACCTTGTTCAGGGCCAGAATCCCGCCAAAGGCCTTGGTCGCCTCTCTTACCTCAAGGATAGATTCCATATTCACACCTTTATCCACCTCTCAAACTGGTGATACTTCCGTTGACCATATACCATGATTCCTTCGCTCCTGAACACGATGAACGCAACCAGAATCAGGGAATAGAATACAATGCGCAATGTTCCGAAGGCCCTCAACATTTCGGAAATGGGGACCAGGATGAAGCACCCAAGCACGGCACCTACCAGCGTCCCACCGCCGCCGATAACGGTCGCCGCTATGGGGAGTATGGAAAAATCCAGGGCGAATTGAGACATGCCCGCCCACATGTATATGTGTGCCAGAGAAGTCCCGCCCAGGCACCCCATGAAAGACGATATAAGCACTGCCACTGCCTTGAAAAGGGTTATGCTGATGCCCGAAGCCCTTACCGCTTGATCATTGTCTTTAATGCCCCTAAAGACAAGCCCAACGTCCATATTGACGAGTCGCCTCATTCCAAAAAGGCACAGCAAGACCACGGAGAGCATGAAATATCGTTCGACCCACGGGTTCGGGAAACTGGCCACCCCTACGATGCCGTCCGTACCGCCGAAGATGTTCAAGGCCTCGATTATTCGCGCAAATATCAGGGGATACATGAGTGTCACGATAGCAAAGTATACACCCCTTAGGGGGAGACATGGAAAGAGTAGCAGGGTGCAGAGGATCGCTCCCCCCAAGCTGGCGAGGGGGATGGTGATCAGGGGTGAAAGGCCCAAGGATGTATTCAGGATAGCTGCCAGATAGCTCCCGGTGCCGATAAAAAAAGCCCCGCCAAGGCAGACCAGACCGACAAAATGGGCCAGGAAATCAAAGCTGAGGGCCAAGAGGGCGTAGATACAGACGATTGAGACCACCCTTTGCCAGTACTGGCTCGTCAGGACGAGAGGCAACAGCAACATCCCGACTATCAGGATCGCCCTGGGCAACGTCAGGTAGGACAGCTCCCGCCATGACATGAGAGAATAGATGCCCTCGGTGCGAACCTTTATACCTCGATCCAGCCTTTCTCTCCGCCTAAGCTCCTGGTTCAATTGTCATACCCTTTCTTCAAGCTCCTTCTGACGACCAAAGAGGCCTGAAGGTCTCAGGATGAGGGTCAGTATTATGGCTAGGAGGGCGACTACCATCTGGAAATGGGTCCCAAGGTAAACCACGGTCAGGATCTGGGCAAAACCTATGATGAATGCAGCCAACACCGCCCCGAACCAGCTCCCCAGCCCTCCTACGATACATACGGCAATGGCAAGAACCAGTACGTTGTATCCCGCCTCTACCACGATGTTCCCCAGGGGCAACAGCAGGACCGCACTCATGCCTGCGAGGGTGGATCCGAAGGCCATGGCCACTACGGCCATGAAATCGGAATCAATCCCCAGCATCAACGCCGCCCTCTCGTCCTGGGCCATGCCCTGTAAGGCCAGGCCGATGCGGGTGTGGTGGGTAAAGAGCCAGAGAAGGCCCACTACTGCGGCACCTATGACTATTACCAGTACGCGATGCATATCTATAGGGACCCCGGCGATGAACATGGTCCCCTCCATGAAAGGGGGCAGGGTATAGGACGTACCCTTGAACCCCCCCCACCTGAAACCCTCCAGGATGGCCAGCCCGATGGCGTAAGAAGCGATTATCTCAGAGATGGCCATACCCCTGACCCTTATCAGGATGAGCCTGTAGATGAGGGAGCCGACCAGTCCGGTTGTAATCATCGCCAGGATTATGCTCAGGGCGTAGTTCAAACCGAGGCCCCGAAGTAAACTCCAGGTGATAAACCCGCAGACCACGTAGAGTGCGCCATGGGCAAAGTTGGGCAACCTGCTGGTCCCATAGACCAGCGCGAATCCCAGGGCCATAAGGGCCAGGGCAATGCTGTTGAACAGGCCGTATATCAGTATTTCCATGGGCTATAGGCTTTCCCCAAATAGTGCGGAAACTCGGTCAGCCATTATTTGTTAATCGTTATTGGTTATAGGTTTCGAAAGCCAACGACCTAAGATGATATCTTACCCCGGACAAGGTTGTAGAAAAAACAATTAACAACCATTGAACCCGAATTTCGCAAGGCTCTTGGGTAGGGGATCGTTTACGATCCCAAGTTCTTCATAATATTGGCTACTTGTAGGCCTAAAGGCTCCCCTACCCTTGAAAATCAATTCACTAAAAAGGTGAATAGAAAAGATCAAAAAGGGTTTGCAATTCTGAGTTTTGCC
>JAFDHB010000230.1 GCA_019308985.1 Deltaproteobacteria bacterium | reverse complement strand
CGGGACATCACCCACAACCTCAAAGGCTATGTGGGCGAGGCGATATACGAAGGGGAACTCAAGGAGTTCTGGCCTTTCCTCTGGCTTGGACAGTACTTGCATGTGGGAAAGGCCGCAGCCTTTGGCCAGGGGTGGTATGAGGTAGGGAAGCCTGACACGACCGAAGAAAGGAGCAGTATTTAGGAATGGTCAGGACAGATACCACGGTTGAGGCCGAAAAAAAACAGATCGAGATTTTCCGTAAGATGGGGCCGGAAAAGCGCCTGATCAACTCCGTCAGCCTGGCACAGACTTCCAGGAGACTTCTCGCTGCTGGAGTTCGCATGAGGCACCCTGAATACAGTGATGATCAGGTGAGGCTGGCGACTATAAGGCTTATACTTGGCGATGCCGTGTTTGCAGCAGCCTACCCTGAGGCAATGGAGCTTGGAGCATGATTCCTGAAGAATCCCTGCAGATAGTGTTGGATTGCCTGGACGAACTCGGCATACCTTTCATGGTCGCAGGTTCCTTTGCGAGTAACGCCCATGGAGTTCCTCGTGTCACCCAAGATGCAGACGTTGTCATAGAAACGGACCTTGATAGGCTTCTGCAATTGATGCATAAGCTTGGGCATGAATTCTACGCGGACCCTAATTCAGCAAGAGAAGCATTTGCAGGCTCCCGCATGCTCAATATCATCCACCTGGAGACGGGCTTCAAGATTGACATGATTTTGAGGAAACCCAGGGCTTTCAGCGTCGAGGAGTTTAAGAGGCGGTGTAAGATCAATTTTCTCGGGAAGGACCGCTGGTTTGCTACTCCGGAAGATACGATTCTAACAAAACTGGAGTGGTGCAAGTTGGGGCAATCTGAAAGACAATATGAAGATGCCCTCAACATCGCCAAAGTACAGGGTGAGTCCCTCGATTATGCTTACCTGGCAAGATGGTCTTCAGAGTTGGGTTTGGAAGACTTGCTGAACAGGCTCCTTGTGGACGCTGGTTTGAAGACTTGATCCGGCTGCTTGATGTAAACGAGGCGAGGGACGGAAATTTTTAACCCTCATCAAAGGCTCGGAGCAGAACAAGGTAATGGTTATCCTTATGGCTAGGGACGGTATGAGGCCGAAGCGCTTGAGTGAATGAAAGGTGGCGGGTCTACACGCAAGGGCGGCATAGGACCCGGAAAGGAGGCGATCATGGCTGAAGTGATCCAATTGGGCGCGGAGGTTTCCGTGGTCAAGGAAAGTCCGCCTGCCCAGTATGACCTTTTTACGGGTGAGGCGAAACCTCTCCCCATTGTGGTGGACAGGGACCTGGAGGACGACCTCGTAATAAGCGATGAGATTACGCTCGTCAGGTCAGGGGATGCGGCCCAAATCATTCTTTCCGGTTTCGGCATGTTCCTGAGCAAGAAGAGTGACAGGCTTATCGTCCGGAAGGGAAAGGATCTTGCCTACGAGTTCCCGTTCTATAGGCTGAGTGAGGTGACCGTGACCTCCAGGGGAATTACCCTTTCCTCTGATCTCATTATGGAGCTTTGCGCTCGAGGAATTCACATTAATTTTCTCCAGGGGAATGGCCGACCCTTTGCCAAGCTGACATCCCCCATGCTTTCAGCCACCATCCAGGCCAGAAGGGAGCAGTTCCGGGCCCTAGACGATGAAAGGGGCGCAGAGTTTTCCCGGATCGTTGTAAGGGGCAAGCTCCGGAACCAGAGAAACCTCCTGCTCTATTTCGGGAAGTATATGAAGAAATCGAACTTTGAGCGTTACTCCGTACTGGAGGAGAAGATCAGGCTACTGGAGGAAAGTGAAGACAAGGTCAAAAAGCTCAGGGGAAAGACTGTTCAACAAATCCGTAACGAACTGCTGGGTCTTGAAGGCAGCTCGAGCAGGGCGTACTGGGAAGGAGTGCAAGAGATTATCAAGGGGAGGGTCGAGTTTATGGGCAGAGTGCACCGCGGTGCTACCGACAAGGTCAATGCCATGCTGAACTACGGGTACGGGATCCTTTACAGCCATGTTTGGGGCGCGGTGGTTTGTGCCGGCCTGGAGCCCTTTGCCGGGTTTCTTCATGTGGACCGTCCTGGAAAGCCTTCACTCGTGCTCGACCTTGTGGAGGAGTTCAGGCAGCCGGTAGTGGACAGGTCAGTTATTTCATACATTAACCTTGGAGAAAACATGAACATGGAAGGCGGTCTCCTGGATGCGGAAACAAGAAAGAACCTGAGCCAGAAGATCATTAACAGGCTGGAGGCCAGGGAGACATACCAGGGCAAGAAATACCAGATCAGGTCCATAATTCAGATTCAGGCAAGGAATTTGGCAGCGTTTCTCATCGAAGGGAGGGCTTACCGGCCCTTTTCATTCAAATGGTGAGAATGCTGAAAACCAGGCAGGAAATAATCGAGGTTAGCAAGAGGAGACAATGGGCAGGATCGTAAAGAAACAGGAGATGGTCAAAACCGGGATTGACGCCCTTGACCTGGTGGGCAGGCCGGGTGAGGTAGTCGTATATGTGTTCTATGATATCGAAGACGACAAAGTGAGGAGCAGGACGGCGCGCATTTGTAAGGACTTTGGGCTGGAGAGAACCCAGTTCAGCGGCTTCATAGGATATCTATCCCGAAACAAAAGGGAAGAACTGGGCATAAAACTGAGGGACAACCTGGAGGGGGCCAACGGAAAGGTGTTGATACAGCCGGTGTGTGAAAAGGATTTCAGACAGTACAAGGAATTTATCGAGCAAGGCGATGAAGGGGAAGGAACATAACCTGGATCTGAGAGTAAGTGATGTCAAACAATACCAGTATTGCCCAAGGGTGGTTTATTACCAGTATGTGATGCCGGTGGACAAGGCCGTTACCTATAAGATGGAAAAGGGAAAGGCGGCCCAGGAAGACCTGGAGGAGTTGGAGCAGAGGAGAAAGCTACGCGCATACGGCCTCAGTGAGGGTAAGAGGCGGTTCAACTGGTGGGTTCATTCCAGGGACTTAGGGCTATCGGGCAAACTGGATATGGCTATTGAAACGGGCGATGCCATTTATCCGGTTGATTTCAAGTTTACACGGGAACCTCCTCGCAAAAACCATGTTTACCAGCTAGCCGGATACGCCTTGATACTGGAGGATACGGAGCGCCGTCCCGTGACGAAGGGCTTTATCTACTTGATTCCAGAAAAAGACGCGTTTGTCTTCGACCTTACCGAGGAAATTAAGGCTGAATGCCTTAACACCCTGGAGCAGATAAGGGATATGATCAGGGCGGAGAGATTCCCTGATCCCCCTTCGAGGAGGGCAAAGTGTGTGGACTGTGAGTATCAGAATTATTGTCGGGATATATGGTGATTTCGCAAACCCTGCGGGCTTTCGCGCAAAAAATGCGCTTGCGAAAATTTTCGAGTTTTTTTATCCAAAATCTGCTAGAATTTCCGCGTATTAGCCATCTGTTGCAGTGATTGTCCCTATGAAGAGGGAACTGAAAGGGAGGTGGCTTATAGGTATCCTGAGATTACCCAACAAGTTGCAGTGATTGTCCCTATGAAGAGGGAACTGAAAGAGTCTTAACTCAGCATCCTGTTTCCTCAACTCCCCAGTTGCAGTGATTGTCCCTATGAAGAGGGAACTGAAAGATAGTCAACAGGTTAACAGATACTCCCCACAAGAAAAGTTGCAGTGATTGTCCCTATGAAGAGGGAACTGAAAGGTAATCGTTCCACTGAATCCCCAGTTTGTCATAAAGTTGCAGTGATTGTCCCTATGAAGAGGGAACTGAAAGTCTTTTTTGCCAGTTGATCGCGAATGTTCTTTATTCGGTTGCAGTGATTGTCCCTATGAAGAGGGAACTGAAAGCTTTACATCCAGAGCTGTGTTTCCTCCAAAGGCTCCAAGTTGCAGTGATTGTCCCTATGAAGAGGGAACTGAAAGGAGGATAGAATTAGGGGCATGGTGGATGAAATAGCGTTGCAGTGATTGTCCCTATGAAGAGGGAACTGAAAGTGAGACTTTTAATCTTTTCACCCGATTTTTCTTTTAGTTGCAGTGATTGTCCCTATGAAGAGGGAACTGAAAGACCAGCTTTTTGTAGGGATTTTGACTAGTTATCGTGTTGCAGTGATTGTCCCTATGAAGAGGGAACTGAAAGCGAAGGATCCCGAGGCGGCCAAGAGGATCTATTCCAGTTGCAGTGATTGTCCCTATGAAGAGGGAACTGAAAGTTATTAGAGTTTCCACTTCCGTCAACAGCCACTGTGGTTGCAGTGATTGTCCCTATGAAGAGGGAACTGAAAGATTATTATTTGCGATGAAGCGGATATGCTCGAAAAGTTGCAGTGATTGTCCCTATGAAGAGGGAACTGAAAGCTCGGTTTTGGATACTAAATCTATGTAAATTTAATGTTGCAGTGATTGTCCCTATGAAGAGGGAACTGAAAGTTTTATATCTATATTCTTCATAACACCACCTAACGGTTGCAGTGATTGTCCCTATGAAGAGGGAACTGAAAGCCCGGCCTCAATAGCGTCATGGGTCCGCTCATCCACGTTGCAGTGATTGTCCCTATGAAGAGGGAACTGAAAGACCTGTCTTTGAGCGGATAAACAAGACTTTGACGGGTTGCAGTGATTGTCCCTATGAAGAGGGAACTGAAAGGTTTTTTCTCACCCAGTATAACGTCAGCAATAAGAGGTTGCAGTGATTGTCCCTATGAAGAGGGAACTGAAAGTGGATAATCGGGGCAGTCGGGAGAGCAGTCATACTCGTTGCAGTGATTGTCCCTATGAAGAGGGAACTGAAAGGTTAAGGATATGGAACATGCCGCGCACAAAATCCACGTTGCAGTGATTGTCCCTATGAAGAGGGAA
>JAFDHB010000229.1 GCA_019308985.1 Deltaproteobacteria bacterium | reverse complement strand
GTCTGTGGTTACTCCATGGATCAAGTAAGGGTCAGAGGCGTCTACTTCTCCCCGGACATATTTTGCCAGGTTCGCCGCCGCGATCTCGTCCAGGTCAAAGGAAAGGGTATACCCAGCCTCAATCGTTGCGATCTTGTCCTGGGTCCTGATTCCTCCGCGGCTTTCCTTGTGCGGCAGGCTCTCTTCTGTCACCTCGAATTCGAATCGCGGGCAGTTCCCGACTTCCTCGTAACTTCCCGGCGAACCGCCAGACCACTCCGCGATATAGAGCTTGCCCCGTCCGAGCTCATGTAATTCAGTGTTGTGAGGACTTAAAGGCATGTTAAAACACCTCCTTGTTATTCAGAGTAAACGACATATGTGTAGCTGATGTAAAAGACCAGCCCTTTCATGTTGATAACCTCCACCAGGTCGGCATTTACTGCCCTCTGGTATTCCTGGAGGACCTTGTATCCGCCAAGCTGGTATGTCTTCCTTGGGAGCTTTCTGATAAGCGTCGCCCGGTTCAGCTTGTCTTCCGATGCAATGGCGACCATGCAGGTGACGGTCTCCTCGCATACCGCCCATTTGCCGGAGTTGTCCCTCATGTTGTGAGGCCGGGTGAAATTCGCCCTGGCCTCTGGGAATTTTACGATGACCTGATCTTCCTCCAGGTCTGGATAGGCCTCCTGGACTTTGGCCCTGACATGCTCCTCTATCGCGTCATCTACCGCCGTCATACCGCGTACCACCCTATGGGATGCCGATCACCCCCGGATATCCACTCGGCCACTGCTTCCATGGCGCGGTCTTTCCATGCCTGCCTGATCGCCTCCAGTTCTTCTGGAGAATGGAACTGGAACTCCATCTCGCCTATTTCCTTCTGGAGAGTTGTCACGCCTTGAGTGAAAAAGGTGTTTAGCGCTGGCAACGCATAGTACATGGTCAGGCATGCCTCGGCCTCTATGCACCGGTTTTTTTTGTCTCCAGTGGCCCCAGAATACGTGCCGATCCACTTTGTCAGGAGCCTCTGGGCCGAGCGCAGGTGCGGCTCCAGGACAGTATCGTCCAGCTTGGTGCTGTCAGGCAGGTTGCCTATGCTCCGCACATCGTTGAGCGATGCAAACCCCATGGCTCAAGGCTCCCGTTTCTGGTGTTTGACCATGACCGCGACTATGCGGTCACATAACCCTTTCTCGAACTGGTTGAAGTCCTCCATGAGCTTGACCATGTTTCTTTCGATTTCCCTCAACCGCTTCGCGTGCTCATTAAACATTCTGTCTCCATGGCCGAGCCGCTGGTCGATCACATGGGCAATCGCGTCCATCTTCTGGATCAGATTCCCCAGGCACTGCTCCTGGACCGCCGAGCAGTGCGCCTTGAGATCTTGTAGCGTCAGGAACCCGTTCTTGGCCTTGGGAAGAGTCGTCCGCTCCTTGATGTATGCTTTGAGAGCCCATATGCCGATACCGCCGATGAACGCGGTCAGGAAAAGCTTCAGAGCCCAGTCAATGGTTGAGACATACGCTTCAGGCATCATCTATGTGACTTTGGCATAGACTATGGCCTCGGGCTCCCAGCATACAGGCAAGGGCCTGGACTCGGCCAAGATCCATAGATTGCTCGGGTCTTCCTCCTCCCAGGACTTGGAGAAGTATTTGTCCACCACCCTGGCGTTTGCCTTGAGGTCCAGAATCATCGCGTACTCGGTGGTAAACCTGGCCTGGGTTGCCACGAGCGCGATATAGTTCGGGTTCCAGAAGTTCTGCTCTGCGTCGTTGAGGTCGTCGTACTTGGTCCCGTAGCGGAAGATATCTATCCCGTCCAGGTTCCCGATGTAATTCGAGGTGGCCCTCCAGGTGAACTGACCCAGGTTCTGCCGCCTGTTGTCGAGGATCTCCCTTATCTCTGAGTGTTTCCTCAACGCCTTGGCTACGTTCGTCCCTATGATCATCAGGTTAGGGCCGTAGCCGAGGGCGTTGATGATCAGGTTTGCCCAGTCGTCCAGGTTACTGATCGGGTCGGAATTGTCCGCGTCCGACCACAGGTCCGTCTTGGTCAGGGTGATCTTGTGGCTGGACGGCATCTGGTAATCGATCTGGAAGGAGATATTTTCCCCTTCGTAGATGAGGGAGCCGGTCAAGGCCTGGCAGCACATCCACTCGACCGTGTTCATGATGCGGTTGTTCTTGAGGTCGTTTAGCTCCTGTCCGATTTTCTTTCTCCTATAGGCCTGGAGATCCGACCCGCCTGTCGCATAGAAGCCTGCACCTGGAGATCTCGTGGTCAGGAGTTCTTCTGCCGTGAAGGGCTTCTTCAGCCTGATCCGCGGCACCCTGATGGACCTCATCTCCCTTCCCATCTTCTCGACGACAATACCGCCCTGTACCGGAGAGACAAACGGGGCTATTTTCCTCCCGCCGATCACCACATCCACGTCTATATATTCTGACGGAGTCGGAGGGGCGTCCGGGAAGATCAAGTCCTTGACCAGTTTGGACGCACGCTTGATCTGATTTATGGCGGCGGTCATCGCCCTCCATTTGAATTCATCGAAGTTTAAAAGGCTCATTTAGCAGCACCTCCTTGTCTTTTCCCTTTAACAGCCATTAGGCTGTCGTCGTGGTTGTTGACGAGCTGGACGAAGTCGTGGTGGATGTCGAGCTCGTGGTTGTGGTTGATGTGGATGTCCATGCAGCCTCAGTGACGCCTATGTCGTGACCGAGGATATAGATCCCCCTGTCCTGGCCCTCCAGGATCGCATCGAGCCGGTCGTCTTTCTGGTGCTTGTCATCGTCCCACTGAATCCCGTCATAGTTGAACTGTCCTGAGAAGTAGGCGACACAGTTCTCGTCTCCTCCCGAGGCGTCGCAGTCCTCTGCCAGGATGGCCCTGAAATTCTGGGATCCATCGCTGGCGTTGGGGTCCCACTCCTTGTATTTCCCAGTCGTTGTGACCCTGCCGAGCGGGGCGCCTCGGAGCAGATTTTGTCCCGATTGGAGGACGATCCCCACCTCCGCCCTCGGCATGGGGCCTGCAATGAGATTGTCCTGGGTCTGGACGGTGTCCGTCCTTCCGAAATCTAAGGTCATTACGTTTCACCTCCTCATTGTAATCATGATCTCCGGGGCCTATGCCTCGTTGACCATCTTGGCGATCTCAGTCCCGATCTTTTGGAGATCCGCGTCCCTGGTGATGTCGTCCGGGTCCTGCTGAGATCCCTTGGTTGACTTCTCCAGCTTCTCCACGCGCTCAGACAAAGGCTTTATGGCAACTTTTACCACTTCAGCCATCTCCTCCTTTGTCAAAGGTTTCGCCATCTCATCCACCTTTTTCTTGATGGGTTCGATTACCTTGTTGATCAGCTCCCTGGTTTCCTTTTCGTCCATGTCGTCACCTCCTCTCCTGTTGGATTTGAGCCCCAACTTTTCCAGGGCCTTGTATATGGCCTGCATGAGGCCATTATCCAGATCCAGATCCAATATGCCCGGATCGTCATTGAGGATTGCCTTTGATACTTCTGCCTCGCCCCAAGTCTTCTTAAACTGGTCCTTGTGTTCCTCGAACCAGGCTTTAGCCTCCTCCACGGTCCAGCCGCTTGGGTTGTCGTTAGTCTTTAGCGCGAAACGGATGGCCTGGGCGACCATGGAGCCGCTGCCGCCTTTGAGCTTCCCGGTTACGAGGAATATTCCGCCCTTCTTGCTGGAGATTTTCACCGTGCGGAAAGATTCTTGGATGAAATCACCAGGATCTCTGAGCCTGTGTCTAATCTGGTTCTCGGTAGTTTCCCACACCTTTGAGATGCCCTGTGCAGGCTCCCTCTCTCCAATTCCGCCCATAGAAAGGGCGTTGATCTCTCCCTTCTTGACGTCGGCCCAGAGCTCATCGTCCTCGACTACAATACCCACGGCCCAGGAACCCTCCGGCTCGTCAGGAAATAGGGAATCGTCCTTCCGCAGGAGCCAGCTCTCGGCGATGAACGCCTTCTCGGGTTTCTCATTGTGGAATCTGTCCACGTTCAGGAGGCGGAGATTCTTCATGAAGTCATAAGCAGCCTTCTTGATCTCCTCCGGCGTGGAGAAGTCGCCCTGCGCGTCCTCCTCGTGAGGCGCATAGACTATGGAGTAGAACCTGCGGTTTTCCTCGTCCACCTTCCGGATCTCGATGTCCCTCTGGAAAACCGGGGCCTCTTCCCCTGTCTTGATAATGATGGTCCGTTTGTTCGCCCCGCGCTTGACGAGGGAGATGAAGGTGATCTTCATGTTTTTGAGAAAGTTCGGCATGATCCGGTCCTCCCTAGCCTTGCTTCATCCTGATAAGCAGATTCTTAGTGCGGGTCTCCTCCTCGGCGGCCCTGACCCTGATCTCCTCCTCGGACCGCTCCTTGGCCCAGTACGCCGCCTCGTTCATCGCCCTCCTGGCGGCTGCTATCAGTAACAGTGCCAACGCCTCTTCCATGGCTAACCTCCCATGGCCGGCTTTATGATGCCGGCGGTGATCAGTTCGTTGAGAAGCGCATTGAACGCCTCGTTGAAAGCCTTCCTCGCTGAATTCTCATCAGCCCTTCCTAGCGCTGTTTTCCAAAGGTCCAGGAGCGCAGCCGCCTGCATGAACCGGGGCTCGAATCTCTGCCTGAGAGCAGTCTTTTCAGGCCCATTCGGTAGGGCATCCCGATAGTCAAGGTAGGTTTCCAGATAGTCGTTGAAAGCGGCACGGGCGATCATATAGACGGTGAGCGGTGACCGGGAAAGCCCAGCATTTTGGGTGGCGCAGCCGGAGAGCGCAACGAAGATGAAGAGAAGAGTGACGACGGCCAAAAAATAAACTAAACATCTCGTTTTCATGGTCCCTCCTTGTTCCTCTTGCTGGAGTTGATCTCATAAAGCGCCGCCTCGACTTCCGCGCCAATCCAATCGTCCAGGTCCTTCA
>JAFDHB010000047.1 GCA_019308985.1 Deltaproteobacteria bacterium | reverse complement strand
ATTTGTTTCCTGTTTCTATTTTCGAATTTCGAAATTGTTTTTTCTCAAAGGCCTGAAACGGTATAACCTTTTCAATTCTCACCGGCATAGCCGGTGGATTAGTAGCGATTTAGAGGGAACGAAAGAGAAGGAATCTCAAGATGAATACCAAATCAAATATCAGATGCGCGAAGACACTGAGTGGAATTGTTCGTTCAATAGTCCGAGTTTTCTCGCTTGGAAAACATTTCAAGGTGGCCGGGGTCGTATTGTTTTTGATCGGTCTCCTGGTCCCGGCTCCAGGATTTTCCCATGTCATTGACGGGGTACCTGATGTGGGGCAGGATGTAGGAGCTTCTCCCACCCCCGTCTTCCATGCCTATTTGTCCCGGGGAATTGATCTGATCTTCAATGAGCGGTACGAGGAAAGTTTGAGCATCTTTGATCGGGTTCAGAAGATGTATCCTGGGCACCCAGCCCCCTATTTTTTCAAAGCAGCCTCCTATCAAGATTGGATGAGCAACTACCGCAACAAGAGATTCATGAAAGAACTGGAGCAAAATATCCGATTGGCCATTGAGACGGGGAATGCATTGCTCGAGGGCAGGGATGATCCATGGGCCTACTTTTACATTGGCGCTGCTTACGGGTACAGGGCGTTCAACCGTTTTCGCGAAAATGATTGGATAGGTGCTTATGTGGCTGGACGCAAGGGCATAGAGAAACTTAAGGAGGCCCTGGAAAAGGACCCCAACATCTATGATGCCTATCTCGGATTGGGTTCATATAACTACTGGAGAACCGCAAAATCCAAGTTCTTGCGTATTATCGCATTCTGGATGAAGGACAAGAGAGAATTGGGTCTGCGCCAGATCGAATTCTCTGTCAAGTACGGCCTGTATGCCAGGAATCAAGCCAGCTACAACCTTATGGCAGCGTACTATGATTACGGCCGATATGAAAAGGCCTCGGAGGTACTTGAAGGTATCATAGAAAGAAAGGAGCGCCCGAGTATTTCCGATCTATATTATAGGGGAAGGCTGTTCATAAAGTTCGAAAGATGGTCTGAAGCCGAGTCTATCTTCAAGAAGCTACTTGAGCGGCTTGATGGCCAGCCGTTTACCTCGGTGGGGTACCAGGTGGAATGCAAATACTGGATTGCCGAAGCACTTAAGTCACAAAACCGATTTTCTGCTGCATTCTCCTGGACCAAAAAAGCCATGGCCCAAAGAGAAGAAAGGAGTTCTCGGCGGGAGTTGGAAGGGCCTTTTGAGAGTTTCGATGATATCAAAAGGAGCCTGGAAAAGCTTCATAAAGAGTTGAACAAGGCACTGGACCATGCTTTCGTGGCGGATGTAACTTCCTCCCCATAGGCTGCTTCCTCCCCCTTGACGTCCCCCACCAGGAAGTTTACAGATGAGATACTCCCTTGTCTCGTCCATGAAACAGGGCACCGGGCTGTACGCCTTTTTCCCCTCGGTGCCGGTACTATACATACCCCCCCGCGTATCCCTTGCTAATTCACTGACCAGCCTGGAATTTCTAATCGCCCCGGGGTTCGCATACCTATCCCTCGGGTGTTCCTTCCTCCAAAATCAAGCCCGACGTCATCCACTCCACCGACGCCGCGGAACAGGCGGGCGTTCGTGTCTTTCACTTGACTTCTGGAATTCCGATATAAGGA
Source organism: Deltaproteobacteria bacterium (assembly GCA_019308985.1). Next base: position 20,412 of record JAFDHB010000047.1, on the reverse strand, counting down.
TTAAGCGAGAGACAGTGTTGCCGAAGGAAAACCCGGCAGCCCGGATCAAGGATTTTCAGTTAGGGGCTGACCCGTGTATTTGGCATAGACCTGTTCTGGGGTGATATTGAGTTCTTTTGCAATGTCGTGAACAGGGACATCTGCCAGCATGAAGACTTCATGGGATGGAAAAATGCCGAAGTGCTGATCCACGAACACAATCAGCTTGTTTCGGTTAAGGACCTTCAACTTTCGCCGGTACATTTGCCACGTGCTGTATTGCCCCAGGGCTACCAGTTGCAGTTGTTCTTTCTGCCATTTTAGGAAGGCAGTAGTAAGGGCTTTCAGAGCCATGGTCATATATGCCTGAACATAGACCCCTTCTGTGGTTTTCTTAGGGGGGTGCTGAAAGTGCCGGTTTCGTTTAACCTCTCGAAAACGCTTGTTTTCCATGAGGCTGCGCTCATCATAACGATCAAAGGTTGATGGCTTCGTAAAAAGTCCAATTCCTGCGTTGCGCTTCATCTCGTTGTGATTGCGGCGTACGCCAAGTACGCCTCATCACACGAGGTTCGCGCGCCTTGAACTTGAAGCCTTTTACCTTGCCATCCCAATTTTGACTTTTTACGAGTTCATCAAGGTTACAAAGGGATCTTTGACATCAATATTTGTTACAAATACGACCTGCTTTTCAAGCGGAGGAGTTTTGTTGCCCCATGATTTGACAACCACTGCATTCAAGGCAGCAGGCTCATAATCTTTCTTGGCGGTATTGGCTTTTGAACCCTGTGGATTAAACCAGTCACACGTCAACAGATTCGGCACACCCACCAGGGAGGTGAGGACGTTTTCAGTCTATCTGTTTTTGCCATAACCGTGTACCACTTCAACTTCACGATGAACAGGAGGAAAGCTTTCGCAATCTAAAGCCAACTGACGGGCATCCTTGGCCGCCTCCATACTCCTATCTTTAGATGGATGACAAACTCGATACCCTGCTGATCAATGTCATAGAGGCGCTTGCCGTCAAGGAACCCCCGATCAATAGCCTCTCCTGCAAGAGATGAACCCGGTCCTACCCAAACACCGATGCTCCGAAGTCCTGCAGGACGGGGAAGGAGAAAACTCCTTGCAGCAGCAATCTTTTACCTTGCGATGAGCCCCTGAAATGTGCATTATTTTATTCATTCCACTTGCATAATCGGCCTTGACAGCAGGAGAAATTAGGCTCCCGGAATTGAAAACTGTGGTAGCTTTATTGATCGAAAGAAAGGCAGGGGGGAAGGAATGAAATTGATCATATTGGGCTCAGGTACGGGTAACCCTTTGAATGATAGGGCGTCACCAGCGCTGGTTGTTTTTGCCGCCAGCGAAATAATCCTCTTTGATATGGGTCCAGGGACCTTGAGACAACTCTCAAGAATCGGCATCAGTCACAATAGGATCAAGCACATATTCATTACCCACTTTCACCCCGACCACACGGCCGACCTTGTCCATTTCCTCTTCGCCACAAAGGACCCGTCCACAATTGGCTCCAGGGTACCGTTCCTCATAACAGGCCCGGATGGTATCGCCCCATTCGTAAGAGACCTCCAGAAGGCCTATGGTGAGTGGCTTGATCTCCCCCCAGGGCTGATGCGGATTGAAGAACTGGATACCAGCAAGGAGGAGACCAGAGAGTATGATTACTTTCGCGTCCGCACCGTGCACACGGCGCACACCCTCCAAAGTCTCGCCTACCGGGTCGAGGGGACAAAGGGAAAAACCTTTGTCTATTCTGGAGACACCTCCTATTGTGACGATATCATTTCACTGGGAAAGGACTGTGACCTGCTCATCCTCGAATGTTCTTTCCCTGACGACCAAGCCGTGCAGGGACACCTCACTCCGTCTGAGGCAGGACGCGTCGCCCAATCAGCGGGCGCCAAGAAACTCCTCCTCCTCAATTTCTACCCTGAGATCCTTGAAACCGATATTGCAAGGTCCTGCAGGAATACATACAAGGGAGAATTGATACTGGGGAGGGACTTGATGCATCTCATGCTGGATCCTTGAGAATCCAAGAGGAGTGATATTTGGTTATTAGAAACAGGAGCTTATGGCGATGGCAAAACACAAATCGGGCAGGGTGATTCCTGTGAATCAAGCGGTAGGTCAAGTCCTTGCCCATGATATCACGGAGATCAGGCCAGGACAATTCAAGGGCCCTGCCTTCAAGAAGGGGCACATTATCAGGCCAGAAGACCTGGAACACCTCAAGCGTCTCGGGAAGGAAAATGTCTTCGTGTTAACCCTTGGACCTGACGAGGTTCATGAAAACGAGGCAGCCACAAAGCTTGCCCAGGCAATGGCCGGTGAGGGTGTTACCTTTGATGAGCAACCCACAGAAGGAAAAATATCCTTGAGATCGGCTTACAGGGGCCTGCTGAAGGTTGACGTGGGCGCCCTGACAGAACTCAACATGATTGCCGATATAGCCTGCTCTTCCCGTCACAACGACACTCTCGTGGAGAAGGGTGTCATCATAGCAAGCACCAGGGCCATACCCCTTATCATTGAAGGCAGGAAACTGCGGGAGGCCCTGTCAATCCTCTGGAAAAGCGAGGGCCTATTTTCGGTAAAGAGACTCGCCAGTCCTGACACAGGCCTCATTATCACGGGAAATGAAGTCTACTACGGTCGAATAGAGGACAAGTTCGCTCCCATAATCCGAAAAAAGATCGAGGGCTTCGGATGTACTGTAAAGGAGATCCTTTTTGCTCCGGACGACAAGGAGTTCATCAGCAAGGGCATCAGGGGGTTCCTTGAAAGGGGCCTTGGGCTTATCCTGGTCGCAGGAGGCATGAGCGTAGATCCTGATGATGTGAGCCGCACAGCCATAGCAGAGGCCGGGGCGTCTGAGATCGTTTACGGAACCCCCATACTCCCCGGCGCCATGTTCCTTTACGGCCACTTTGATGGTGTGCCCGTGCTTGGCCTCCCGGCCTGTGTCATCTATTACAGGGCCACGGTCTTTGACATCCTCCTGCCGAGAATTCTAGCGGGCGAAAAGATAACAAGGAGAGACCTCGCCGCCATGGCCCACGGTGGGCTTTGCCTTAATTGCGAGGAGTGCAAATACCCTGTATGTCCGTTCGGCAAATGCGCCTAGTCAGTAATGTCTTTCCACCATGTAGCTGTTAAGCTCCAGCAGATACTCCTTTGTTTGGGATTCCGGAAAGGCTTCAAGGTATTTCTCGTTTGTTTCTATAAACTCCCTGGCCTCCGACCTTATTTTCTCGATTACCCCGTTTTTTCTTACCCTTGTGATCAACTTCCTGTAATCCTCTTCTCCGGCCCTATTCTCCCTGAAAAGCCTCTTGAGGCCGTCCTTCTCATCCTCTTCCAGGCCCTGGAGTGTATATATGAGCGGCAAGGTTATTTTCCCTTCCCTGAGATCCTTTCCCACCGGTTTTCCAAAATCCTCTTCACGGGAAGTATAGTCCAGGATATCGTCCAGGAGCTGAAAGGCTATTCCAAGGTTGCGACCAAAATGGCTGAGTTGATCGAGTGCCCTCCTGTCGGCCTCGGCCACGATAGCGCCACTGGCACAGGCGGCGGCCATCAGGGCTGCAGTTTTCGATATTATGATTTCCATGTATTTTTCCCTGGTAAGTTCCCAGTTGTGGGTGTTCTCCAGTTCCAAAAATTGCCCTTCAACCATCTGCACAGCGGTCTCATTCAGGAGTTTGACCAATTCCAGCTTGCCGGACTCGATCGCCAGGCCCGCGGCCTTTGAATACAGGTAATCTCCCCCCAGGACGGCAGTCAGATTTCCCCAGAGGTTTCTTACGGAAGGTTTATTCCTCCTCAGCTCGGCATTGTCCAGGACGTCATCATGGATTAGGGACGCCACGTGAATGTACTCAAAAATGGTGGACAACCGATAGACATCCGCCCTGTGGTAACCGCAGAGGTGACTGGAAAGGACAAACAAGAGGGGTCTCAACCTCTTGCCTTCTCCGAGCAGCGCATGTTTACCTACATCCATGATGAGGTATACCTGGCTTCCCAGGTTGACACTCAACTCGCGATTGATGCGATCGAAAATGTATTTGAATTTACTGAGAAAAACCTGATCCCTATTCATGGCGTGCTTTCACTCTTACCGTCAGGCACTAGCTCTCCACATAGGTTAAGATCTTAAAATTTGTGTCAAGTTTCTGTATCTTGTTGTGCAGTTTGCGAACAGATACTAGATGCTGGTTCCTGGCTTCCGGCTCGGAGAGATGCTGGATCTTAAGGAAGGCTTGTTTATTGTTTTATCCAGCATCGAGCATCCGGCATCCAGCATCGCTTTGCTCAAGCAACGCAGCTAATCTTTCCTCAACTCGTCGGTTTGAGGCAGAGCTTCGCTAGGTATTTGCGACACATCTCTTGATCAACCCCTGATCTTGTCTTCTATTCTATACCAATTAAGTTTATTTTTAATGATCCCTAATGTCAAAGCAAAAGAGCTTAGACTATCTCTCCAACCAGGTCATAGTCATAGGCCTCGGTGATTCTTACCTGCAAGATATCCCCTATTCTGCCCTGCCCCTTATTGATGATGACATGGCCATCTACGTCAGGTGCCATTTTCTTGGTCCTCCCCCGTAGCAGCATATCTGTCTCAGGGTGAAAACCCTCGTTCAGCACCTCCACCACCTCGCCTATCAGTCCTTGGTTCTTCTTCAAAGAGACATCAGCCTGGATTTTCATCAATACATCCAGCCTTTCCTTTGCCTCCGTCTTGCTTACCGCGCCTTTCAAACGCTCGGCTTTCGTTCCCTTTTCAGGGCTGTAAATAAATGTCCCCAGGCGATCAAAAACCGCCTCTGCCACAAAATCACACAGTTCTTGAAAGACCTCGTCCGTCTCTCCAGGGAACCCGACCATCAAGGTAGTTCTCAGGCACAGGTTTCGCGTCTTTTTCCTTATCCTTTCAACGAGTTGTCTCGGACTTTCCTCCTCGTAACGCCTTCCCATAGCCTTCAGTATTTCCTCGTTGACGTGCTGGAGAGGCAAATCAAGATAGGGGCAAATGGCATTCTCCCCGTCCAGGAGCTCCAGGAGTCTGTCCGTGATCCGATGCGGATGACAGTAGAGGAGTCGAATCCAAGAGATGTCCTCGACCTTGAGCATTTCCTCCAGGAGGTCTTCCAGACCGTAATCCTCGTCCAGGTCCCGGCCGTACATGGTCGTATCCTGGGCGATAAGATTGATCTCCTTGACACCCCTCTCAACCAGAGACTCGGCTTCCCTGAGGAGCGAACCTATTTCCCTGCTCCTGTAAGGGCCCCTGAGGCTCGGTATGACACAAAAGGAACAACGGTGGGAGCATCCCTCCGCAATTTTGAGGAAGGCGCTGTAAAATGGGGTCCCCATCACCCTGGGGGTGGTGTGGTCCGGGAGAAATCGAGGACTGTTGACCAGCAGGGGGGCCTCCTGCTCACGGCGGTTCTTGATCCTCTCAATTATTTCGGCTATTTTAGGGAATTCCCCGGGCCCGAGCCAGGCGTCTACTTCAGGCACTTCCCTTCTGAGCTTGTATCCGTACCGCTGGACAAGGCACCCAGTAACAACCAACCTGCGCAGAGAGCCCTTTTCCTTTTTTTCGGCCACCTCTAAGATCGTATCAAGGGCCTCTTCCGCGGCCGGCTGTATAAAACCACAGGTGTTAACCACAGCCACTTCGGCTTCATCCAGTTCTGATACAAGCGAGTATCCCTGCTCTCTAAGTATTCCGAGCATGTGCTCACTGTCAACAAGGTTCTTGGGGCACCCCAAACTTATGAGGTGTATTTTTCCCTTTGTCTTCCCAGGGTTGTCCATCGATCCCCCAAACCAACCTCCGACGGGAAATGTGCCGCCAGGGGCCCACCCTAACTTTGTGCAAGTCTGAAAAGCCTGCCCACATCCAACTGGTTCACCAGGTCTGTAATGCTCTCCCCTACGATCCTGTGGGCGTCCCCTGTTCCGATTACTCTCGCCCTTTCGGCCCGCCCACTGATCATCAGATTTGACAATACCTTTCCACCTCTTATGAGTCTCGCCTCGTAGTTCATCTTGAAGTTCCATTTCCCTCCAATTAGGTCCAGCTTGAAGTCTTTGAGAGCTATCTGAATTTCAGTGTCTGTCTTTTCTTCAGGTCCTAACACCTCAAGTCCCGCGTTTTCCAGTTTTCTCTTAAATATTGCGCGCATAAATGAGGGCAACTGGTAGAGACCTACCACGGATCCCTCTTCCGTGCCCTTTGAAAGGGAAAACAGGATTTCCCCCGAGAATCTTGGAAATTTATCCCTTGCCCCCCTACCCAATATCTCTTTATCCTCCCTCTCGTCCGAAAAGGACAAGATGACCTCCCGGCCTTTCAATTCCTCCACCGGGGGAGGGAGGCGATAGTTTACCTTGAGGTAAGGCGCAGAGGAGCAGGAGATTGAGATTAGCAAGAGGATTACCGGTACGCAAAGTGACAGATTAGGCCTTATTCCCAGTCGATCTCTCTTTCCCATTGTCTTATCCTCCCTGACGGATTTCGGAACTGCATTCAAAGTTCCACCAAAAACTCTGGACGGTATCCGGCCCAGGTATTGTTGGTTCGAGGTTTCCTTATAGGCGGTGGTACAGACATTACAGTGAAGATTCGCGGATTTCATCATATCATCCCTTTGGCACAATTTCTTCCTTTATCTTGAGTGCTTTGAGAAGTGAAACAAGCTCTTCTCTCCTATTGAGTTCCGGGTTCTCTAAGACCTTTTCCATCAGCCATTTCAAGGTCCACCCAACCTCCGGTCCCTGTTTCAAGCCAAGGGTCTCCATGACCGTGCGGCCGTTCACTGCGAGGTCTCTCGTCTTCAAGGGAAGGGCACCTTCTGCTATCCTGTTTATCCTCTCCTTTAGTTCGCCCAACATCTCCAAGGCCCTGCTGTCCTTTCCATGGGCTATCAAATCCGCTTCCCTCAAGGCGAGCAGCCGATCCAGGTATTCAGGTCCGACTCTGATCATAAAGCGTCTCACTGCCCTATCGCTCCAGTCGGAATTGTAGTTTATCATGTGGCGGGAGACCAGTTTTACCACCTGTTCGGTGAGGTGCTTGCTGAACCTGAGACGCGTCATGATTTCTCGGGCCAAATGGGAACTCACTCTGTCGTGGTCCAGGAACCTATAGTAATTGTCATCCTTCTTCCTCACCCTCGGCTTGGCAATATCGTGGAACAGGGCGGCCAATCTCAGCTCAAGCTCGGGCTTTACCCTGTCAACGGTCTCCATGATATGCCTGAAAATCGTGTAACCGTGATAAGGGTTCTGCCTTCTCCTGTACCCCTCCGACAGTTCCGGGAGGAAGGTCTTCAGGACGCTGGTCTTCAGCAAGATCTTGATGCCATAGGAGGGCTTCCTGCTCAACAGGATTTTTGTGAACTCATCCCTGATTCTCTCTGGAGCCGCTCTCTTGAGCTCCGCAGCCATTACTGACATCTGTTTGAGGGTCTCAGGCTCAATTCTAAAACCCAGTTCAACGGCCAGCCTTACCGCACGAATAAGCCTCAGGGGATCTTCAAGGAACCTGTCCGCGGGATTCCCCACGGCCCTTACCACCTTTTTGACGAGATCATGACGGCCGCCATAGGGGTCAATAATCCTTTCCCCGTGGATGTCACAGGCCATCGCGTTGATGGTGAAATCCCTGTGACTCAGGTCATCCTGGAGTGTCTTGCCGGCCCGGCCCTCTCCACGGAAGGTTGTTATTTCATATTGGCAGCCCTCATGAACCAGGGTAACGGTATATTCATTGAGACTGAAATATTTCATATCCCGAAGCAGCGTTCTCACTGTATCGACCGGAGCAGATGTTGCAACATCCCAGTCCGTAGGCTCCCGTCCCAGGCATATGTCCCTTACAGCTCCGCCCACCACGTAAGCCTCGTGGCCCGAGGCCTGGAGGCGATCCAGGATCTTTATGACAATACTTGGAACCATTTCGTCGAGTTCCCCTCTTCGTGCTTGAAGTATACCATATCCTGGTGTTTCGAATTGTCAACCCGGAGCCCCGGAAAAAGGATCGTCCTTATCTTTGCCCTTGCATTGAAGACATCCTACAGGCCCGATTAGAAGCAACTATTGACAATTCGTTAATTTAATGGAATACCTCAAGGAGCCTGTTACAACTATCCCTGCAACCGGATATCAGACGAGGAGGCACGGATCATGACCCAAGGTGCAGTGAGCGATGGGGAAGAAGGCAGGCTCAAGATTCCCCTGGCGGAATCGGGCATTGAAATCCGAAAGACTATCTGCTCGATCTGCAACCCTGTATCCCACTGCGGTATCGATGCCTATGTGAAGGACGGAGTCATAATCAAGGTCGAGGGCACCAAGGAAAACCATCACAGCCAGGGAACCCTGTGTTCAAAGGGTGCGGCCACCCGCCAGTATGTCTACCACAAAGATCGTATTCGCACACCTTTGCTCAAGAAGGGAAAGGGGAAATCCGCACAATTTGAACCGATCAGCTGGGGGCAGGCCTTGGACATTATTGCCGACCGCGTCTTGGAAATCAAGGCGGAATCAGGCCCCGAGGCAGATGTGAACCTCTTGATCGACCCGGACTACCTTGATCCGATTTCCTGTTACCCCGGATTCAAATCCCTGCTCTGTGAGATAAGAAAAGCCTGAGCGCAGTGTGTTCGGCGCTATTCCGAGTGTCTCTCTTGTGCCGAACACCCCGACATTGTGAGGAGGTGATGGAAATGGACTCAAAGAAGATATTGAGCGCCGTCAAGGTTGGTAGCTTCTCTATGATCCTGATCCTATCCCCGCTCTCTTACGGCTACGCACTTAGCTTCGATTTCAGCCTCTGGGATCACGGCGCAATAGGCCACGATACCCTGGTGATTCACGCCCAGTTGGATGAAAAGCCCATGATACTGTACTTTCATGTCAAGGGGGATGAATTCTGCGAAAAAATGAGCAGAACTTATCTCGGCGCCGAGCAGGTAGAAGCTTATCTGAGGGACCTTTACAAGGTAGAGCTGGACCCCACGAGGGGAGAGGATGAAAGGGCTATTGCCCGAAGGTACGGGGTCAAGAGCTACCCAAGCTTCCTGGTAACCGTACCCGCCTTTAAATACAAGCCCGAGAGGGTTCATCCCTTTTTCAAAGACCACGATATGAGCGTAGAGGAATTCCTTGAGGCGATCGCCCAGAAGATCGGATTCCTGTACAACAAGAAGGCCTTTTCCCTTTACAGCGCAAAAAGATATGACGATGCCCTGAAATATTACCAGATGATGCTTGACTACAACCCCAATGAGGTATTTGCATATTACGCAATGGGCGTCATTTATCACAGCATGGGCTTGGAGCGGCGGCGGGAAAGGGACAGATACCTCAAAGAGGCCGAAAAAATGTTCTTGAAGGCCCTGGAAATCCAGCCGGGTCACGCGGAGAGTAGAAAGGAACTCCAGAAGGTGCGCAAAGAGAGGCGATAGTCATGGAGTTCAGGGCAATGACTTTTGCTGCGTCCAGGAGGAACGGGAGTCAAACTCCTGACCGGGAACCTGGGTTTGGGGCCCCCCAAAGATCAAAGCAAGGCAGAGGGAGACTGCATCTTGTCTCCCGTGGGAGGTCAGCCTATGAAGGTTGGAATTATCGGGCTTTCCGGAGCCGGTAAGTATACCATCTTTTCCGCCCTCACCGCCGCCAGAGGAGAAGCACGGGGCCCAAGGGAGGCTTCAGCGGAGCAGCTGCGGGGTACCGTCAAGGTTGCAGACGAACGGGTGGATTTCTTGACAAAGGTTTTTGAGCCCAAGAAGACCACCTATGCCCATGTAGAATATGTGCTCCCTTCGACCAGGGCCTCCGGTCCCAAGCAGGACAAAGAGAATATCATGTGGACCCAGGTTCGGCCTTGTGATGCCTTGATTCATGTTGTCAGGAACTTTCGGGTCCCTGGAGGCGTTTCTCCAACCCCCGAGGAGGACTTTTGGAAACTTGAAGAAGAAATGATCCTCAGCGACCTGCTGGTTGTTGAAAAGAGAATAGAAAGGATCGAACTGGACCGCAAGAAGGGGAGGAGGGACAACGAACAGGAATATGCACTCCTCAAAGACTGCCACAGGGTCTTGGAGGCCGACAAGCCCCTCCGCGCTGTCGAGGAACTTGCCTCTGCGCCTGAACTAAAGGGGTTTACCTTTCTTACCGCCAAGCCGGAATTGGTCATCATCAACAACGAAGATGATGACCCTGATGCCCCCCCCTGGGGATCTCCCCCGGATGGGGTCGAGATCTTAGTGGTTAGAGGGAGACTTGAAATGGACATATCCTCCATGTCCCCTGAAGAGGCCGAGGAGTTTATCAGGGAATACGCCCTCGAAGAAACCGCTCTTGACAGGGTGATCAGGGCCAGTTATAAGCTTTTGAATCTTGTCTCCTTCTTTACGGTGTTAAACCAGGAGGTAAGGGCCTGGACCATAACTCGAGGAACTACAGCCCTCGACGCGGCCGGGGCGGTACACTCTGACATGAAAAAAGGGTTTATTCGGGCAGAGGTCCTCTCTTTTGAGAAGCTCAAGGAATATGGATCATTTCAAGCTGCAAGGAAGGCCGGCCAGGTACGACTTGAGGGCAAGGACTATCAGGTCCAAGATGGGGATATTATTAACTTCAGGTTCAACATCTGATGGCTTCGTAAAAAGTCCAATTTCTGCGTTACGCTTCATCTCGCTGTGATTGCAGCGTACGCACAGTACGCCTCATCACACGAGATTCGCGCGCCTTGAACTTGAATCTTTTTACCTTGCCATCGGGAATTCGGCTTTTTACGACTTCATCAACATCTGATATCTTGTTCAGGAAAGGGATCACAGGAAATGGATAAGGTAAAGGTGGGAATAATCGGAGCTGGGGGATATGGTGGTTGCGGGGCCATCGAATTGCTCTATGATCATCCCTGCGCCGAAGTCACTGCCCTGATTGACAAGCAGGACATAGGCAGGCCCATAAGTGACCTGTACCCGCATTTGAAGGGTTTTTGCGACCTCCAGATCATCGATCCCGAAGCACCTGACTGCCCGGATGACTTTGACATAGCCTTCTTTGCGACACCTGACGGCGTGGGTCAACGGGAGGCCGGGAAATATCTTGAAAAGGGCATCAAGGTGATAGACTACAGCGGTGACTTTCGCTTCAATGACCCGAAAATATACAAGGGCTACGCCGCCCGCATTGGGAAGCCGACCGATCACAACTCTCCTGATCTCTTGCCCCTCTCGGTATACGGTCTTTCCGAGCTTCACAGGGAAGAGATAGCACGGTCGAAACTTGTCGGAAACCCCGGTTGCTTTGCCGTAAGCTGTATCCTGGGTATTGCACCCGCCTTGAAGCACCAGATCGTAGAACCCAAAACCATCATCTACGATGCCAAGACCGGGGTCTCAGGGGCTGGGAAGAATCCTTCCCCCACATTTCACTACCCTGCCCGTTACGATGCCATGAATGCCTACAGGGTTTCAGGCCATCAGCACGTCTTTGAAATCGAAAGGGAATTGAGCCAGATAACAGGTCAAACCATAAAAGTTACATTTACTCCCCACGTGGTACCCCTTTGCAGGGGGATCCTGACCAGCATATATGCCCAGTTGAAACAAGGACAGGGCATTGACCGTGTCAAGGACGCTTACATGTCCTTTTACGATGGGGAGCCTTTTGTCCGGGTGTTCGGGCCTGACAGACCCATGAACAGTACGGACGTCCGGGGGAGTAATTTCTGCAACCTTTCTCTCAATGTGGATGAGAGGACAGGGAGATTGATAGTTATCAGTATCATTGACAATTTGATAAAGGGGCAAGCGGGGAGCGCTGTTCAGAATATGAATATCATGTTCGGGCTCGATGAGAAGGCCGGCCTGCTCAAACCTGGCCGCTACCCCTAGGCTACTTGATACAAACTTTCCTGACCTGGAGGAGGTCCGTCTCTCCCAAGAAAATCCGCCTAATGCCATCCTGCATCAAGGTGGTCATACCGTCTTTTATGGCCTGTTGCCTGATCTCTTCCATCCTGGCGCGACTTTGGATAAGGGCCTTTATTTCATCGGTCCCTACCAATAGTTCATGGAGGCCGGTCCTGCCCCTGTATCCTGTGTTACCACAGTTAGGGCAACCCTTTGGCCGGTAAAGGACCAAATCATTGTCATAGGGAAAACCAAGTGCCTCGAAATCCCCTTCGTAGGACCTCACAAGGGTATCATATTCTTCTCTGCTGGGGTGATACTTTTCCTTGCATTCCTTGCACAGGGTTCGAACAAGCCTCTGGGCAAGGACCCCCAGAAGTGCATCCGCAAAATTGAAGGGATCCATTCCCATGTCCAGGAGCCTGGTAATGGTCTCGGGCGCACTGTTGGTATGGAGGGTGCTGAACACCAAGTGACCCGTAAGGGAGGCCTCGATCCCCGTGGAAACCGTTTCGTGGTCCCGCATCTCTCCGACCATTATCACATCAGGGTCCGCTCTGAGAAACGCCCTCATGGCGGTGGCAAAGTCAAAACCGATCTTGGGTTGTACCTGCACCTGCCTTAGCCCGTCCTGGGTGATCTCCACCGGATCTTCGGCAGTCCATATCTTTGTCTCAGGCTTGTTTATGTAACGCAAGGCCGCATGGAGAGTGGTGGTCTTGCCACTCCCAGTGGGACCAACCACGAGCACAATGCCATAGGGCTTTTGAATTATGTCTATAAAGGCATTGTAATTCCTTTCGCTCATGCCCATCTTATCAAGGGGTATCGGCTCTCCGGTAGACAACAATCTCAGTACCACGTCCTCATTTCCCCCTGCGGTCGGGATGGTGGCAACCCTCAATTCAATATCAAGCGGGGCATATTTCTTGAATTTGATCTTTCCGTCCTGGGGAAGGCGCCTCTCAGCTATGTCCAGGTCAGACATGATCTTCAGCCTTGATACTATGGCCCTCTTATAAGTGTAAGGAAAAGTCTGGTAGATCTGGCACGCGCCATCGATTCTGAACCTGATGACAGCGTTGGATTTTCCTGACTTGGGTTCGATGTGGATATCCGACGCCCCCCTGTTATAGGCGTCAACAATCATCTTGTTGACGAGCTGTACTATAACACTGTCTTCCTCCGATATCCTCTCCACCTCTTCATCGTATTCCTCGTCCGTTCCAGCCAGCTGGCCCAAGAGTTCTTCGATGCTCCCCGAATCCTGCATCAAATCGCTCCTCTTAACATCAAAGAAGAGGTCTATCATCTTGAAGATGTCTTCCTTCAACGCGACACAGTATTCCAGTTCCCTGCCCGGAATAAGCCTTCTAATGGCATCTCTTGCCGGGAGGAAATCAGGGTTCTCCATTGCCACCACCACCTTGTTGCCTACCTGGGAAACCGGTACAAAGACGTTGTTACGGAGGAAGCTGGGCCTGAGCCCTGATAGTAGTTGGCCTGGAATCACCATCTTCTCGTCATAGGGGATAAAACGGGTCTTGTAATAGTTGGATAGAGATTTTCCTATGTCTTGCTTTGATACATTAAAATCGCTCATGAGCACGGATTCTACGGGCTTTTTAGCCTTTCGTGCGTTGGCGATGGCTATTTCCAGCTCCTTCATCGTGATGATATTGTTGGATATCAAGAAATCGAACTTGCTTGGCTTTCTCCGCTGGGCGACCTTTTGATTCTTGAAAAAGGCCGTCCCAAGGACCTTGGCTATTTCCAACACGCAAGACTCATCCTCTGCCGTGAACCTAGGCCCGCCCTTTTTGTTGATGAGCTGTATTACGCCAAGGAGGTATTTATTGTAAGAAATGGGTGCGACAAGGATCTGCTTTGTCTTGTACCCTGTCTTACTGTCCCAACTCTTGTCAAACTTCAAGGTTGAGCTTATTTTCATAAGCTCGTCTTGGTCATAAGCGTTTGCGACATTGACGATTTGGCCGGAAAATGCGCAGTAACCCGAAATACTCTCGTTGTTGACAGGGACCCTGATTTCACTGACTTCGTCCCCTGTCTTAAACCTTGAAACGATCTGTTTTTTCAGGCCATCTACTACGTATATGGTGATCCTGTCCGCATCGAAAAGGCTCAAGATGTCATCTTGAAGGTTGATCAAGATATCATCCGTGTCCCTTGCAGCGTGTATCTTGTTGGTTATGTAATTGAGCTTCTTCTGAAATTGGAGCTGGTCTTGAAGGGACTTATGGCTTTTTGATTTCGCCTCAAGTTTTTCGATAGCTGCCATAAAAGATTCCCCTGGAAATACTCCCTGCTAAACACTATATAACAGATGCTTTGAGCTGTCTCCACGCCCTCAAGGCGTCGGAGGAATCGCTGATCCTGTTATTGATGTGGTCAAAAAAGAACAACTATTATATTTTACACGATCCTACGTAATATTCAACCTATTTATCTCTAAATATAACTCAAAGGAGTTTACCGTCGCTCTCAAATAACCTTGACTTTTCCCTGTCTTGATTGAATTCTTATGGTTCCTCAGGACTACGGGTCCCGGCGAAGATACCGTCCCGGAGGGCACGGCCTTGGATCAGTACTGCAAAAGGGCGGGCATAGACCCCAACGGTTGAGGGTATGAGAAGCTGGAATTCCGAAGCCATAAATCAGAAAAGGTTCTTAAATATCAAATGCTTATAGACACACACGCACATCTGGACATGGAAGATTACGAAGAGGACCTCGATGAAGTACTGGGTAATTCCCTGGCGGCCGGTGTAGCCGGAGTGATCACCATAGGGATTGATGTGGAAAGTTCCCTCAGGGCACTTGAGCTCGCCGGAAGATACGAGTGGATTTACTGCTCCATCGGCTTCCACCCGCACAATGCAGGGGACTTAACCCCGGAGGTCCTTTTGAGACTATGCGAGCTGGCCAAAGAGGCCAAAGTCGTCGCCTGGGGGGAAATAGGGCTGGATTTTTTCAGAAAATATTCCCCCCTTGAACAACAGGTTCAGGCCTTTTCAAGTCAGCTTGACAGGGCGGTGGAACACGGTTTGCCCGTGATCATCCACAGTCGGGAAGCCAACGATCAAGTCCTTGAAATTGTTAGTAGAAAAGGGAGGAACCAGAAGGGAGTGATGCATTGTTTTTCCGGTGACTATGACATGGCCATGAGATTCATCGAACTGGGATATTTTATCTCAATACCCGGAGTCGTCACCTATCCCAATGCCCACAATGTTCGAGAGGTGGCAAAGAAGGTTCCCATTGAATACTTGCTCCTGGAGACTGATGCACCGTTTCTCGCCCCCATCCCGAAAAGGGGGAGACGAAATGAACCGCAATTTTTGGTATACACGGCAAGAAAAGTGGCTGAAATAAGGGAAATGGACTTTCAAGATCTCGTCCGCTTCACAACGGAAAACGCCCGGAGACTTTTCAGCATATCCTGAATACCATGAGATTTCAGCCTATCAGTCCGAACAATCCCCTCGTACTGGCATCGGCCTCTCCAAGAAGAAGGCAACTCTTGAGGCAGATAGGGCTCCCTTTCCTCTGGTCCCCCAGCAACATAGATGAAAGCGATGCCTTTTCCGGCGCCCTCTCCTCCCCCGTCCTTATCGCCGAGAAGAAGGCGAGGGCCGTTTTGCCCAAACACGGAGACAATTGGATACTGGGTGCGGATACTATTGTAACCCTTGGACGGGATGTCCTGGGAAAACCCAGAGATGTCCAGGACGCCCGCAACATGCTGACCATGTTGAGCGGGATGGAACACAGGGCAATTACCGGGTTTTGCCTCCTCGATCCCGCGGCACGAACAGCCCACAAGGAAGAAATCACCACGTTGGTGAAAATGAAGCATCTGGCAAGAGATGAGATAGAGGCCTATATCGCCACCGGGGAGCCCTTTGGTAAGGCCGGCAGTTACGCGATCCAGGGTATAGGGGCCTTTATGGTGGAATCCATAACAGGATCCTATACCAACGTGGTCGGTCTGCCCATCTGTGCCCTTGTCAATGCCCTCCTGGCATGTGGCGCCCTGAGTATATTCCCCTTGCCGTCCATTACCCCCATCCATGACGAAGAGAAGGGATAGGGATCCTCCCACACAGATCGACGCATCGGAAAAACCGTTCGATGGAGGCCCATGCCGCAAGGAGATGTCGTCGTATCTACGGCTATCCTTGTGTCGTCTTCAATGCCCGCCGCCATACCCTCAAATTCGGTCTAGAACCCCATTCTGCCTGGCAGCCATGTGGCAAGGGAGGGGAAAACCATGATGATTATAAGACCAATCACGAGCAACACCAAAAACGGCGCTGCGCCGACCATGATATCCTTCATTGTGATGTTGGGCACCGACCCCTTTAGAATAAATAGGTTCAGTCCGACAGGCGGTGTGATCATCCCCATTTCCACGTTGATGGTCACCACGATACCGAACCAGACAGGATCAAAACCGAGCTGTGTTATGATCGGGAAGATTATGGGAAGCGAAATGACCATGATGGCCATTGGGTCAAGCAGACATCCCATGAGAAGCAGAATGACGTTTATAATAATCATGACCGACCATCTGGATGCTTCAAGCGAGGTTATCCATCCCGTGACGTACTGGGGGATCGTCAAACTGGACAGCAAGAAAGCAACGACATTCCCACCTATGACCAGGAACATGATCATGGCGGTAACGGCAACAGTCCTCTTCAGGGCCTCGTGTAATGCTTTTAGCGTGAGTCTCCTGTAGACAAATGCAATGACGAGCGAGAGGGTCGCTCCTATGGCAGCGGATTCCGTAGGTGTGGCGATCCCCGTGTAGATGGACCCGATAATGCTGATTGCCAGAAAAATGAATGCCCATACCCGCTTCAGTGAAGAAAGCCTCTTGGACCAGCTCACCCCCTCCATACGTGGCGCAAGGCCGGGCCTTACCTTTACAGCCACTGCGATAGAGATACACAGAAGAAGGGCCAGGACAAACCCGGGAATAATACCTGCAATAAAGAGCTTTCCTATAGACACTTCGGTTATGAAACCATAAATGATCATGGTGATGCTGGGGGGAATCAATATTCCCAGGGTACCCCCGACCGCAATGGAACCAACGGCCAGTTTCCTGTTATATCCGCGCTTTATCATCTCAGGAATAGAAACCAGACCGATAGTGGCTGCCGTAGCTGGGCTTGACCCGCTTATCGCAGCAAACCCCGTGCATGTGACTATACTGCTTATTGCCAGGCCACCTGGAAGCCAGCTCAACCAGTCATGGGCAGCAGTATAGATATCGTCACCGATACCCGAAAAAGAGACGATCTCGGCCATGAGGATGAAAAGAGGCAAGGTTATCATGAAGAGGTTCGTCCCCGTTGCTGCCGCTATCTCTGCTATTTGGTATAGGTTTCCCAGGTCAAGGAACCCTATAATGCCCGCAAGTCCGAGGAACCCCAGGCAGAAGGATATGGGTGTTCCGAGTGCAAGCAAAAGGATCAGTGAGAAGATCAATATGATCGCTATGACGCCGACTTCCATGGTAAATGTCACTTTTTCGCTAGGGTCCGCCCTGGTCTTTTCTTTGAAAAAGAGTGATAGTCTCAAAGAAGAAAGTCAAGAACAGCAAAAGGCATCCAAGGACCATGGCAAGATAGATGTACCCATAGGGGGCACTCAACATAGTGGGCGAAGTCCAGTTTTCCTTGAAAGCTGTCCAGGTCATCACTGATGCCTGCCACAAGAGGACCATGGTAAATATCATGGCCAGCATAGAGGTAAAGACATTGACAGCACGGCCCGCCCTTTGCCCTAACAAATCCACCAAGAACGTCACCCTTATGTGCATCCCTTGCTGCAGTGCGTAGGCCGTGCCCAGAAAGATGATATACAGGAAGAGATAGGTGGTGATTTCCGTGACCCATATGCTTGGCCTGTTGAAAAAATACCTCAGTATCACATCAACGAATATTGAAATGGTGACAAAGAGGAGGATAAGGCCTGCCAATGAAGCACAAAGGTCGTTCAGCCTTGTTATTTTTTGTTGAAGTGACTGTGCCTTTCTCTTTCTCATTGAAAAAACTCTAGGAACTTGATTGAGGAAGGCCACCAGGAGTGTTTGTCGAGCAACCCCTGGTGGCCTTTATTGATATTGACTATCTGTCCCTGTGCGGTTCGAGGATATCGATGAACTTATTACCTATGGTCCCAGCCACCTTTCTTACTTCGGGATAGAGTGCAAAGGCATCCTTCAGGTAAAGGCTCTTCGCTTCCGGGGTCAACTTATGGATCTTGCCTCCCTTGGAAATGATATCTTTCCTGAGGAAATCATAGTATTTCAATGTCTCCCTGTAAGTCCACGGCTTGATATCCTTTATACCCTGCAAGAAGATGTCTCTGTCCTCTTTTGTCAAGGACCTCCATTTCTTAAGGTTCATGGTCACCACTTCGGCGTTGTTGCTGAAGCCCGTATCCACGATATAGGGGGCCACCTCGTAGAGTTTCAAGCCATAGACTATATCCCAGATCAACATGTATCCGTCGATAACACCCCTCTGGAGGGCCAGATAAAGCTCTGCCGGCGGGAGAAATATCGGGCTTGCCCCCCATTTCTTTCCCAGGGTTGATTGCCATCGTCCTGCCAGTCTCATCTTCTCCCCCTTCCAATCATCAGGGCGCTTGAGAAATTTTCTCTTGTGGGGAAAGATACACGAGCCGCTGTATTGAATGAAAAGTGGATGAACGCCTTTCTTTTCAAACAGCTCGATCATGGTCGGCATCACGGCTTCCTGCATTTCAAGGAACTTGTCCAGCCTGTAGGCTCCATATATCTCAAAGATGCTCAGTTCAGGGATCTTGCCCGTGACAAAGGAAACAGGGCCCGTGGAGATATCCGCAATGCCTCTCGCTACGGCATCAACGAACTGGGGCTTCTTGATCAGGGAAGTGCCGTAAAAGTACTTGAATACTACTCTGCCGTTGGTTTTCTCCTGCACAAAATCACCAAGTCGTTTGATGGTCCTTGCCTTCATGTCCCCTGGGGGATTGTCGATGCCGCATTTGAGCACCATAGGATTGGTTTCGCTATACGCAAATAGCGACCCGGGTAACAGAAAAGCAAAATAAATCAAACAGAGAGACATGACTGTAATGGATTTAATGGGCAAGGTCTTCATAAGCTACCTCCTTTGGATTGTGGTTAATGGGCTCAACAAAGAATTCAGTCCCGTGGGACTGAGTTCCTCAGAAAGATTGAAATGGCACTCTTTGTTTAAGGTTTTTTCTGACTCCTAGCCGATGTTGACCAGTCCACTCTTCCGGGCATTCTCACAGTATATGTCGGCCTTTTCTTCCCCGCTGACGGGCAGATCTTCTATGAATTGAATGGATTCAACGGTATCCTCGTAGGGATAATCCGTACCAAGGAGTATTCTGTCTATACCCATTTCTTCCCTTGTGCACATGAAGGCCGCCTCGGAGAACCTGCCGCTGGTCGTAACGAACACATTCCTTTTCAAGTATTCGCTGGGCATCTTTTCGAGACTTGGTTTGACCCCTGGATCAAAGGACTTGCGATATCCCCAGTCTATACGCTTGAGGAGAAAGGGCAATGCCTCGCCAAAATGGCCGAGAATAAATGTAAGCCCAGGGTACCTGTCAAATACCCCTGCCAGGATCAGTCTCAGCATACACATGGCCGTTTCAAACCCGAACCCAAAGGCCGGTCCTGCAAGGGAAAGCCCGTACGCCCTCAACTGATCTATCGCCGGTATGGTAGGATGGAGGTAGATGGGCACATCGAGTCTCTCGGCCCTTTCAAGGATTGGCCGATATTTCTCATCGTCAAGGTAACTGTCGCCATAATTAGAATGGGTGTTCCAACCCACGAAACCAAGCTCAGTGACCGCCCTTTCCAGTTCATCCGCTGCACCTTCCGGGTCCTTTGGATTGAGTGTGGCAAAGCCCATGAACCGGCTTGGATATACCTTGAGCACTTCAGCTAGGGCATCGTTCGTCTTCCTTGCCAGGGCCATGCCGATCTGTGGCTCCAACTGTTCGATCCCCGGTGCTGAGAGACTGAGCACTTGCTTGTCTATTCCACATTCATCCATGATCCGGAGTCTCATTTCCCCTATGTCCAGAAGCTTGCCCATTAGCTCTTCTGGAAAGGGCTGTCCAACTTCTGGGAAATACCAGAGTCGATAGCCGCCTATCTTCCTGTCTGTCTTCATCCGGGGATAACCCCTGTTTTCCGTCAACGCCCTTAGGTAGTCCTCTGTATAAAAATGTGCCTCAAAGTCTATCTTTTTCATCTCAACTACTCCCGTGGTATCAACTATTCAATTTTGATGGCTTCGTAAAAAGTCCAATTTCTGCGTTGCGCTTCATCTCGTTGTGATTGCGGCGTACGCTAAGTACGCCTCATCACACGAGATTTGCGCGCCTTGAACTTGAAGCT
>JAFDHB010000228.1 GCA_019308985.1 Deltaproteobacteria bacterium | reverse complement strand
TTCGGCGGGCTATGCCGGGCTTGCTGTATGCAGGTTTACTCAAAGCATTCAGGGGATTCTTGATGGCACCGGCCCCGGCACGGCGGGGTTTAACGGAGTTGGCATCGGATACACTTCTTACCACTTGGCATTCCAGCTCGGCTTCTTCCACGACTGAGACGGGCTCATGCTCCTTGGTCATGATCTCTTCCTCCTATGGGCTAAGGATGTCTTGCAAAGAACATGCCTGGAAACTCATGCTATTCAGGCTTACTCCGCCTTGTACACTGGAAAGAACCTGGCCTCACCCGATGCTGCATGTCGTGAGGGGACATCGACCTATGGTATAGTAGGTTGATGCCGACAAATTGTTTCAATATATTGAATGCGGGATTATATAATGACCAATTTTAGAAATTCAATAGGGGAAAACGCCTATTTTTCAATGATCAATGCTGATTAGCTACCATATGCACGTCAAATTTCCGTCGCTTTTTACAGGGACCCCTGATAGGGCCGCACTCTTTCCCTCGATCCGGTGCGCCTTTCTCCCTGTCTTCTCGATGTTTCAGGGATCTTCATCGTGCCCGGTCCAGGAGTTCAAGGGGCCGTAGCTCAAGGCTGTCGACAGGGCCCTATCCGCATCCTGCTTGAGTAAATAACCCTCTGCACGCGCCGAGGTTGCCTGGGGAAAAAACATTCCGGATTTTTGTGCATGTTCAGGATAAGGATCTTCACAGGAGGGTGGGCGGCCTTTATCAACGGTCCCCTGTCAAGGAAAAACAGTAGACCTATTTGACTCCGCGCCCTGGAAATTGCAGGTTACGTGCAGGGATTGCCGCCCTGCCAATTCCCGTGTATGGAACTGGAATCCGCATGACAGCAAGCACGAAACTTCGGGCACTGTGAGTGCCCTAAATCACGTTTATTCATTGGCATCTTGCAGAGGTCTTTACCGGCAGGGGAAATGACCCCGAGGAATTCCCTCCAATGAAGAAGCGAGGATGGAGCTTTTGGCCTACACCCCTTTCAGGGGTCCGCAGGAGGATGGATCATGAATACAGGGACTTGGTCGGAAGAGAAGGAGAAAAGAAGGAGGGAGGACCTGCTGCCCGTCGCTTTACGGCCCCTTAGAACGTCTTGAAGGTATGGTCTAGGGATATTGGTCTAATTGACGCCTTGCTCCGGCCAAGCTTCCGCCCTATCACTGAGCCCCGGGCATTTACAAAACTTTGACGCCCACCTGATATACCTTGATACCGTATTCAAGACTGCATGCTGAAGGGCATACAGGCTGACCGGCTTTTCAAGGAAATGCCTAATATCGGAAGCCGTGCACATATTGACCACATCTTCGCTTGCATAGCCGGAAATAATGATACTGTTTTCATAGGCCATGGGGAATTTGTCTGAGATACCGTCCAGGAACTCGAAGCATGTCAAATCCTTCAAGAATACGTCCAGAACAAATAGCGCGACATCTTCCTTCAATCCCCTGCAATAGGAAATCGCATCGGCAGGATTGGTGAAGGAAACGACCTGTCCCCATGTATAAAACCCCCTGATCATATCGGAAAGGATACCACAGACCCCGGGGTCATCTTCCAGGACAATGATTTTCAGGCCATTGGACATGTGCCTATTCCTCCCTTTTCAAAGTGCGCTTCAGAGTCCAATGCAAGCAGAAAGCGTGCCAAAGATACCGCGATCATGAGAGCATACATGCTCAGACGCAATATCGATCTTTGCGCGAACACGGAATGACACTTCTCCTCCGTGGAAACGCTCAAGGGAATACGAGTCCTTCTTGGAAACCAGGGAACAAGGAAAAGGCATTCATCCCGTCAAAAAGTTGGCATTTCCTGCCGAGACCGGGGGTTTCCCGTACCCTCCAACTCGCCCTTCTATAGAATTTGCACATGTATAAACCCGAATTTCGCAAGGCCCTTGGGTAGGGGATCGTTTACGATCCCAAGTTCTTCACGATATTGGCCAGTTGTAGGCCTAAAGGCTCCCCCACCCTTGAAAATCAATTCACCAAAAAGGTGAACAGGAAAGATCAAAAAGGGTTTACAATTCTGAGTTTTGCCCCAACCCTTGCGAAATTCGGGACAAATATCCTTTCCCGGAGAAGAAACCGCCTGAACCACCCATTGTCACCAGCCGGCGGGTGTTTGCTGGTACGATAATTGCAGTTATCACATTCGCAAATATCCCCATCCCTTGACAAAACTCTGAGGGAGAGGGGGTTTCATATCCTGAAGAAAGGCTCGACTCCATGGCTGGACAGGAAAGACGTTCGCATGTAAGGGAAAATTTTTCCTTCAAGATCAGGTTCGGTGTTTTGACCAGGGAGGAGTACGAGAAATCGAGTCGGCACGATCAATATGGGCCGCCTTACCCCGGGCGGGATCTCTTAACCGACCATAGAAACCCGCCCAGCAGATATGCCGGGGACCTTCAAGACAGCGGCATGAGAGAGCTGTTCCTGAGGATAGATGAAAAGCTGGACCTGGTGCTGGCTCTCCTGTGCGATAAGCAGGTCGAAGGGGACCTGATTGAAGAGGCCACGGGAAGGAACATCAGCGGATCAGGCATGAACATGCTGAGCAGGAAGCGGGTCGATCCGGGCAATATCATCCGTGCCAATTTTATACTCTCGATGTACCCCCTTGTTATCATAGATCTATTTGGTGAAATAGTCAGGGTATCTCCCGTGGAAGAGTCGGGAGAGATCCATTACAGTCACGGGGTGAAATTCCTGGACCTGGACCCAAACGTGAGGGAAAAAATTATAGCCTGCGTGTTTCAAAGACAACGGCAGGCCCTCAGGAAAAGAAGGCGGACCTATCTGGAAAAGGGGAGGACAGGTGGCTGAACCGATCCTGAAAGAGGGGGAATTCCAAAAGTTCAGCCGTTACATCTACGAGAGGTGCGGCATCCACCTTCACGACGGCAAAAAAGAACTTCTCAAGGCGAGGCTCGGGAAGATACTTCGATCAAGGAACTTCTCCTCGTACAGAGAGTACTTCGATCATGTGGTAAACGACACCAGCGGGTATGAAATCACAATTCTCCTCAACTCCATCTCCACCAACTTGACCTATTTCTTCAGGGAATCACAACACCTTGAGTTTTTGACCGGCACGGCCCTGCCGGAGATCGCCGAGGCCGCCAAAGCCAAGGGAATCTCTAAGGACCGTCCTCTGCGGCTATGGAGCGCGGGGTGCTCTTCCGGCGAGGAGCCGTACAGCATCGCGATAGCCCTGAACGAGGCAAGGAATGGTCTTAAGAATTTCCAGGTGGAAATCCTTGCCACGGACATATCAACAAAGGTCCTGTCCGCCGCGGGCAAGGGCATATACGAGAAGAAAAAGATCGAGGGGATACCCCTCGATCTGAAGAGGAAATATTTCCAGCGGGGCGTAAACAGGTGGGAAGGATATTTCAGGGTAAAAAAGGAGATCAGGGGAAAAATAAGATTCAAGAGACTGAACCTGATTGAGGAATTTGAATTCAAGGAGCCCTTTGATGTCATCTTCTGTCGGAATGTGATGATCTACTTTGATGCGCCGGCCAGGGAGGCGCTGGTCAAGAAATTCTATAAGAACCTTTCCAGTCCCGGTTACCTCTTCATCGGTCATGCAGAGAGCCTCTCCGGGGTGAGGCATTCCTTCAAGTATATTCAACCCAGCATCTTTAGAAAGGAATAACAAAGATGGCAGAGGCAGCAGAAGTATTAGCCAGACAGTTGGACTCCCTTGCCCTGGACTCGGTAATGCTGGAGCCGGGGGACATACCAAGGCTGGGGCAGTTCTTAAAATCCCTTGACGCCATAGAGCTCTCCCTCGGTGATGTAAAAGAGGAATCCCTCAGGGTCATCCTGGCGGCGATGAAACAGTATACAGAGTCCGTCATCATGGGGGAAAAGACCGATATGACTCCCGTAGGGTCCGCCATTTCCCTACTCCAGGAGATATGCAGGGACCTCGCAGGCGGCAAAAAATCCCAAAGGGACATCTCCCCTCTCCTGGCGTCCCTTGGTCACGGAGGATCAACTAGCGCCCTTGAGCAAGGCCAGGAGGAAGCAGCGGAATCGACCGAACGGGAAGGGGAGGCAAGAGTGGGGGATTCAGATTCGAGGGAGGGGGCTGAGGAACGATCCTCGGCCGGTTCCGTGACGGCGGATGAAGACCTTGAAATCATCGCTGATTTTGTTGCCGAATCCATGGAACACCTGGGCACCATCGAGGCGAAGCTCATGGACCTCGAACAGGACCCATCCAATCCGGATACGATAAATGACATATTCAGGCCCTTTCACACCATAAAGGGGGTCTCGGGTTTTCTGAACTTCAGCAAGATCAACAACCTTGCCCATGTCTCGGAAAACTTATTGGACATGGCACGAAATGGATCTCTCGGCATAGACGAAGAGGTAGTGGACCTCGTACTCTCCAGCGTTGACATGCTCAAAAAGATGATCCAAAACCTGCGTGACACCATGGAAAAAGGGAAGCCCTCAGAGGGGGATATGGATACCGACTCCCTCGTGTCCAGAATCCGGCATTTCATTTCTCAGGCACAAGGAGAGCACAGGCCTCTGGGCGAGATACTGGAGACAAGG
Source organism: Deltaproteobacteria bacterium (assembly GCA_019308985.1). The sequence goes on along the minus strand of JAFDHB010000228.1, from coordinate 386 downwards.
GGCAAGATCTCCGGGGAAGATATTGAAAATGCCCTCAGTGTACAAAAGACAAGAAGGGACATGAAGATCGGGGAGATACTCGTGGATCAGAAAAAGGTGAAGGCAGGAGATGTCATCTCGGCACTCAGGGAACAGAAGAAGTTCAAACAACCTGTTGCCCTACAGGTAAAGATAGACACCGCCAAACTGGACAACGTGGTTGACATGGCCGGAGAACTGGCGATCGCCCAGTCAATGCTCCGGCAGAATGAGGTGATCCGCACCAGCAAGGACAGGGCCCTTGACCGGATTACGAACCGGTTGAATCAGATAACCTCCGGGCTCCAGCGAACGGCCATGTCCCTGAGGATGGTACCGATAAGGAATACCTTTGAAAAGATGTTACG
>JAFDHB010000227.1 GCA_019308985.1 Deltaproteobacteria bacterium | reverse complement strand
TATCCTGGTGAGGCTCTACAGGGTCTTCACTCAGATCGATGCAATCACAGCCGAGATCAACCCCTTGGTGGTTCTCCCCAACCAGGGACTTTTGGCTGTTGACGCGGTCATCGAAATAGATAATTCGGCCCTTTACCGTATCAAGGCCCCACTCCCTCAGCACCTGGAAAGGATCGAAAACCCTCTGGAGAGAAAGGGGAGGGAAATCGGCGTCACTTACGTTGATCTGGATGGAGATATCGGCATCATCTCCTCGGGCGCCGGCCTCGGTATGGCCTCCATGGACATCATAGGTCAGCGCCTTCGGCCCGCCAACTTTCTCGAGACCGGCGGGGGAATTACCGAGGAGCTCTTATACAAATGTATGGAACTCGTTATGATGAAATCCGGCCTACGGGCCATATTCGTCAACATATATGGAGGGATAAATCCCATTCACGAGGGTGCGAAGGGCATTGTAAGGTACATAAAGGAGCACAATACCACCCTTCCCGTAATTGCCAAGGCCCTGGGGAACCACCAGGAAGAGACCTGGGAGATTCTCCGTTCCGGGCGGGTTCATGTGGTGACGGAAGCGCCGACAGAGGTAGCGGTAAGACGATTGTTTGAGATTCTGAACGGTAAGGAAAAATGGACATCCAAACGAGGTTGAAAATGGGTATTCTGATTGATGATAGCACAAGGGTTATTGTTCAGGGCATCACCGGCAAGATAGGGAGTGTCCAAACACATTGGATGTTGGAGTACGGGACAAATGTCGTGGGCGGGGTCACGCCCGGTAAGGGAGGCTCCACCGTAGAGGGGCTTCCGGTCTTTGACAGCGTTCAGGAGGCAGTAGACGCCACTGGTGCAACGGCCTCTGTTTTTTTTGTCCCGGCGCCCTTCGTGCTTGATGCGTTTTACGAGACCGTGGATGCCGGTGTAACCCTGATTGTGGTGGTACCTGAACACGTACCTGTGCATGATGTAATGAAGATGAGGTCCTACGCGGCCGAAAACAACGTGTTCGCACTCGGGCCAACCACTCCAGGGGTCCTTGTCCCTGGGAAAGGCAAGATGGGAATCATGCCGGGGTCCCTGTTCTCCCCAGGCCGTGTGGGCATAGTTTCCCGCAGCGGGACCCTTTCCTACGAGTTCGCCGGAATTCTCTCAGAAAAAAACGTGGGCCAAAGTGCGGTCGTAGGGATGGGTGCTGACCCTGTAATCCTTACAAACCTGCCCGATATTCTCAACCTATTCGAGAATGACGGAGACACGGATGCAGTGATCATTGTCGGTGAAGTAGGTGGTATCCAGGAAGAAAAGGCGGCAGAATACATTGCTGAACGCATGACGAAACCTGTTGCAGCATATATTGCCGGGCGATACTCCCCACAGGGAAAACAAATGGGGCACGCAGGTGCCATCATAAGGGGCTCTGCCGGCACTGTCGAAGCCAAGTGCGATGCATTGAGGGACGCGGGTGTTACGATTCTCCATTCTCCCATTGATGTCCTGGACTGGGCCACTGAGCACGGCCTTCATTGATGCGGAGCCGAGCGCCAGGAGCAATTGGCTAGTCGCTCCCCAAAGCAATAAGGTTTCCACCTCGATTTCAGGCTCTGGACAGAGATAACCGCGTTTGCCCCTTTGTGCTCCAGGGCGAGGTGTAAGCCGACAGGAAGATTCAACCCATATATTGCTGCACTCTTGTCCAAGAAAGAACTGGCACGGTTTCAAACGTCAATGATGTTAGGGCATGTGACGTTCCTGTGGCCGGATAACCTGATTTTGTCATTCCCGCGAAAGCGGGAATCCAGGCTCCGGAACTCAACCCCACATCTTCTGGATGCCCGCTTTCGCGGGCATGACGTGGTGGTGGATGCCCTGTGTTCGCCACAACAATCTCATTTACAAAAATCTTGGACGGTAGTGCTATTGCTGAGAATCTTAGTTTTTCGTTTCTTGTTCGATTTTCCTCCTTGACTTAGCTTCCAGATCCTTCCGCTGAGCAAATAATCGGCTGTTCCTTTTGTTTCAGGACTTTTTATAGATATCCCCTATTTGACAAATCGAAACCCTGTATATATGCTAATTGTTGAGTTTGTATAGGAGGAACCCCCTGATGGACCTTAATACTCCACGTTTGACCCAAACCGTAAAAGGTGCCGGGTGAGCTTCCAAGCTGGCTCCAGGGGACCTGGACAAGGCACTTTGCGGATTGGATTTTCCCAAGGATGACAATCTGATAGTTGGTCTGGACCGGGCTGACGACGCCGGGGTATACCGCGTATCAGATGAACTGGCACTGATTCAAACGGTCGACTTTTTCACGCCTATAGTCGATGATCCTTACTGGTTCGGCCAGATCGCGGCTGCAAATGCCCTGAGTGATATCTATGCCATGGGAGGAGTGCCCAAGACCGCAATGAATCTCGTGGCTTTCCCCTCCTCCAGGATGGACCTCGCCATCCTTCGACGTATCATCGAAGGTGGGATTGTCAAGATGAAGGAGGCAGGCGTAGTGCTCGTTGGCGGGCACAGCGTCCAGGACAATGAGATCAAATACGGTCTCTCCGTGACAGGATTCATCCGCCCGGATCGTGTTCTGACGAAAAAGGACCTGAGGCCTGAAGATCAGCTTATTCTCACCAAGCCTCTTGGCACCGGCATAGTTAACACAGCTATCAAGGCCGGGGTCGCCTCCGGCGAGATAGTTGAGAAGGTAACAAGGCTGATGGCTACCCTTAGCCGTGATGCGGCAGAAGTGATGTTTGGATTCCCTGTTCACGCCTGCACGGACATCACGGGTTTCGGTTTCCTAGGCCATCTCTTCGAGATGGTATCCGGCTCGGGGTGCAGCATCCGCATCAATTGGAAAAGCGCGCCCTTTATCCCGGAAGCCATCGAATATGCGCGAACAGGATTCGTTCCTGGCGGCGCACATAATAACCGAAAGTTTTTCGAACCAGGGGTCCGCCTCCCGGAAACAATGGAAGCTCCGATCCGTGACCTCCTGTACGATCCCCAGACATCAGGTGGCCTCCTGATCTCTGTTGAAAAGCAAAGTGCAGAACCATTGTTGCAAGAATTGAAGAAAAAGGGCGTGACAGATGCCGCCCTGGTAGGGGAAGTAGTCCCAGGACCAGAGGAAAAGGTCATCGTGGACTAGACAGATGCTGTCCTATGCACATAACCAGCCGCCTCGGGGGAGGCCCTAAAGTGATACGTTAGTACTCAATAAGCCATTTGAGATCCGCCACGGAGGTGATATCATGAAGGAACTTGACTGCCGGGGAATGGCGTGCCCTGGACCGGTCCTTCAGATCAAGAACGCCGTAGAGGCTGAAAGCCCCACCCGGATCAGGGTGCTGGTAGACAACGAGGCTGCGAGGGAAAACGTGAGCCGATATCTCGACTCCCAACACTTCACGGTCACATGGGAGAGCAAAGGTTCGGATTTTGTGGTGAAAGGGGAGAGAGATCAAGAAATCCACAGGGGTTTTGAACCTGAAGATTCCGGCAAAGCCCGACAGGGGAAAATCATGGTCATGGTAGCCAGCGACCGCATTGGCACAGGAGACGATCAACTGGGCGCAAAGCTCATGGGCAACTTCATCAAGACCCTTGGGGAAATGGGGCAGGATCTATGGCGCCTCGTCTTCCTGAACAGCGGTGTTAAGCTCACCATCGAACAGTCTCCTTGCCTGGCTGACCTCAAGGAACTGGAAGCCGCAGGGATAACCATCCTGGTGTGCGGGACCTGCCTCGATCACTTCAGGCTCCTGGACAAGAAACGGGTGGGCGAAACCACGAACATGCTGGACATCGTAACTGCCATGCAGTTGGCAGACAAGGTCATCAATATCTAGCAGCAGTCCTCCCAATCCCTATTGATTCAAAGAGTTAAGCTGACTGCGGGCACAGGATTCCAGTCTCTTCCTCAGATCCTCCTTTGCTTTCGTCACCTTGTAGACCCACTCTGAATCCGCATTGATATTCGGGATCACTGCGGCTCCTGATACTCCTTTCTCCTTGAGCCGTTCAAGGATCGAGCGTTCTAGGGAAACCCTTTCTGAATCAAGGCGTGCTCCTGCCTCTTCCAATGCCTTTCTCATGGGGCCTGTGTCGAGCCCAAGAACCTGCTCAAGGATCTCAAAGGTCGACTCGTTGTCTCCTTCCAACTCGATCTTGGGTATGACCTCATCCAGCAATAACTTTCTGGCCAGGTCCGGAGACTCCTTTTCAAGAGCGGCCACCTCGATCTTTAGTGCTTCCAGCTTTACGGCTCCGTCAACATACTTTTGTGCGAGGCTCTTTATCTTCCGGGAAGCCTCTTGCTCCTTGTAAGCGGCCTTCTCTTCCTCGGACACGGTCAATCCCTTGGTCTTTTCCATTATTATCTCAAGGGTACTCTTTATTTCTCCCATTATGAATACCTCCATTCCAAACATTACTTCTTTTGCGGCTCAACAGTCCAGCCCCAAAACCTCCATCACCCTGTCATGCAGGACCGGTCTGAATTCCCTGATCTTTTCATTGTCACGTGCCGGGTGTACCCTATTGGTCAACAGAATTACGATGGCGTCCTTTTCCAGGTCCATCCACAAGGAGGTGCCTGTATAGCCCAAATGCCCGACACTTTTCTCCGAGAAGTATCTCCCCGAGCTGGAACCCTCCAAAGAGGGCGTGTCCCACCCAAGGGCCCAGGTACACCCGGCAACCATCTCCTGCCTCCTGAAGAATTCCTCCACGGTTTCCGAACTGAAATAGTCCTCTCTCCTCCCCAGGTAGTGATCCCGCAGCATTGCGGCAATCCTGTACACCTCTTCCGCTGTACTGAACAATCCCGCATGTCCTGAGTAGCCTCCCAAAGCATAGGCATTCTCATCATGCACCTCTCCCTGGATTACCCTCTTGCGCCAAGGACACTTCTCGGTAGCGGCAAAATTATCCTTTTCAATGGATTTCAGGTGCTCTTCCGAAGCAAGAAAGGTATGCTGGAGTCTCAACGGCAGGTAGATATTCTCCTCAATGAATCTTCCCATTT
>JAFDHB010000226.1 GCA_019308985.1 Deltaproteobacteria bacterium | reverse complement strand
CAAGAAGGCGCAAAGTCAGCAATCAGAGCATGTATGAAAAGGCCGATCCCAACAACCTGATGCGATTTTTGTGGGAGATCAGCCCACGCACAAAGAGTCTCCTCCTGGCAACGGCCACCCCGGTTCAGCTTCATCCCATAGAGGCCTGGGACCTCCTGCACATACTGGCCACGGGCAATGACCGGGTCCTGGGAACCGAATGGAGTGAATGGCGCAAACCTGAGAAGGCCATTTCCGTGGTTATGGGCGATACTGAAATCCCGATGGAGCTGGGCGATGCCTGGCGATGGATCAGAAACCCGATGCCCCCGGCTTCTGAAGGCATTGCCTTTCGGAACCTTCGGAAAAGGCTGGGGCTCAAGGACGACGACGCGGTTGCCGACGGAGACAGTCTGGAGTATCTGCGGCCTCCGGAAATTACACGGCTTAAAAGCGTGATTCCCGGATTCGGCAGGGAGCACAACCCGTTTATCCGGCACATTGTGAGAAGGACCCGGCAGTTTCTGGAGGAGACCATCGATCCTGCCACCGGCGAGCCCTATCTTAAACCGGTCAGAGTGACGCTCTTCGGGGAAGAACCGGAAGCTGCTATCCCTTTGCCTCCATATCTTAACGACGCCTACCAGGCGGCCGAGTCGTTTTGCGGCCTGCTGAGCCAGAGGGTTAAGGGGGCGGGATTCCTGAAAACCCTGCTGTTGAGAAGGATCGGCAGCACCATATACGCGGGGAGGCAAACCACAGAGAAGATGCTGACCGAGTGGGGCGATGAAAGCAGGATCGTCAATGCCTCCCTCCTGGAAGAAGATGACGAGATGCAGGCCCATGACGGCCCCCACGGTGACGGCATGAAAGACCTTACAGCAACCGAAAGAGATGAACTGAACCGCTGTCTCAAGGCCCTTAAAGCCAATCAGGACCGCGATCCCAAATATCAGCGGGTATGGGACTATCTGGTCACCAAAGGCTGGTTGGATCTGGGCTGCATTGTTTTTTCCCAGTATTTCGATTCCACTTGGTGGCTGGCCCGGCAGCTCTCCGCGGACCTTAAAGGCGAGCCCATAGGGGTTTATGCGGGTGGCGGGAACTCAGGGATAATGCTGGACAGGGAATTCAAGAGGACGTCGCGCGATGAAATAAAGCAGAAGATAGGCAAGGGCCAACTCCGCCTTTTGCTTGGCACGGACGCGGCCAGCGAGGGATTGAATCTCCAGCGATTGGGAACGCTGATCAACCTTGACCTCCCCTGGAATCCCACGCGGCTGGAACAGAGAAAAGGGCGTATCCAGCGGATAGGCCAGGTACGGGACGAGGTATATGTTTACAATATGCGGTACAAGGGATCTGTGGAAGACCGTGTGCATGATCTCTTGTCGAGCCGCCTGGAAAACATCTTCGGTCTGTTTGGGCAGATCCCGGATATCCTGGAAGATGTCTGGATCGATGTTGCAAACGGTGAAATAGAAGAGGCGAAAAAACTGATACAGGCGGTCCACCCTAAACACCCCTTTGATGAAAAGTACAACCGAGTCGCGGACATCGACTGGGACGGCTGCGCCATTGTGCTGAATGAAGAGGATAAGAGAAGAATTCTCCTTGAGAAGTGGTAGGGTTCACCATGTTCAACCGCTCTTATCCAAGATCCGGATTCGTCTATGCACACAGTTCTTTTTTTGGGGGTCGACCATGATTATTCTGACCGATAGCTTCGTTAAAAGGGTGCGGAAACTCAGGGATAACAAATTTAAGGCTCAAGTATTAGACACCATCTGCGAATTGGGGTTCATGGATGGGAAGGATCGTAAGGCGCACCTAAAAAGAATAGAGGGGCTGCCAAATAACCTGAAACGATATGAGTATCGAAAAGATGGTCAGAACAGAACTGAATTAGAAACACATGGGACTGATTTTTACCTCATAGATATCCTCGATCATAGCGATCAAGATTTTCAAAGAGAGCGTAACCCAATATCCAGGCAGCCAATAGTCAAAATAAGAGACAGCAGGGCTCAAGGTTTTGCCACAGAAGACTTTGAAGCGTTGAAGGCCGCCTTTGAAATTCCCGACAAGATAACCGAAGATCAATATTTTGAAAGGCTCAGCGAGCAGATATACCCAAAATTCGGGCAACTTGCTCAGACAGTCCCTGTTCGTATAGAAAAGGAATTCGGAGTTCGCCTCTTTCCTCATTTAGCAGAGGGCCGGGATGTAGGAAGAGACCCTGTAGTCTGGTTAGCGTTTACAGACTCGAAAAGTGGACATTATGCAAACTACTGTCAACTTACATTGCAGATTGGCCTCGGCGATTGTCTCCATGAGCCGATTCAAGATACTTCCGAGCACTTCAGCATAAAGTTAGCGGTTTTCGGCGATAAACAGGATATCAGAAGGTTCTGGATGAACGTGGATGGTGACCTCGAAACCTTGGAGAAAATAAAGAAGTATGCCAGAAAGTTAGATAGGTCCTACAAGATGAAGTTCTACAGGAAAAAGAAAGACCTACCTGTAGTCTTCCCGGCCAATACAAATGATGATGACTACTTGAAGGTCATAGATATGCTGAACCCTGAATCTATTGATGAGGGCTTTTTCGGCTTTTCGTTCTCAAAAGACTATCGCTACTACGAAGACTCCAATGCACAAAGATTTGCTGACATTAAATGGGTGGAGAACGAGATTGTTAATGAGTTCTCCAAGCTGATGTATCTCTATTTCATATTTTCAAAGGACGATCCAATGGCAGAAATTGAGTCCTACAAGGAAAGAAAAATCCAATTTGACAATAGAAGGAACGAGGATAACCAATAAGTGCTTCGTCTTTATCGATAAAACTGAGGCTCGTGCATGCCTTTTGCGTAAGAGTGCGGCTTTTCACATTCCACCAAGTACACCCTGCCCTGACCTTTAGCCTCGGCACCTGAAAGGCACTCCCCTTTCAAGATTACTCGACCTTCATTGATTATCTCTCTCCCAGTTTAGCTGTCAATTCCCTCCGAACCCTCTTTGCATATTCGGGAGGTAAAGAGGAGAGGATTATACCAAGGGCCTGCTGATCCAATCCGTGCTGAACTCGATCAACGAACATACCCAGGTGACGGGCCAGGGAATCAAGGGCCTTGAGCTTGTCGGCAAACCGGATATTTGTGACGCGGCTCTTTGCCTTCACTCCATTGCCAGGTGCCTCAGACCTATGCAGGCCCACTATGGCGGCCGCAACATCCTTCGGGAGGTCACACAACGGAATAAGGGTGCCATCCTTGTCGAACAGCCTTCGAGGGTCAAAGAAGGCGATTCGGGCCAGCTCTTCTAAAACTGAATCTTGTCTGATTTCGGTTCGTTTAGAACGTCTATCTAAGGCGGCCTTGACTGCGCTAAATACATGAGGCTTACGCTTACCATCGCTGACCCACTGATAAGCCTTTGTGCGGGCCATGCTTCGGCTGTAACCGGCTGCAATGGCTGCCCTCTCAGGATTCAGATGCAGAAGGTACTCGTCAACGAAAATACGTTCTTTACTGTTAAGCTTCTTTTTCATGATGCCACCCCCTTGATTGATCGAAACACCCGTCCCCGGGCCTTTGCAGAAGCCACAAGGACAGGCATCTCCGTATCCACGTAGTCATAGACCCTGGCCTTGTCCTTCCCCGGTGCCGAGCGAAGAATCCGGCCCACAACTTGAATGACTCTCCCGCTAAATCTAACTGGTGTCGTCAGGAACAGGGTGGACAATCCCGGGCAATCAAAACCCTCTCCGAGAAGCTGATTTGTCGCTATGAGGATCTTAATCTCGCCCTTGTTCAACCTGTCAATTATCGCCTGACGTTCCCCGTTGCCAACGTCCCCGGTCAAAAGCTCACACTCTATTCCCTTGCCCCGTAGAAGACCCCTGAGCGCCTCACAATGAGCTTTTCGGTCTGACAAGACCAAACATATGCCCCCGCCGTTCCGTGCCTCCCTGGCCACGTCTGCGGCTATGAGAGCGTTCCTTTCGGGGTCTTCCGTAAGCTCCGACAACACCGTTGAGTATTCCTCGGAGGCATCCCTCCATGTTCTGAAATCCGTCTCCCTGGTAACAACCTCCACGGGTAGAATGTCTCCGGTCTCAAGAAGGGCCTCCTTCTTCACTTCGTGAACCAGGTCCCCCAGGTGCCAGTATATAAGCCTTGATAGCTTGTCCCGGCGCCATGGGGTAGCTGACAAGCCCAGCATGTACAAGCTGTCAAACGCGGTCACGGCTTCCATGAAAGTCCTTGAAGGACACCTGTGACACTCATCCGTAAGGAGGAACCCCACATGCTCCCGGATCTCATTCGCTATCTTGTAGATGCTGTTCACGATGCCGATGGTTAAGCGGGGGCCGATGGTCTTCTTCCCGTCCCCTACGAGGCCTATTTCATCCTCCTGGAGATCCAGGAACGTAACGGCCCGGTCCCTCCATTGGTAGAGCAACTCCTTTGTGTGGACTATGACAAGGGCAGGCTGCCGGCGCTCTGCAATGACATAGAGGGCCATAACGGTCTTCCCGGACCCGGTCGGTGAGGACAACACCCCGAAGTCCCTGGACAGCACCGCTCTAACGGCTTCATTCTGAAAGGGCCTCAGCTTGCCTTTGAAGGTAAACTCAACCGCTGCCAATGTCCGCCTCCGGTCCTCCAGGTGGTACCGGACACCATGACGCTTACACAGAAGAAGCAACTGCCGGGTAAACCCTCGCGGGATGATCAGGCCGTCCCTGGTGCATTCATAGCAGGTCAAAGTCTCCGGAGTATCCCCGTTCCACCGCCCCATACGGTCATTCTCAAGCCACTTGGGATTCTGGAAGGTCAACCTGCCGGTTAGCTCCCTTTCAGATGCTTCGGGAAGGCCATGCAGAAGGATCTTGTTTGAAATTGTGATCCTCAATGAAAACACTCCCTCCACCTCTTAAGGAGATCCAGGAACCTGGCCCGGTCTCCTTCGTTAGCGGCTTCGGTTAGCTCCTGTTCTATAAGAAAGGCCCGGTGTCTTGTGGAGGGTGGGAAGGCCATGAAGTTGATA
>JAFDHB010000046.1 GCA_019308985.1 Deltaproteobacteria bacterium | reverse complement strand
CTCGCTTTCCCTGTAGCAGCCAAAACCGAATCGACCTTCTCTCTGGGATAGGTCTTGGCAACCACGCCCAAGCTAATGTAATCCGTAATCCGGCTCCCCTTCGGGAGCTCCGCAGGGGTCCGTGCCATCACCACACCTCCTGTCTTGGGACGGCACAGCGTGTCATGGGTAAATCGTTAAGTCAACAATATTGAACCTAACGTGTTACCATATCGGATGATCGCAAAAACCGGAGCAATCGAGGGATTCGGGATCGACGCTGGCCTGCTTCGCTACAACATCATCGGCAATGTCAAGCCCAAGGGGATCTGTGGGAGCGGATTGGTGGATCTGGTTGCCGTGCTCTTGCGTTCCGGCATTATTGACCATGAAGGCCTTATTCAACACGCTCAAGGGGAATTTGGAGATGCCCTCAACGAAAGGGTAATAGATAATTCGGGGGTATGTAATTTCCTCATCGCCTCTGAGAAGGAAAGCTACGACCAGATGCCCATTTATTTGACGCAGAAGGACGTTCGCGAGCTTCAGCTTTCAAAGGGTGCCGTCGCAGCCCGGATACGCACTCTTATGCACGAGATGGGCGTTGGAGTCGGGGACATCACCAGGGTATGCCTTGCAGGCGCTCTCGGAAACTACGTGAACCCCTATAGCGCGGTCCGCATCGGCCTTATCCCCATGGTTTCCCCGAACATTATCACCTCATTGGGCAATGCCGCTACCACCGGGGCCTCAATGGTACTGCTCAGCAAGGATTACTGGCAAACCGCCAATGATCTCGTGGAGTTCATAGAACACGTCGAGCTTTCCTCTCGCCTCGATTTCAATGGCTATTTCATCGAACATATGGATTTTCCCCAAGAAAACGTCTGGTAATTAGCCCACCGCCGTTTTCCAGGGAGCAAAACAGTTACACCTATACAACCCGGACGTATACGCCTTATTTTTTCTTCCTAGGAAAGACGTCGAAGACCGCCGAAGGGGATTCCACTACTCTCTGGATCTTTTCCTGCATATCCTTTTTCAGCTCTTCATCCTTTTTGTCCCATGCTCCTTCAACCTTGGAGACAAGTTCGTCAATCTCGCAGGGTTTGGTCAGGTAGTCGTATGCACCTAATTTTATCGCCTCCAGTGCCGAGTCAATGGAACCTTGACCCGTGAGGATAAGAATCTCTGTAATGACACCCATTTCCTTTATCTTCTTAAGGACACTGAGACCGTCCATTCCGGGCATTTTGAGATCCAAAACGACCACGTCAAACTCTTCATCTCCCAGCATGCCGATGGCATCGTCGCCACTGTTGGCCGTTGTGACCCTGTATCCCCTGGATGACAGAAGCTTTGCCATGTTTTCAGTAAAGACGACCTCGTCGTCCACCAGCAATATTTTGGCCCCAAGCATAGTCACTCCCTCCTTTCTTGAGACAGGTTAATGCCTCCCTTCTTCTCTTTTCAAGAATCCAGACCTGCGGCGAGGCGGTCCCGATCTTCTTCGTATTCCTTTATCACATCACCGGGTGGCTCCATAGACAGAAAAACGGTAAATGTGCTCCCTTTGCCGACTTCACTTTGGACCCATATGTTCCCGCCGAGCCTTTTAACAATGCTATAGCAAATAGAAAGCCCCAATCCGGTCCCCTTGCCGACCGGCTTTGTGGTAAAGAAGGGGTCGAATATCTTTTCCATGTTCTCCTTCGGTATCCCGCAACCCGTATCCTCAAATACGATGATTGTTCCCCCTCCCCTGGCTTCCTTTCTGGTAGCTATAGCAATGCTTCCATAGGGCTTGGTGTCGTGAGCATCAATGGCATTGGTGACGAGATTCAGGAACACCTGCTGGAGCTGAGAAGGGTCGGAGAGCACGGGGGCCAGCTCCTCATCGAAATCGGTGCGGAATTCTATACCGTTAGACTTGGCCTCTCTCTCCATCAGGGTGATAATCTCGGAAAGAAACAGGTTTATGTCCACAGGTTCGATAATAGATTTCGTGCGCCGAGAAAAACGGAGCAGATTCTCTGTTATCCGCTTGCAGCGCTGTACCTGGGTGCCTATCTGCGCCATGGATTTGCCGAATTGTTTCACAAACTCCTGGTCAGGGATATAGCTGCCTTTGGCAATATCAAGGAGGATTTGCCTTTCTGTTAGGATAATGGCCAGCGGATTGTTTATTTCGTGGGCAACCCCCGCGGACAGTTCACCCACGGACGCCAGCTTCGCTGCCTGCATCAACTGCCTATTAAGGCGATCGGCTTCCAGGTCCCGTTTCTTTATGGCCCTTATCATAAAGCCGGTGATGAAAAGGGCAACGATCAGAATGGCGCACGCGCTCAAAAGCAAAAAGATCAGTGCGGACAGATTGGCATGGTTGACATCACTGAATGCCTCGGAATAGTCCTGCCTGACCACCAGAAGCCATTGGGGCTGTTTCAACCAGGTGAGGGCGACTACCTGCCGCTCGGCTTTGGTCCCATCGGTTCTTGTGTCCCTTTCCCAGGTAAGCACCTTGATGCCTTCGTAGGGCTCCCCAATAGGGTGCGGCGCCTTCTCCATGATCTTTCCGTCGAACCGAGGTGATGTCTGATAGATGCCGGTCCGGTTAACAAGGTAGACTTCACCTGTGTTGCCAATCCTTACATCCTCGACGAGAGACCGGAAGCTGTCCGTGTCAATCGTGGCCCTCAAAATCCACGTTTGTCGCTTTTCAGACCGGGTGACCGCGACAATGAAATGGGGCACCTTACGGAAACCCATGAACATGTCGCTCACGTAGACTCCCTTCTTCATTACTTGCTCAAACCAGGAGGACTTTGAGTAGTTCTTGTCCATAAGGTCATAGGGCCCTATGTAAGCCAGGTGATTTCCCCTTTCATCAATAACGCCCAGGTCGGTTATGGAACCGTATTCGCGATTCAAGACTTTAAAGACCCGGGCCAGGTTGGCGGTGTCCGCAACGTAATCCAAGGAGTGGGTCTGCGCAATGAGTTGAAGGCCGGAAATGCGATTCTTTAGGAAGAGCTCGATGATCTTTTTATGATTTTCCACCCTGGCCCGGAAGGCAAGCGTCATTCGGTCCTTTGCAAAGCGGGAATAGTGGGCGTTTATTCCCCATCCCACTAGAAGCAGGGGGATCAGAGAGCAGAGCAAGGTCAGTAGGACGAACCTCTTGAAGAGTTTACGATAATAGTAGGCTTTCCGGGACGAGTTGTTTTCGCCGTTATGCCCGGTGCGCTTGTATTTGCTGGAATCGTTCACTCCAAATTTCCCTTGCTAAATCAATCGTGCTCATATCCCGATCTGGGTCGAAGTAAACCTCTCTAAACCCGGACTTATATCATTTATCATTTTTCAAGATGCGTGCCATACTTCATCTGGAGAGGTGTGTTGTTGAGAAGTCTTAACAAGCTGATTTCACAGGCTTTTGTAAAAAAGGGGGATAACAGGAATGAGGCTGTGTATACTGCCAGTTTACTGCTCATGAAACTCTCTGTTTTCCATCCCGCGGGCCACGACAGGTCGCCGGAGTAACTACTTTGCAAAACCCTGACCGGATACCAATAAGCTAGGATAGTGTCTTCCAGTACTGTTTGTGTATCTCCATCGCCTTTTTCAGGAAAGACAGCTTTGATCGGCCTGACTCTCTTATCCCATCGATCTTTTTCTGATCAACAGCCGCCAGGCCGCACAGCACCTGCATGACCCTCAGGCCGCACTCCCTGATTCCTTTCAGGTTGTAGCCTCCCTCCATGACAAAAACGATGCGCCCATCGGACGCCCTGTCCGCTATTCGAACCAGGAATGAGGCGATCAGCGCATAACCCTCCGGGGTGACTCTCATGCCGCCCAGACGATCATAGATATATAGGTCAAAGCCGCAGGACACCAAAATCATGTCCGGCCCATATTCCCTGGCCATGGGCTCAAGGATGAAATGTATGGTACTGCAGACCTCCCTGTCCCCACACCCCTTCCTCAGAGGAATATTCGCAGTAAATCCTTCTCCCTTTCCCCTTCCAACCTCTCCCAGGGCGCCGGTCCCTGGGTAGGCCGGGAACTGGTGGATAGAAGCATAGAGGACGCGATCTGTATCGTAAAAGATGGCCTGGGTCCCGTTACCGTGATGAACATCAATGTCTATAATCATGACCTTTTCCGCTTGCTTTCTTTCTATGAGGTACTTTGCGCCGATGGCCACGTTATTGAACAGGCAGAACCCCATGGCCCTGTTCGCACCGGCGTGATGACCGGGAGGCCTGACAAAGGCAAAGCCGCGTCTCCCCTTTCCACTACAGACTTCCTCAAGCAAGTTGCACAGGGATCCCCCTGCCAGCCGCCCAACTTCATAGGACCTAGCCGTGGCCTGTGTGTCGAGATCAAAGGAAGCAAGGGGTTTTCCTTCCGTCTCGGCTACCTGCCGGATATAATCCAGCGTGTGCACCATAGCGAGTTCTTCTACAGAAGCCGGTCTGGGCTCTACTTTCAGCCACTTCCCGTAAATGGAAGGATCCTGCAAGAGGGAATTCGTAGCCTCGATTCGCCTGGGGCATTCCAGGTGAGGAATACCGTCAAGGTGGAGCTTGAATCTGTCATCCTGTACAACCAACACCGGCTGTCCCTTTTCATCAGGGGCCCTGAGAGAAGGAATACGCTTTAGCCCGAGCTCAAGTAGGGCCTCTGCTTCAGGTATCCTCTCCCTGCACTTGATGAGGGTCCACATCGCTGTCCGGGCAAACTCAAGCCGAGAACCAGGCTTCAAACACTCCCTCACGCACGCGACAGCAATATCTCGCAACGCTTCTTCTTTTTTCTTTTTCGGTTTCTTGCCCAATAGTCGGACCTGGTTGCTCAAAATGGAATTGATGTCCCGGACAGCCCTCTCGGTCAGCCGTTCCGCCCTGTTAGCCGTTGTAAGGATTGACTTAAAGAGAAGCCCTTCTGGCCTCTTCAAGACATACCCGGCAAGTCCGTGGGATTTAAAGCCAAGCGCTTCGTAAAAGCCCCTTGCACCGATCTCTGAATCTAGCGTGATGGCCTTCACACCCCCAAGCTCGTTTTCGCCCAGCAGCCACACCCCTGAAACCAGGAAAGTTCCAACCCCCTTCACATCCCGGTAAGACCCTCTCGCCAAGCTGTTTGGGCTACTGGAAAGGGTGGCAATATATTTGATCTCGATCTCCGGGTAAAAAGGCTTACGTCCAACACCGATGAGGACCAGCCCCACGATCCCTTCGTCCACGAGACATGCAAATATATTGTTTGCCAGACCCCTTATAAGGCAGTTCAGGAGAAACCTGACATGGAAGAATTCCAGTTTCAGGTCAGCAACCTGCATCAGGGCGGCCATGCAATAGGGGAAACTGGTGAAGATGGCGTTTCTATCGCCCCCGACGAAGCCCTCGTACCAAACAGAGGACACACCCTTTAATTTTCTTGTATCCAGGGGCGTTCTATCCTGTTTGATCCTTTCGAGGCGGGCAATGAGACGGGCTTCTTCATTCTCTATCCCAGCTACTTCTCGGCCAATGCCCCCGGGTTGGGAAGCAACTGTTTCCCGGCCTTTGAACCTCTTCTTTATGCGCTCTATCGCATAATCAATCTCGTGGCATACCATGAACCGGAGCCCTTCCTCGCGGATCTCCTGTGACATCGCTCGATATCCAGCGTCCCTTTTATCACGCCTCAGGTTCTCTTTGCCGAGCAGCTCCCCATACTCCACCAGGAGGGCCTGTTCTATTGGGGTGATGCCTTCATTGAAAAAAACGAATCTGTTTACCGGGACCTCCCTGCCTCCAAAGAGAAAATAGAGGCGATTGCCGGCGATGGCCCGGTCTTGCTGGGAAGGGATGTCTATAATTCCCTGGTCCAGCATCTGTGACAAGGAATAGCCTGCCCCAGGATCCCGTTTAGCTATGGCATCAATAGCGTCCTTTATGTGCTCTCTCTTGATCATGACGGAGAGGCCGTTGCGGATGGCACAGTCTCGTGACTCCCGGGAGGCCTCATCTTGAAGGGAATCAGGATGGTGAAGGAGGCTCCCTGTCCAGGGCTATTCCTGGCAGAGATGCCTCCCCCCAATTGATCCATGATCTCTCGACAAGTAGTAAGGCCGAGGCCTATATGCCCTGTCCTGGTGGTGAAAAAGGGATCAAATATCGTTTCGATCTCTTGTTCCGGGATCCCTGGTCCACTATCCACGACATTCACCACGACCCCGCCCTTTTCCTGCTTCGTTGAAATACGGATATCCCCCCCCTTGTCTATGGCATACAGGGCGTTAAGAATTATGTTCAGGAAGACCAGCCTCAGCTTCCACCGATCGCTGGCAACCGTGGGAATATCTCTTTGAAAGGACGTTTGCACCCTGATGTGTCTGAAGCGCAGCTCGCTGCCAACAGCGTCCAGGACTTCACGCAATAGTTCGTTTATGTTTGTCTCTGAGGCTATCGGCTCCCGCGGCCTCATAAAATCCGCCATCTTCTCGATGGATTTCCTGCCCCTGGCCACCTCGGACCTGATCTGGTTAGCACCATGAGCTATCTCCTGAAGGTCCTTCTGCTTGACTGCCTCTGAGCACCACACCGTGGCCACGTCAATGTTCGCCAAGGTATCCCCGATTTCACGAAGAAACCCGGAATAAAGCTCCACTGCCGTTACAATGTGGCTGGTGCTTTGAAACCTTTGTTTCAGTGCGCTGAGGCTTTGCTGCTTGACCTCCAGTTGCGCTACCAGGTAATTCGTGGTCAAAAGAACCGTCATGACGATCAGGATACCCCCAAGCACGAAGACGAAAATGCTGATGGTTCGGGTCCGTTGAAGAGAGTTGTGAACAGTTGCCCGGTCAATCTTTACTACGCACATCCATGGTGCCTTATCCAGCCATACCATGGCATGCACTTCTCCTTTACTCTCCAACATTTTCACTCCTTCAAAGGGCTCTATTTCCCCGAGCTCAAAGCGTGTCATGAGCCCTTTCCCCGCGCTTGGGTTACTCTGAAAGACCCCCTCGCGGTTGATGAGAAAGGCCTCGCCACTGCCGGAAATGTCAATACTGGAGACCATCCTGTCCAAATATTCGCCGTCCACGGTCGCCCGCAGGACCCATGCACCGCCATCTCCTTCCGTTTTCACGGCAATGATGAGGTGAGGCTCGTTGCGAAATCCCAGGAACAAGTCACTCACATACTCGCCCTGTTCCATCACGGATCTGAACCATTCAGTTTCCTTGTAATTTCGGGAGATGAGGTCGTAAGGGCCCACATAGGCCAGGTGTCGCCCATCCTCATCAACGACACCAAGGTCCGTAAAGCAGGGCACTTCACTCCTCAGTGAATGAAATACCGCTTCCAGGGTCTCGGCCTTTGAAAAGGATTCCAGGCTCAAGTTCGAAGAGAGGAGCCGCAACTCCCTGATCCGAGCCTCAAAAAATCCATCTATTGTCTCCTTGTGGTGAACGACCTCCCTTTGCAGATTTCCCCCGACACTCTCTTTGAGCATTGACATGGCATAGAAATACATCACCCCACCGATCAAGATGAGGGGGACAAAAGAGGCAGCCAGGAGCGCCAGGACTACCCTGTTCCATATTCCCCGAAAATATGGAAAGTCTTTCCTGGTGATATTAACCGTATTATTGGAGCCCTTTCTCATCGCTCCTGTTAGCCCCTACTTTCTATTTCCTATTCTATCTCTCTTTCGACATACCACAGAATATCCTTAAGCCTTATAACCCCGAGCATCATCTCGCCCTCGATGACTGGAACAGAGCTTAGCTTGCGAGCAATCATCTCTTCGGCGACATCTTTGAGCAAGGCATCGGGCCCGGCAGTCAGATCCGGGAACCGCATGACTTCATCCACCCTTCTCTGGGGCAGCAAGCCCGGGGCCTCGACCAGGGACTCCCACGTGAGAGAGCCCGCAGGAAGGTTCTTATGGGCTTGTTCCAGCAATATCCGTTTGGTCAGTATCCCCAGGAGTCGGTCTTCATGGTCCAGGACATATATTTCCCCTATTGCCTCTTCCGCCGGGAACCCGCTCAACATTTCCAACGCCGTTAGCAGGGGATCTTCCGGCCTGATCCTCCTGAAAGGGCAAAGGGGGATTTCACCGACCCTTTCCCTGGGCCAGAGCACGGGGTTGCGTCTTATGACCTCTCTCTCGTGGGCTTCTCTTATCGTTTCTGCCAGATGCCCTATGTCACAGGGCTTCATGAGGTAATCGAATGCCCCTTCTCGTATCGCGCGAATGCCTGAAGACACGCTTGCATGGCCAGTGAGCATGATCACCTCGGTATCAGGAGCCAGTCTCTTGATCTCAGACATCGTGCTCAGTCCATCCATACCGGGCATCTTGAGGTCAAGAACGATCACATCGAATCTCTCTGATTTAACCGCATCCACCGCCTCATAACCATTGTATGCCGAGGACACATGAAAGCCCCTGGTCCTTAAGAGAGCAGCCATGTTTGCCACGAATTGTCTTTCGTCATCTACGAGCAGGACGCGTATTTTCTCCTTCATGGCAAAGCGTCCCTCATCTTCCCCTTGCATTACATATCAAAGCAAGCTTTCATCAAGAGCTTCAAATGACATTGGCTTTTTGGAGTGAAAATAAATATGTTTATAATACCACTAAAACGACGCCTTTTCAAACCACGCGGACTGGGCCGCAACCTGAAATCAGGATTATGTGAGGTACAAGGGAAAGCAGATGCCCATGGATATCAGGGAGAGCCCGAAGCCCCTTAATCGCCTTCGGAAATAGGTCTGGTCGCTGTGAGGTCTCGTTGAAGGAGCGCCGTAGCCTGGATTATTGCCCTTTATTATGCTGGTCATACCCGAACTTTGTGCGCTCCCGCCCCAGGGGCGGAGTCCCCTCCACCATCAAAAACAAGGGACCAGGCCTTCACCGGGAGCGGGAGTTTACTATCTAACCCGCCAGCTTCGCAATAACGCTGGGAATGATCTTACAGAAGCAAATTATAGCCACAATGACGCAGTAGAACGGAACTACTATCCTCCACATCTTTTCTGGAAAGACGCGGGTCGTATATGGGGCCGCCACTGCCGTAAACATGGTGGGCAGCATCATGGAGGGCAACAACAAATAGTCAATGGTCACTCCTCCTGCAAGCAGCGAAAGCCAGACGATGATAGAAAAACAAGACACGGTGCCCTCTGATATGGCCGTCACAGCGAGCATGCTCTTGACAGGCACACCTGACAGGAGCCCACCCACGGTAACAACAGGGCCATACCCTCCTCCCCCGACACCCTTGTTAAACCCTGCCAGGGCACCCCAGAATAACATCCGCTTGGGATGATAAGGCCTCTCAATCCTCCCCTGCCACAGCGAAACCGCTCCCATGACCAGCAGCAGGCAGGCCACGTAGAGTTTGATCCATACCTTGGCCACCTTGAAATAGGCGTAGACAGCGGTGATGGAAAAGGTAACGGCCGCACACCCAATTATTGCTATAAGGAAATACAACTTCATGGTCTCTGACATTATTGGTCTTAGCTTCCATTCCACATTTTCAAACTCCCTGTGCAGGAAGGCCCCTACCAGGCCGGCGGAGGCCTGCTGGATCATAACAGCCGGCACGATCTGTTTGGGGTCGAAGCCAAGGACCAACAGCAGTGGAGTCAGAGCAGTCCCATAGCCCATACCCGCGGAAGCGTCCATGAACTCGAAAAAAAGGGCTAGTCCTACTACCGGCCAGATGATGCCCCACTCGTTGGTGCCTACCCATCCCTTCGCCCTGACATATGCCGACGGGATCCTCTGGGTCGCATCAAAGGGGTTCCCCGCCAGCCAGCACCCGATGAGAAAAATGACTCCAAATGCCACCAGTCCCCAGATTATCGCCACTATCTGTCTTTTCCCCGGCCTGAGGCGTTCGGCGATGGTTGCCTTTTCCCTTTCCACCTCTCTGGCTATTTCCCAGCCATGAATCTTCCCCTCTTTTTGCATAACAAGCTCCTCCTTGTGATACTTGAAATAAAGTCAAAATCCGGAATAAGTCTTCTAGCAACTTAACTAACCCCGTCTATAATCAAGATACGTGCCAACAGGCAGGGAGGAGATCTTCGTTTTTACGATTCCATAATATATTAATATCACTAATTGTTTGTTCCTTTACCGCCCTGTCCCTCCGACATCACCGTTTTAGAGATAGAGAGTACAAGGTTCCACTGGAAACTCGCAAGTGACAGGTGTTTCTTACTGATTCACACCCCTTCCACTGTGCCGATATTCATACCGTATTGCAGAAACACATAGAACATATAGAGACCAAGTAGCCAGGCACCCTGGAATTTCTTGAAACGACCGTCCCTGTTTCTGTAAATGAAAAACCTGAAGGAGTAAAGAATAGCGAGCATCGCCGGAAAGTGGAAAAGAAAGAAGTTTTCCGGAATCGCCAGGGGCCTGGCGGCAGATGCGGCACCGATGACAAAAAGGCAGTTCAATACATCGGCCCCCACGACGTTTCCGACCGTGATTTCAGGGTGACCTTTCCTGACAGAGGCTATAGCCGTCATCAATTCCGGCACAGAGGTTCCAAAAGCCACCATGGTAGCGGCGATGACATCGTTGGGCACCCCCAGCCTGAGAGCTATCTCTGCCGCACTGGGTACCAGTATCCGGGCCCCCGCCACGACCAGGAAAAGTCCACCAAGGAGCATGAGCCAACATTTTACCAGGCCCGCCAGTTCGGAAGCATCCAGTTGTTCCCCTTCCAGGGCCAATTCCCCCCCCTTCTTGGCCCAGGTGTAGGTCATGTACATGTAAATCCCGAGCAAGACCAAAAGGAACAGGCCCACCTCCCGAAAAATGACGGGGCTCCCTCGGGTTGCCACCAGAATAACGACTGATATAGCCACAAGCAGTGTTGCGGCACCCACCTGCACCCAGCCGGTACGATTGAGAATATACCGGTTTACCGGGACCGGCGCCAGCAGACACGTAAGTCCGAAGATGAGGCCGGTATCAGCAATAATGGAGCCCACGCCGTTACCCAGGGCAAGTCCCGGGTCCCCCATCCACGCGGCCATTACGGAGACAACCGCTTCTGGTGTGGTGGTGCCGAGGGAAATAATCGTGGCACCGATGACTATCCTCGGCAGTCCTGTCCTGCGTGAAAGCTGAACCACACCGTCAATCATACAATTGGCCCCCTTGGAGAGGGCCAGAACACAGACAACAATAACGGCCAGTAAAACCATCACGGGCAGCCCAGCCACGATTTCTCTCAACATGGCCTCATCGCCTATGAATCTCAACATAGTGTGCAGCATATATCCTCCTTTCCCGGCCCAACACCTTACAGAATCGAATAATATGCCGGCTGTCAGATGGCATCTTGCTGGGGGAAAGATTTCAAGATATGTGCCAAGACAAGAAAGGTTAGGACATGACCCCGCCTAACTGCTAACTGCAACGTGCTATTAGATGTAAAGAGCTAGCCAAAGACATTTGAAATCTTGCATCACTTCCCATGGTGCCATGATACTCAGGGCTGTTTGAAGAGCCGAAGTGACGCGAAATTTCTCAATATCGGCGTGTTAAGTATTTTGAGAGATAATCTCCCACTTTTTACGTGTATGAATCTAACACAGGGTTCTTTGAAAAGCGATGACGAGCCGCTGATTCCACCTCCAGGAGAGGAAAGAAAGATGACACATAGGGAACGCTTTGTCATATGGCCGTTGACAATAGTACACCCACAGGGGAAGTGCGAAAGGTATCATACTGGACGAAAGGCGAAATGTAACCGTGGCACTTGTCTTGCATTTGAAAGAAGAAAAGAAATAGGGGATGACGCTCTCTTTTTGCGGGAGCCTTTTCCCCGGGGGGAAAGATGCCGAGAATAGAAGCCGCGAAAGTAGCAGAGATCCTGGCGCCCTTCAGGCAGCAAACCCCGCTCCAGCCTTCGGCCTCTTTGGACGATAGCCTTGTCCACGCAGTCGAGTTGATGCTAAAGCATAACCTCAGATGTCTGGCCGTAGTAAAAAGGGGCCGGCCCCTTGGCCTGGTATACCTTAAGGAGGCCCTTGATAAACTCGGGATCCAAAATCCTTCCAAGATAACTACTGGGAACGGAATTCCTCGCCGTTGATTCCTGCTTCTTTCATCAATCGATGAAGGTATTGCCTTCGAATCCCTGCTACTTCTGCTGCCCTGCTTATGTTCCCCCCGCTCTCCCTGAGAAGGGATCTGATGTACTGAGAATGAAACAGTTTGAGCATTACATCTTTCGCCTCCTTAAAGGGGATATGAGATACGTCGCACGCCGTCTCAGGATAGAATGCGTTCTGTTCATTGTCCAGGAACAAGTCCCTCACCTCCAGGGTGGAGCCCCTGCAAAATATCACACCGCGCTCTATAATATTTTCCAGCTCTCTGATATTACCGGGAAATTCCTGAGCCATAAGGATCTGCATGGCAGCAGGCGATATTTCATGAACGTCTTTCTGGTACACCCGCGCATACTTTTGAAGGAAATGGTAAGCCAAAAGGGAGACGTCCTGTTTTCTTTGCTTCAGACAAGGCAGGTGAATATGGACGACGTTCAGACGGTAATAAAGGTCTTCCCTGAATTGCCCCTCTTCTATATCCGCCCGCAGGTTATGGTTCGTTGCCGCTATAATACGCAGGTCAGCCTTCTTGGTGACCACGCTCCCTACGGGTTTGTATTCGCCTTCCTGGAGAAGCCGAAGGAGTTTGGTCTGCATGTTGGGATTCAGGTCACCTATTTCATCGAGAAAAAGGGTTCCTTCGTTTGCTTCCTCGACCAGGCCCTTCTTGTCCTTCCATGCCCCGGTAAAGGCCCCTTTTACATGTCCAAAAAGCTCACTTTCTATGACTTGCTCGGGGATTGCCGTACAGTTAATGGTAACAAATCTCTTGGAGCTTCTCAGGCTGTTTCTATGAATTGCCCTGGCGACTAACTCTTTTCCGGTCCCCGTGGCACCCGTTATCAGTACAGTGGCCGTGGTGGGGGCCACTTGCCTGACACGATCAAATACCTCCTTCATCATCGGGGTTACCCCTACCTGGGGTGTAAGGTTTCCTTTTTCCGCCAATGCCTGCCGAAGTTTGACGTTTTCTTTTTCCATACCCTGCCATTTCATGGCCTTGTCTATGGTCAGAAGGATACGCTCCCTGCGAAAGGGTTTGGATATGTAATCATAGGCCCCCTTTTTGATTGCCTCTACTGCGGTGTCAATAGTGGCGTATGCTGTTATAACAATGAAGGAGGTCATTGGCCTGATTTTCTTCACTTCGTCGAGCAACTTGATGCCATCCATTTTCGGCATCTTCAAATCGGTTATGATCAGGTCGAAGGGTTGTTCTTCGAATAACTTGAGAGCCCTGAATGGGTCGGATTCCGAGAGAACTTCATGATCAGTTTCCTCGGAAATAATCCTCTTCAACAGAAGAAGCATGTCTTTTTCATCATCTACAATCAAGATCTTTCCAGCCATCATTCTTCCCTCTTGGTGATGAGCGTCACTGTAAAAGTCGTCCCACCAGGTTTCCCGGGAAAATCGGGGACATGACTCACGCAATCCATGGAACCCCCGTACTTGGCGACAATACCGTAGCTTACGAATAGACCCAGGCCTGTTCCCTCACCTTCCGGCTTGGTGGTAAAAAAGGGCTCAAAAATGTGGTCCAAGTCTTCCTCTTTGATCCCGGTGCCGTTGTCCTGAAATTGAACAATGGCCCTTTTCCCACGTCTTTCCAGCCTTGTGCGAATCACCAGGGTCCCACCGTGCTCCATGGCTGAAACTGCATTGTTGACCAGGTTCAAAAACACTTGTTGCATTTGTCGGGGATCTCCCTTGACCAGAGGGATATGTTCATCCAACTCCAAGATCAGCTCGATATTTTTCATTTCCAATGTATGTTTAACGACCTTGATTACTTCCGCCAGGCAAAGGTTCACGTGACAGTATTCGAACTCTTCCTTTTCAAGACGGGCAAAACTTAACAGGTTCTCTACCACGTCTTTGCAGTGAAGGCCCTGCCTTTCTATTGTCTTTAGGTCTTCAAATTCTTGTGTGCCCTTTTCTGCCTTTTTCAACAACAGATCACAGAACCCTAGTATAACCCCCAGTGGATTGTTTATCTCATGGGCGACACCGGCCGCCAGTGTCCCCAGTGACGCCAGCTTTTCGGCATTAATGAGCTGTCTTTCCAGCTTCTTGTTTTCCGTGATATCACGGGCAATACACAACACGCCATTCACTTCCCCTTCATCATCCCTTAACGGCATGAAATTCCCATTAAGCCAGATCTGTTGTTCCCCCATTTTGACCTCGAATTCATCCCGAGCGCTTTTCCCGTGCCTGTAAACCATCCTGATCAAGTTGATTTGCTTTTCAGCCACTTCTTCAGGAAACACGCATGAGAGATCTTTACCTATAAATTCATTTGTCTGGCCGCCAAAGAAGTTGGCTGTGAAGCTATTCATGGATTGAACAACACCTTCAGCATTGACCGTAAAAATAAAGTCCTCTGCACTTTCCACCAGGGAGCGGTACCTTTCCTCCGACTTCCTGAGTTCCTCTGTCCTTTCCTCTACCCTACCTTCTAGGAGCCCGGACCACCGCATTTCAAAAAAGATGAGAGCTGAAGCGGCCAGGACAATCACCAGGATAACAAACCCTTGCAGCAGGAGTTGCCTCACGTATACTTCGTGAACCAATCCCTCTATTTCAGACATGGGGGCCACCACTGCCACCGACCATTTCTCAAGGGGATCTCGGGATAAGATGATGGGGTGATACGCAATCAGTTTCTTGATCTTTCCGGTAACGCCTCGATGCCAGCCGGAAAAATACCATCCGGTACCGGCCTCGCCTTTGAGCATCCTCTCCTTTTGAATGAAGTTGATTCTCTCATAGGAAATATCTGGATCTTTCTCTTTGCGGGCAACGAAAGCACTCTTGCCGACAAAGCTCGCCACAGGATGGAAAAGGAAAATCCCTTCCCCGTCAATGATCCAAACATAGCCTGTTTTCCCTGAGCGAATGTCTTTCAGGAAGGGAAGCAAGAACCGTGTCATGTCTACCTTGAAGAGAAGGATTCTGGAAAAATCTTTATGCAAAGACGTAGCGAACATGAAGGCAGGTCCCGGAGGATTGTGGCGGGCGTGATAGATCCAGACGTCCTTTCTTGCGCCGTCTATGATAGGAAGCAAATCGTCTCTAATGGTGTCAGTAGTTTCTTCTATATGCCTGGGGTTATAAGGTATATACTTGTATGCCCTTTTGGATTGCACGTCAACTATATCAATTTCACAGACCCCGGACTCCACTACTCGAGAAAAGCCTAGTTTGATCTTCTCATACCCCCTGGCCGGATCACCGGAAGGTATTGAATTTAGCTCCCTTCTCAGGAACAGCAACTCATTTTTCACAGAGTCCACTTCCCTTTCAATCAAGGCTGACACATGGCGGGCAATGACAAGTTGTTCCTCGTTGAATTGCTCTATCACGACCTTTATCATCTCCCTGCCAGACCATAGACCAAGGACCGCGCCTGAGGCAAGGAAAGTGAAGGCTACTGCACAAACAAGGACCACTATCTTCTTTCTTGCTCCCCTGTCAAAACGCTTCTTGACGAAGTTCATCTCTCTGTTCGTATGGCACTCCCGTATGCATGGCGGAGACATATTACGTAACCAGCCTTTGGGCCACCCCTTCACCCGATGGATGCCTTCTTACGCTCTTGGGAGATGGAATCAGCGGCGCAACATTCCCTCCATCTCGAAAAAGAGATCCTGCTCCCTGATTACCCCCACAATTTCACTGCCCCGCACTACGACCAGACGTCTTGCCTCATTCGTTACCATTATGTAAGCAGCCTCCATCAAGCTTGAATCCGCCTCAATATTCGGGGGGGCCGGCGACATGATCTCCTCTATCCGCTTCTTGGCCAATTTTGCTATCTCCCTCTTGAACATCCCTCTCCAGAACATTGGAGAATATTGTATGCTGTCAGCCATAGAGGGCTTTGGCACCCTGAGATATGCGGGCATGATGGCCTCTAACAGGTCCTTTATGGCCAAGAAGCCGACTACTTTTCCGCTTTCATCCATGACGAGTATGGACCTGTGTCCTGTTTCCATGATCCGACCGGTCACAGCCTTTGATGTGAAAGACTTCTTCAATTCCATTATAGCTTCATCCACCAGTTGATCACCATTCATGGTAGTATAATCTTCGATAGGAATCATGACATCACCTACAGACCCCTCTTCAAGAGGAGCTTCGTGTCTGGCATGCTCCCATGCTTCCCTTATCTTCTGGGAAAAGAGGGTGATATCACATGGCTTTGTCAGGTAGTCAAAGGCCCCATCCACAAGGGCCTCCTTGGCCGAAGACATGGTTGCGTGCCCGGTGAGCATGATTACAGGCACATGGGGCCTCCTCCTCCTGATCTCCTTGAGGGCCTCGTGGCCGTCCATGCCTGGCATCTTTATATCCAGGACAATGACATCGGGGTTTTCTTCGAGCTTTTCCATTGCTTCTTCCCCGCTTGCCGCCAGGATAGTCTCAAATCCTCTCCTGGTCAGGAGCTTCTTTGTGGTTTCCCTGAACTCATTTTCGTCATCCACCATAAGTACTTTGATCTTTTCAGTCATGGACAAGGCCCCCCTTGTTTGTCCTTAAACCCGTATTTCGCAAGTGTCTCGACGAACTGCCCGTGCCTATTGGCTATATAGAGGATTTGCCTTCACCCACTCGTTGAATGGATCTCTTGGAAGAGGTGAACTTGTTTCAGTGGTACCCTATTCGCATAGCGAAAAGGTCTGGCGGTCGGATACCCATATCCATTATCCGCCGGAAGGAAATACCGGCATGGCGGTGAGGCAACCGACCGCCTGACTGGCACACAATAGAGCATTACTGCCGATGTCTTTCACCTCTGGAAAGAGATTGCTGAGGCCCCAAATCCTTGAAAAAGGCTAAAATGTTACATTTATTTCAATCCTGGCATGGTTTTTCCTCTGCCCCACCATTGGACTATCTAGCTTAATAGGATGGAAGCCCGCTCCACCCCAACAACCTCCAATACATGGACGTCAATAGGATCAGTCCTGCCATATTGGTGAACCACAGTATTACTCCAACCCTCAAGTAATCCTTGGATTCAAGGTATCCACTGGCATAGACAATCGCATTGGGAGGAGTCCCGATCACCAGGCAATAGGCAAAGGAGGAGGCTATGGCAGTACTCATGCTCATAAATGGTATCATGGAAGTACCGGGATGGACAATCCCTGCCATGGAAAGGGTCACCGGTCCTACTGCGGCGCAGGTAGGGCCGTCAGCCATGACCTGGGTCAGCATCGCCGTGATGGCATTTCCCGAAATGAGGAGCCCTATCCCCTTGGCCAGACCCAAGGGTTCAGTTAGTTGCACGATAGATCTCGCGATCCAGTAAGCCCCTCCAGTTTCCACAAGGACTCTGCCGAATATTATTGCGCCTGCGTAAAGCCATACTACTCCCCAGTCCACCTTTGTCTGGTAATCCCTCCAGTTAACTATGCCGGCAAAAATATAGGCAATTGCTCCCATGACGGCTATCACACCAATGCCAAACCTTATGCCGGTCAACTTCAGGATGAGATTCTTCTCGGTGATCCAGCAAAAGAGCATTATCCCAAAGATAATGACGGCGATCTTTTGTTTCCTGGTCCAGGCCTTTCCGAGCTTTTCGACCTCCCCCTTGACCGTGTCCATGGCATTGCCAAGGTTCCTGATCCTGGGCCTGAACCTGAGGTTTATCACTATCCAAGTGACCGGAACCAGAAAGAACAAAAAGGGCACGCAATAGAGCAGCCATTCGCCAAAACCCATGGAAATGCCGAACATATCCTCTGCGTAACCCATCATTATGATGTTGCGGGCAGCGCCTGACGGAGCAAGGGATCCCCCCAGATTACAGGCCATGGCAATAGTTATCATGAGCATCTTGGCAAGTTCCGGGTCCTCTGTGCCATCGCCCATGGCCGACATGGAATAGAGCAGAATGCCGATGGGTAAGAACATTGCCGCCAAGGCGTGGTCGGACATGAACATGGTCAAAGGTGAAATCACCAGGATAATGATTAGTGTCACCCATTTTATGTCAGGGTTTTTCAGCTTTCCAAACATCATCATTACGATACGCTTATCCACACCGGTCTTTACAAAGGCGGTGGCGAACATGAGGCTGCCCATTATGAACCACGTGGCATCAGACCAGTAAAGTGAAGCGATATTCTCCCTTGTAACGATACCGCTCATGATAGCGATAATGCCTATGCAGAATGCAACCATGGGCAGGGGAATGGCCTCGGTCACAAAACAGAGAACCACGAAAAGGACGATACCCACCGCGACTTTGACGTGTTGGGCAGCCTTGAGGGCCTGTGCCTTATCATTTTCTTCCAGCCCCTCCAACGAAAGCCCTTGGCTTCTCAACTGATATCCTTCATACATAATCCGTTGAAACTCGCCAGCCGGTATGTCTCTTGTAAAGACCCTGATCTGCTTGAGGCGCTCTTCAGAAGACGGTATCCCGTTCTGACTGCACCACTTCTGGCCCCTCTTTAGAAAGGAGGTTTGCTTGAATGACGATGATTCAATGCTCTTCTCCATCATTTGAACCATCTGTACCTGCCACTGTGAGAGCTCTTCAGTCCTTTTGCCGAAAAGCCTCTCCGCAAAAAAACGCTGCACGTATTTAGGCCCCATGGAATACTCAACGCCCACGTCTATCATACTCTTTGGCGTGGGGATCATGAGCAGAATTATCAACGCTCCCAGTGGTATTACAAAGAGTCTCCAGTTTACATACTTGTCATACCCTGTGGCCCTCTTTTCGCCTTCCCTTTTCATACTATTATTCCCCCCCCCTAAAACACCTTTCGCTCATTGCCCGTTGTTTCTCCATCCCATCATGAAGTTCAAAAGCAGCGGGAGCAAAGATAGAAGATCAACAGAGCCATGGTGGCATAAAAATAGATGCCCCTCTCAGTCTCTCTTGTAAGCTTCAGATTGCACCTTTGCTTCCGGTCTTGCCCGTCTCTTTTTCCGCATTCTTTCTCCATTGCCCTTTACCGCGTTTTCTAGGCCTCTTCCTCTTGTTTGAGGATGTCTCTGGGCGACTTCATGAACCGCCTTGCCTGGGCCAACCTGATCTTTTCTTCCATCCTTCTTCTCTTTTCAAAGGCCTCCTGGGCCTTTTCCATGAGAACCACGATGTCCGCCGGTTTCATCAAATAATCCGCAGCCCCGGACTTCAAACCATCAATCGCGGTCTCTACTGTGGCATGGCCGGTAAGCATGATGACTTCCACCAATGGGAATTTTCTCTTTATCTCCCTCAACGTGGAAATACCGTCCATCCCCGGCATCTTGACATCCAGGATCACCACGTGGATGTTGTGTGAGTTTAACTTTTCAAGCGCCTCTTCCCCGCTTGTGGCCGTGACCACATCATACCCCCTCTTAGAGAGAAGTTTCTCCACTGTGAGAAGAAATCTCTCTTCATCATCTACAAGCATGATTTTCATTTTTTCCATGCCATTATCCTCCTGAAACCATCGTTATATGCCTTATCCACCGATTTCATAATCAGCCGATTTTGCGGGAACCTCAAGAGTCAACCTCCCTTCGAGGGTGCCGGCAGATAAATGTAAAATGTCGTGCCAACGCCCTCTTCGCTGCTGAACTCCATGACACCTCCCATGTCCTTGACGATACCATAGCATACGGAAAGACCCAGACCGCTCCCTTTGCCGACGGGTTTGGTGGTAAAAAAGGGCATAAAGACTTTCCCCTGATTTTCTGGGCTTATGCCGCAGCCATTGTCCTTTACATAGATCTCTATCCTCTCCCCATCCTTCAAACGTGCCCCGACGATGATTTGGCCACCCTTTTGTCCGTGTTTTGCCAGGGTGGCGTCAATGGCATTGTTCAACAGGTTTATCAACACCTGTTGGAGCTGGGAATGATCTGCATTGATCCTGGGAATCTCCTCCGCGATTTCTAGGCTCAAGGCGATGCCTTCTACCTGGGCCTTCTTTTCTACCATGGACGTGACTTCAGGGATAAAATCGCGGAGGTCTATCATCCTTGATTCCTGTGCATCCCGTCTCCCGAACTTCAGGATTGACCGAGTGATCTTTGCACATCTCTCCATCTGGATATTAACCTGGTTTAAGGAATCTTCAACTTCATCCAAGGCACGTGAATCCCTTATTTCACCCTTTTCCTTGAGCTCCGACAGGATATCCTTGATAAGGAAATACTCGTTTCTTATGATCTGCAAAGGGTTGTTTATTTCATGGGCAAATCCTGCGGCCATCTGCCCGAGTTCGGCCAATCCCGTCGCCCTGACAAGTTGTTGGCTCAGTCCGTCTTTCTCCGCATCCAGGTGCTCCATGCGCCTGACAATCCTGTTGGTCAGGAAAAAGGCCAGAAGGATAATGACCCCTCCTCCAATGACAGAAATAAGAATAATCAAGTAAGTGGCAGAATAAAGAGAGCGGAACGCCTCAGACTTTTCCTGTCTGGCAACCAGGAGCCACGCCTTGTTCCTGAGCCATGCCGTTGCGTAAAGGTAGGCATCTCCCCTGGAGTCTTCCTTGATAAACGTCCTAACGGGCGAATCCTGAGCCGATGGTTCTATCTGTATGCCACTGTCTTTTTCCATGAGGTCTCCGCCCGAGCGCCTCGTCGTCTGAAATACCCCCTGTCCATTCAGTATGTATGCCTCCCCGGTCTTGCCGATTCGAACCTTTTCAACAAGCTCGTTAAACATGTGGGTATCAATTGTCGCCCTGACTACCCAGGTCCTGTTGGCATTTTTATTGGCGATTGCGATAATGAAATGGGGGATCCGGCGGTATCCCAGAAACACATCGCTGATGTACCAGCCCCTCCTCATCACCTCCTTGAACCAGTCAGCCTCCCTGTAGAGCCTGCCCTTTAATTCGTATGGACCGTAGTAGGCGACATGTAATCCTTCCTGGTCAAAGATTCCAAGGTCCACGTAAGCATTTGAGCCCCTCTGCAGGTCATGAAAGATTTTTTCCAGATTCTCCTGGAGGCAAAACTCCTCGAAAGTATATGATGAAGAGATCAATTCAAGGTCGGCCTTTCTCTCCTCCAGAAAGTTTTCGATGATAAGACGGTGATACTCCACTACGCCCTTTATCTTGGACACAACATTATTTTCCAGTGAGCTCACAAAATAGTAGTAGCCTATTCCGAGGGACAAGAAAAAGGGTATAGCGGGCACAATGATCATGCTGATCAAAATGATCTTTCTTATGGAGGAATAGCGTCCTCTTTCCATCACCATTTATCTCAGAAGATATCTCCACTCTTTCTCAGAAGGAGCCTGGCTTCAGCCTTCCTTATGCGTTCCTCCTGGTCCTCTTTCCTCTTCCTGGCGCTCTCCAGTTTCTCCATGAGTTCCTTGAAGTCAGCGGGTTTTAACAGGTAATCAAAGGCCCCCAGTTTCATGCCCTGTACGGCAGTCTCGGTTGTCCCATGGCCAGTGAGCATGATGACTTCAACAAGGGGAAAACGCCTCTTTATCTCCTTGAGGGTCTGGATACCGTCCATACCGGGCATCAAGATATCCAGGATGACCACGTCAATATCCTCCTTTTCCAGGATCTCCATGCACTCTCGCCCGCTGTACGCGCCCATGACCTTCTCTCCCGCTTCCCGCAACCTGAGCGAGAACATCTCAACAAAGTCCTCTTCGTCGTCCACCACCAGTATCCTAATCGGTATCTTGATCATGCGCATCACCCCTTTCCCTGTTGTTATAGTCCCGGAAGCTTATGCCATTAACTTCGGGTAAACGCTCCTCACCTTGCCCTATTCTAAGGCACCTTGGTAGCCTTATAGTAAAACAGCTACCCTCGCCGAGACGGCTTTCCACCTCTATGGTGCCGCCCAGTCTTTCAATGATGCCCCTCGAGACAAATAGACTAAGCCCTGTTCCCTCACCGGGTGGCTTTGTGGTAAAAAACGGCTCAAAGATCCTCTCAAGGTGCTCCCTGGCAATTCCACTGCCCGTATCACTGACCCCTATTACGGCTTCCTCAAACCCTTCCCTTGCTGATATGATGATTTTGCCCCCTGCGTCAGTTGCATGGATGGCATTCGTCAGGAGATTGACGATTACCTGTCGCAACTGGTAAGGATCGCTATAAATTGCTTGCGGAGGGGGGTCCACATCAACCTGAATCTCTACAGCTTTTTTGGTTGCCTCCCGATTTGCCAGGCCAACGGCTTCCTCCAGTAGCGTCTTGAAGTTTATCTCCGAGGTTACAGGACCCTGTCGCCTCACAAATCCAAGCAGTTGATGGGTTATTCGGCTCGCCCTGTCCACGCTTTTTTCGATCTTCTTGACAGCACGCTCAAAGTCCTGCCTTCGAGGCATATCAGCAAGTTCTTTTTTCTTTAGCAACTGTGCGATCCAGCCCGCGGATTCCTTTATAATAGCAAGGGGATTGTTGATTTCATGGGCAACGCCGGTAGCCATTGTGCCGAGGGAGGCCAACCTTTCACACGCTGCCATTCTCTCCTCCATCCTGGCTTTGAATTCTGCCTCCCTTCGTTTCTCATCCTCCCTGAGGATTTTCTCGTGGGCCTGACCGATCTTGCTTACCAGGTGGTCTATTTCAATGGGCTTGGTAAGATAGTCGTATGCACCCGCCTTTATCCCTTCAACTCCCTCCTGTATGTTCCCATGGCCTGTCAGGAGAATGACTTCAGTAGAAAGGCAGGATGCCTTGATGCGCCTTAGTACCTCCAGCCCGTCTATCCCCGGCATTCTTATGTCAAGGATCACTATATCCCTCGGATCCCTTTCCAGTTTTGCCAGGCAGTCTTCTCCATTTACCGCCTCTTGCGTTATGAAGCCCCTCTTTGCAAGCCTTTTAGCAAGGGTGCTTCGAAAATGATCCTCGTCGTCCACCAACAGGACGTGTATATTTTTCTCCCGATCCATAATACTCTTAAACTTGACCCATTCCACCCGCCTATCTATACCAGCCCCAGGATCTTCCACCATATACTGGCCACGACCACCAGGATGGCAAGCAGTATGGGTATAGCCACGGCGCCAGCCTTGGTGAGGTCCGAGGCCTTGAAATAGCGATAACTGTATGCGATAGCATTTGGAGGACACCCTATCACCAGGAGCATGGCAAAGGAAGTTGCCATCCCCAGACAGAGGGCAATGACCCTGGGATCAACTCCCTCCAGTTGTGCCATGGGTATCAATATGGGCAGAATCAGGGCCGCGGCCGCCACGTTGGCCATGGTGTTGGTAACAAGGGCACCGAAGACACCCACTCCGATAAAAAGAAGCAACCAGCCCCCCCCCTGAACAAGAGGGAAGAAAAGGTTCGCAAAGTAATCCGCCGCCCCGGAATATCCCATGGCAAGGCCCAGTGAAATCCCGCCGCCGAAGATAAAAAGGGCTGTCCCCCACTCAAGGTTTTCGTGGATGTCTTCCCATTTCAATACCCCGAAAAGGACCAGGGCCCCGACCCCAAGCATGCCGGTGATCGAGTAATGCATTCCATGGAACCCCTTTGTCAACCACAGCATAAAGGTCAGCCCAATGATGACCAGGGTCCTCTTTTCAAGGGGGCTCCACGGCCCAATCTCCTCGTCAAGTTCCGGGAGCCTGTATTTGGGGTCCGGTCTGAAAACCAGGTAGAGTATTGCAACGGAGGCGGGAACAGTCAATATTGCTGCGGGCATGGCGAACTTGATCCAGTCCAGGAAACTTATCTCTATGCCGGTGAACTCCTTTAAGAAGGCGGCGGAAACCATGCACCGCCCGCCTCCGACCAGGGTCCCCATGCCGCCACAGCTCGCTGCAAAGGGCAGGGAGAGCATCATGAACTTGGCTGTCTTAGAACCCGGTTCAATGCCCGCAGCGCGCATCATGGGGAGCATGGTTACTATTCCTATGGCGGTAGCGGCTGCATCGTGCAAGAAGGCTGAAGAGATCCCTAAACCTATGGAAAGGATGAAGGTAAACCTGACAACACTCGTCCCCGCTCTCTTTATTATGAAATATCCCAGCCTTGTTGTGATATTTGCCTTTTCCAGGGCAATGGCAAAGATCAGGCAGCACATGATAAACACGACTACCGGGTGCATGTATGGTGCCCAGGCGTTTTTTACGTCCGTAATGCCCATGATGACCAAAAAGACGCCTATACAGGTAGCGGTTATCTCAAGGGGGATAGGTTCGACCACGAACAAGAAAACCAGGACCCCAAGAACCGCGAGAAACCTCTTGGCCTTTGGTGAAAGCCCATCAACGTATCCTATTTCGATCCCGGACAGACCGAGCTCGGAGGCCTTGGACCTGATAAACTCTGCGCGGGATTGCAGTAAATCAGGATCTACTATCCTGACAACATAACCGCCTCCCTTCTCTTCACTCGACGAGACCAATTCGAAATGCTCACTTATTGTGCTCAACAGGGCCTTGTCGGTATCACCCGTGATTCGAAACATAGTCCCTTCCGGTCTTGGGAGTAACAGGACTACGATCCCCAACGCAAAAGCAACTAAGACCAGGAACCCGCTTTTTCTATAGAACATGTCTCTTCCTCATCCCCTTTCTATCTTCAGCGCCGGCACAAACTGTCAACGACCACCTGACTTTTGAAAAGCCTGCCTTATCTTGGCCATAAGTTCTTCCAGGTCACAGGGCTTTGTGAGATAATCAAAGGCCCCAGCCGCCACACCTTCCCTTGCCGCCTTTTCAGACCCATGCCCTGTAAGCATGATGACTTCCATTCCCGGTGCCATTTTCTTGAATACTTTCAGGACCTCAATGCCGTCCATACCCTCCATCTTGAGATCCACTACGGCGACATCAAAGTCTTCCCGCCGCAGGACCTGGATGGCCTCCGAACCGCTGAGGGCCTTGGTAACCTTGAAATTCCTCTTACCCAGCCGCTTGGAAATGACGTTTACATAGGCGACCTCGTCATCAACGAGGAGAACCTTGATATAATCTCCCTGTCCTTCCTCTCTTGATGATGAGATGGCTTCATTATCACGGATGTCTTTTCTGTCTCCCGTTGCCATAAGACCCTTTTTTAAACCGTGAACGGTGAAGATCGTTCCTCCCCGGTCCCTCCATCTTTTTGAGCTACGATCTCTCTGACGTGTTTAGCGGCCATATTGGCTCAACAGGGCCCAGGCCTTTCTCTTCTATTCCAGGCCGTGACTTGAAAGGGCTTCCCTTATCTGGGCCTCTTTTATCTTTTCCATGTGTTCCTGCTTCTTCCTGGCTGCCTGGTTCACCTTCTCTACGAGATTCTCTATTTCACAGGGTTTCATGAGATAATCGAAGGCGCCCAGCTTCATCCCCTCAATGGCAGTCTCCACCGTGGCATGTCCTGTCAACATGATAACCTCTACTAAAGGATACTTTTTCTTGATCTCCCGGAGGCACTCGATACCATCCATGCCCGGCATCTTGACGTCGAGAATAACGACATCTACGTTTCTATTCCTATCCAAGAATTCAATGGCCTCTTCACCTCCCAGCGCCGTGATTACCTTCAAATCACGCTTGTCCAGGCGCTTGGCCATTGTCTCTACGAAAGAAGCCTCGTCATCTGCCAGCAAGATAAAAGGTACGTTCATAATCTTCCTCCCTGATTAATGGGTAACCTAATCTTTCAGAATCTTTGTGCCCCTGATTTATGACGACTTCCCGAAATCACTGCTCCTGGGAATCTTGATCCGGAAAGTCGTTCCCTGCTCAACAATGCTGTCCACCTCTATATCTCCCCCCATCTTCTTGATGATACCGTAACAGATTGACAGGCCCAGGCCGGTTCCCTTGCCGACGGGTTTTGTTGTGAAAAAGGGGTCAAAGATCCTTTCAAGGTTCCCCTGGGGAATTCCCGGACCGTTGTCAGAAAACTCGAAGACCGCTTGATCACCCGCACTGTAACTTGAGATCTTGATAGTTCCTCCTCTCTTATCCATTGCATCAAGGGCGTTATTGATCAGATTCAGAAATACCTGCTGTAGTTCAGACGGGGAAGCCTCGATTGTAGGCAATTCCTTTTCCAGTTCCACTTCTATCTCCACGTTACTGAATTTTGCCCTCTGCGCCGAAAGAGATACCACCTCCTCGATAATCTGGTTCACCTGGACATGCTGGGGTCTTGTATCTGTCTTTCTCGCAAAACTGAGCAACTTATGGGTGATTTCTTTGCACCTTCTTCCCTGGACCCTGATTTGCTCCAATGCCCTCCTGAACTCCTGGAGGTTTTCACCATCTTTGAACTCTTCCTCTTCAAGAAGGTCTTCAACCCATCCCGCTTCCTCGACCATTATGGCAACAGGGTTGTTGATTTCGTGGGCGATCCCGGCGGCAAGCTCACCCACAGAGGCAAGTTTGGCCGTTTCAATCATCTGCCTGTTAATCATCTCCTTTTCCTGGTCCGATTTTGCTATGCGGTTCACCATTCTTCTGGAAAGGAGGAAAGCCACCGCTACAATGCCCATGCCGCATATTAGAAAGATGATCAATGCCATTTTGAATGCGCGGTTTAGATCCGAGAAGGCGTCCGATGCCTTCTGCCGGTAGACGAGGATCCAGTCGCCGTTCTTCAAGAAAGCCCCCACATAGATGATCTTTCTCCTCTTATCATCAGGCCCGCCTAATATTTGCACTTCTCCATTGGCCTTGTCTTTATCTTTGAGGGACTCCTTGAAAGAATTAATACTTTCTCCGAGGTCCACTTGAGCCTTGGTCTGGAATTCCCCTTTCCGGTTCAGGATAAACGCCAAACCTGTCTTTCCGATTCGAATATTTTCCACCAGGTCATTAAAGGAAACGAAATCAATGGTCGCCCGCAATATCCACGGTTCACCATTCCAGTTCTCTCTGACAGCTACGATAAAGTGGGGAAGGCCCCTTAGGCCGAGGAAGACGTCGCTTATGTAATATTCCCGCTTCATCGCCTCTTGAAACCATTGGGCTTCGGAATAAAGGGCCCTTCCCAACCTGAAAGGTCCTGAATAGGCCACCTGTATACCCCTGGCGTTGATAACTCCCAGGTCCACGAAGACAGGGCCGTAACTGGCCTGTAATAATGCCAACCTGTCCTCCAGAAAGGTTTCATCACTCAGTTCTTCGTACGTATACGTCCTGGCCATCATCAGGATGTTGGCCAGTCGTTCCTCAAGAAACCGGTCAATATTCTGTTTGTGTTTCAGCACCAGTTCGCTGATATGGGCATAGACCTTCTCATGATAAGAATGTCGGAACTGGAAAAGGATGGCAACACCTACCAGGAGCATGGGCGCAAAGGAGACTATGATGATAATAAGCGCCATGAACCTTTCCAGAGACTTGTAATAAGAAACTCTTTTGTACCCTTCTCTTTCCATTTTCTATGGCCCAAGGGCTGGATTCAGCCCGTTATCGTCTTTCGCGGTTTGAAGATGATTTGCTTAACAACTCGGAGACGGTATTTTTCAATCTATCAATACTGTTTGCGTCCTTTTCCACAACGGCGGCATGCCTCAAGATACCCTGTTGCACGTCTGTATAATCGAACAAAAAAGTGTGAATTATGACTGGCATGGTCGGTCTTTTCCTCTCTATTTTCGCCAATATCGCTGATTCCTTGATCCCCGGCAGATCCAAGTCCACTATAAGGAGATCAATAGGCTTTTCTTCCTCGATCTTCCGAAGGATCTCTTGACCGTCTTTAGCCAGGCACGGATGGTAGCCGGCCGCGGACATCTCCCGCCTTAGAAACTCCCTGATGTTGGGATTGCGATCAGCTATCAATATTCTGAATTTGTCCTTCATGTCTGCGCCCATTGAAAAGAAACCCTGTTCCACCTTTCATTTACTGATTCGTCAAAGAGAATAATACGATGGGCTTCATTCGCATCTCGTGGGAATCTCCATGTGCTTGGATATTCTTATCCATATCCTTGTACCTTTCTTGAATCCCTTGTAGAGCTGCGCATTGTATGCTGCCAGAGCGAGTTGATTCCCTACCGCCGTAAGCAGGGCCAGAACATTATCGTCCAAGGTCCACTCTTTGTCGGAAGACAGGTTCATAATGCCCGCCAGTTTTTCTCCGAGGGTCAAAGGGACACAAATAACATACTTGATGCCTTTGCTATGCAGGAGACTGGCTCTGTTGCGATCCTGAAGGCTCGACACTGGATACGCGACAAATGACCTAGTCCTCGCCGCAAGGCCTGAAAAGCCTTCCGTGATTCTCATCCTTTGCAAGCCACCCGGGTCCAAACCATGATGTGCGACAAGAACAAGACTCTTCCCTGATTTATCCAGCAGATATATCCTTCCCGAAACAAGGTCCATGTGTTTCAAGATCAAAGGCAAGGTTTCTTCCATAAACGCTCCTGTGGAAGTCCCTGCTGTTAAATGTTTGCTCAACAAATATAGGAAATGAAGATCCCGGTTTGTACGTTTCAGGACCTTTTCCGTGAACCTAAATTGCTTGTGGTATCTTGCCGGCTTCATCTTCACTTCCCGGAAAGCCGCCCCCCTGGTAACCCGCTTCCTCTTCCTTCCCTCGATTGGAGTAAATTGTACTGTGTAGCAGCCAACTCCTTGTCTTTTTGCTACTGAATGAGCAAAGGCCGTGCCGTTTGAAAAGGACAACCTGATTTTTGGCTAATTGCCTTAAATAAATGAGGAAGTTTGAAGCTTTTTCAGTTAGGCGGTTTGGGCGTAAGTGTCGAAACTCTTTACAACGTGTAAAAAGAAGACTAGAATAGCAGTTTCGGGGATAAAATGGCGCATAGCTGTGGATAGCGCTATTGGCACGGAATTAGCGAATCAAGGCCTGTAAGACCCCACTGTCATCAACGTGGTAACCCAGCGCTCTTAGGACTTCAGCTTGGGTCTTACTGGGGGTTTCAAGTCGGCGGACCGGTTTTCGAGCGCTCTTGACTAGGGTAAGCACCGAGTGGAGATGCCTCATATCATCCATTACATCTTCTGCTGTGCGCTTGATGCCAGCCTCAGCTAGTTTTAACTCCAATCTGCGCAGGTAAGCCAGGGCAACCACACATGAAAAAAGATGGCACCTGATTTTGCTATCCGTCCAATGTCTGATTGGGCGGGTAGCCACCAGGTCATCATTATTGCTGAGACGAAAGCGGTTTTCCACCTGCCAACGATCAAGGCTGGTCTCCACAATCTCTCTTGTTGTCCAATCACTATTATCGGTAATAATGATATTTTTACCGAACATAGCTTGCTTCATAGCCACGTTATAGGGATTCTTTCGAAAGCTCATCGACAGGCCATCATCGGATTGATGGAACTCAAGCGTGAATAGTAGATCGTTTCAATATTTTCTTTACAATTGGGTTGTGGCAAAATCGAAATTTTTCCATTGGTGAACCACTGGCTCGGCATTGATTTCTTCGATTCCCTTGATGATTCTTTCTCTCAGCTCCTGTTTGGATTGAACTCGAATGTTTTTGAGAAAGGTCCTTGATATCTTTGCAAAGAACGTTTCGATCAAATTGAGCCACGAGCCGTGTTTCGGTGTATGTACGTATATGAATCGATTCGGCCGTGTTGCGAGAAACCCCATGGTTTCCTTGGATATGTGGGCCGAGTGATTATCCAAGATCAAACGAATTTGAAGATCTTTCGGGTAATATGCGTCAATGTCTTTTAACAGCAGAACAAACTCTCTGCTTCTGTGGCGGTCATGCACTTGAGCAATGACGTGTCCGTCATGCAGGTCCAGTGCAGCCAACAGAGATAATGTCCCGAATCTCTTGTATTCGTAATCCCGCCCTATGCCGGGGTACTTTCCCGGCTGGGGAGGCAAATCAGGGGCAACGTTGCCGATGGCCTGAATTCCGGGTTTTTCATCTAATGACACAGTTACAATTTTTTTGCCCCTGTGTTTGGTAGGGTTTTGGTTCTGTTCGTTGACATCTTTATAGACAATAAGAACGTCACGCATCTTTTTCTCAAATTGATCATCACGCTTCTCCAGGTAATAGCGTATCTTGTGGGGTTGGAAAGGCTGAGATTTCAAGATTCGGTGAATGGTAGCTTTCGAAGCACGCTTTAAACATTCATGTCCGGCCGGGGGTGCATACTGCCGGGTGTGTTTGGCCAGTTTAGACAGTGTCCATGTCTCTGCAGCATAGCCGTGGTCTTTGGGTTTTGTACAAGCGAGGTTGACAACCCATGCTTTTGCTTCCGGGCTGATCACGGGTTCTTTGGGTTTGTGGTACTTGTCCTTGAGGCCGGTTTCGATGCCAGCTGCAAGAGCCTTGTCAATGCATTTGTAAATGGTTGGACGGCTTACACCCAGTTCGTTCTTAATGGCTGTAATGCTTTTTCCACCAGCATATTGCAATAAAATTGCTGCCCGCTGGACCTCCCTGAAAGGAGCGGTTCGAGATTGGCTAAGCCGAAGCAATACGTTACGCTGGTCAATGTCCAATAGCAATTGTGGCCTTTGCGTTGCTCTTGACATAGCATCCTCCTGGGTTTTAGAGGATTTTATATTATAGGGAATGTATTTTGTCAATGTTTTGTTGAAACGATCTACTAGGTGGACAGACACGGTGCCATTCGCAAGGTCAACCTCATTGTCGCAACCGGACACAACAATATTGCCATGAACCGCTCCGTGGAATTTGTGGCCAGGGAGTTCATTCACCAAGGAAAAGTCAAGGAGGGCATTCTGAACCGGGTGGAGGGGGCGGTTCGCTGCTTTGATCCCTGTTTATCCTGTTCGACCCATGCTTTGGGTCAAATGCCCTTGCTCATTGACATCTATGATTCGGACAAACGCCTGATGAGACGACTGAGAAGGGAGTGATTCGTGGGAACAGACAAGCCCGAGTCCAGTTCGGTCTGGATCATCGGATACGGAAATCTGCAGCGGAGAGATGACGGGATAGGACATTATGTAGTCGATCGGATCTCCCGCGAGATAGGGAACGAGGCAAAGATCACCTTGCGTTCGATGCACCAGCTTGACCCTATGCTTGCGGAGGAAGTCCAGGGCGCGGAGGTTGTCATATTCGTAGATGCGACCGTGGAGCCCCATGAGCACGACTTGATTTGGACCAGGGTTCAACCGCAACGTCCACTTTCTCCCATCGGAATGCACCACCTGAACCTGTCCATGCTCGCGGCTCTTCTGGAGTCTCTCTATGAACGATCTCCAAGGATGTGGGTGGTTTCTGTGAAGGCAAATGATCTTGGTCATGGAGAGGGTTTGTCTGCAGAAGCCCAAGAAAAGGGAGAAAGGGCAATCGCCGAAATTATACAGTTTTGTTGCGGAGAAGTAATTGACAACAGGCACGGATTCATAAATGATGGAGCGTGTCTATCCG
Organism: Deltaproteobacteria bacterium; assembly: GCA_019308985.1. The sequence goes on along the minus strand of JAFDHB010000046.1, from coordinate 9,218 downwards.
GGCAGGAGGAGAGCAAGACATGACAAGAGGAGAGGATATTCTTATCATTGACGATGATAGGGATCTCGTGGAGGCCATTCGCATCGTTCTGGAAAGGAACGAATATAAAATCAGGGCCGCATATAATGGAAAGGAAGGCTTTCAGAAGATCCAGCAAAAGGCTCCCGATCTCATCATACTTGACGTGATGATGGCCACGGATACAGAAGGGTTTAGCCTGGCCTTCAAGCTCAGGAATAATTCCGCCTACAGGGAAATCCCGATCATCATGGTAACAGGTTTTACGAGGAAAATCGCGGAATCAGGACCGGAAGCCTTCCAGCATATTATGGGGGAGGACTGGCCCGTGAATTACATCATGGAGAAACCTCTCGACCCGGAGGAACTGCTTTCAGTCATCAAGAGGGTTCTGGAAGATACATAGGAAGAATGAGATATGGATTTCCCCGAGAAGGAACAAGATCCTTCCCAGGAGCTCGGATACGAGTTAGCCAAACAGGAACTCTTTTTCCGCAAGGAGCTCATCGAAAGGGTCCACTGGTTTACCCGGGTCCGCTGGTTTGCGGCAGGAGGTGCCGCGACGTTAGCCTTGGCACTGCGTCTGCTGGAACCTCGCTTTCCCTTTGTTCCCTTCACCATCATTGTACTCGGCATTCTAATCTATAACCTGGTTTTTCTATATGCCTGCCGTCGATTGGACACATCCGAGGAACAGAGACTTGAGCCTTTCGTCCCCTTTGCACATATCCAGATCTCCATGGACCTTCTGGCGCTGTACATGATGATCTATTTAACAGGCGGTATTTACAGCCCCCTTCTCATGTTTGTGATATTCCACATCATCATTGCAGCAATCTTTTTCCCTCCCTTTATCTGCTATTTATACAGCTTCTCCTCCCTGTTGGCGACCGGCGACTTGGTGGGACTCGAAGCGGCACAGGTCTTGCCGAAGCAGCATCTCCTTTTTAAAGGCCCCCTGTCTCCTCACTCCGCGCTTGCACAACAAAGCTTGAAAGAGATCCTGCTCCTTTTCGCCTTTTTTGGAGCGGCGGTATTCATAACTGCATTCCTTGTCAGCACCATCGTCCGAAGCCTCTGGGCCAAAGGACAGGAGATCCTTAAGGTCTCAAAGGCGCTTGATTCCAGCAACACAAAACTGACCGCTCTCTATGAGGTAGTGAAACGCATGCGTATGTGCTCGGATCTTAAGGAGCTCCTTGACACCGCTACCCACAGCGCCGCCAGCATAATGGGCGTAAAAGGGGCTTCCATCAAGCTTCTGGACGAAACCCGGAGAAAATTAGTTTTTTCTTCTACCTATGGCCTGAGCGAAGATTATTTGGCCAAGGGTGCGATTGACATTGACAGGAGTCCCATTAACCGACGCATCATAGAGGGCTCCTGGCTTACCATTGGGCGGATAGAGGAAAAAGATTTTTTCCAATACCTCGAAGACATTCGAAAGGAAGGCATCGCATCTATGCTCTGCCTCCCCCTCAGGGCCGAAAAGATGATCGTGGGGGTGTTCTGCGTTTATAGTAATGTCTATTACGACTTCAATAACAGCGATATCAAATTTTTTTCGATAATGAGCGACCTGACCGCCGTAGCCATCGAGAACCTGAGGGGCGAAATAAACAAGACCTGGTTTCTTCAAAAAGCTGCACACCAACTCCGATCGCCACTGGGCTCGATTTACAGCCTTTTGAAGGTTATCAGAAAAGGCTACCTGGGAGCTGTGAACGGGCAACAGCAACAGTCGTTAATTCGGTGTGAGAAAAGATTGGAAAAGCTGGGGGTCGTGGTGGACGACCTGCTCAAGCTCGGCATCAAGCGCCTGCACAGAGACAGGGCTACTATCCAAGCGGTGGATGCCACGAAGGTCATGAAGAAAGTCAAGGAACTCTGGGAGACTCGCGCTTCCGAGAAAAGAATCACCCTGGAGTTTGCCATTAAGAAACCGGTCCCGAAGGTCATGGCCGATGAAGAACTCCTGGATGAGCTTTTCGACAACCTAATATCTAATGCGATAAAGTATACCCCGCCTGGGGGGACGGTCAGTGTCACTTTGGCTAAGATGGGCGAGGAGGCTGTCTGTTTTGAAGTCTGCGATACCGGCATCGGAATTCCGCAAGAAGACATTCCCCGCCTTTTCACCGAGTTTTTCAGGGCGGAGAATGCAAAGGTCCTCTCAGAGGAAGGCACTGGGCTGGGGCTTGCCATTGTGAAGGAAATCCTGGACTTTCTTGGAGGCTCCATATCCGTCAAGAGTAAGTTGGGTGAAGGTACTACGATGACCTGTCTTCTACCAACTGTTTAGAATCATGGCCGGAAAGGTGTTCATAGACACACTCACTTGTTAACCGCAATGTAACTATGATCAAGGTCCGGTCATGTTGAGCAGATAACTACTGAACAGCATCCGAGACGATTTCAAGCAGCTTATCAGGTGATATGGGCTTGCTGAGGAACAGCGACGCTCCTGCCTCAAGACCTTGGGCCCTATCCTCCTCCCTGCTTTTCGCTGTCAGGAAAACAATGGGTGTCTGCCCGTACCTTTCCATTTCCCTGATTTTCCTGCAGAGTTCAAACCCGCTCATTTCAGGCATGATGATGTCCAGGATCAAGAGATCAAAACCGTCCTGCTCCAGTATTTTCAGGGCTTCCCTGGCCCTCGCTACCGTGTGCACTTCATAACCTTCCGGTTTTAATAGCTCTTCCAGGGCAATAAGTACCATCTCGTCGTCATCAACTATGAGAATTCTCTTTGCCATCACCCTCCTCCTTTGTTTTTCCCTTTCGCCATCCTTCTCTCCAAGGCCTGTGACAATGCTTCGTCCCAAGACCCACGGTTCACAACCGCATCAGGTCCAGTGCCATCTTCCTTTCGCAGGCATCCATGTCACAGAAGATGAAACCAAACTTCTCGTAGAGCTTGATGGCATTCACATTCTTGGTCTCCACGCAAAGCCATATCGATCTACACCCCTTTTCTCTTGCCTCTCTCACTGCCAGGTCTGTTAGTGCCGTGCCTATTCCCCTGTTCCTGCTGGATTGGTGCACAAATATAAGGTATTCGCAGGCATCCTCCCACGGGTCAGGAATTAAGGCGGCATGGCCTATGGCCCTGGCTTCCCTCAGCGCAAGGAAGTTTTTTCCTGTTTTGAGGATTTCCCCCACCCACTTGCTGCATTTCTCCGGGTCGGAAGGCGGGAGCCCCTGGGCGGCAGGCCTGGGAGAAAAACCCGAGTACATGTCCAAGAGTCTTTCATAGTCATCCGGTCCTCCCCTGCCTATGATGAAAGGTTCTCCCTTCTTGTCCCTCCTGGTTACGAACCTTTGACGGTTTATCTCATTCTCCGGCATTGGCACCATTTTCACCCGAAGGCCCTGCTCCACTGTCCTGGTTGTTTACCGCAGGCAAGAAGACCTTTGCCTCGGTTCCCTCCCCGACCCTGCTCCTTATTTCAATCCTGCCGCCATGGGCCTCAATAATTCCAAAGCAAAGAGACAAACCCAGGCCGGTTCCTTTGCCCACGGGTTTGGTGCTGAAAAAAGGGTCAAAGATCTTGCCCATGTTTTCTTCAGGGATCCCCACCCCGGTATCCCTGATGCTCACCGTCACCGCTGAGGAATCAGCCGCTCTTTCGATATCTGTTGCAATGGACAGCGTCTTCTCCCCATCGGCCTCTTCCATGGCATCGCGGGCATTGGAAATCAGGTTGAGAAATACCTGTTCCAACTGGCTGGAATCACCAAGGACCATTGGCAGGTCTTCCCTTAACTCCTTCACGATTGCGATATCATGGTCAATGAGCTGTTGTCCGGTTATCATCAGGGCGTTCTGGATGATCTGGTTTATGTGGATGGGTTTCCTTTCCATCCTGGTTTGCCTGGAAAACTCCCGGAGGTGATCCACGATCCTTGCTATGCGGTCGTTGCATTGCTGAATCAGCTCCAATCGTTCGCGGTTCGGACAATTATCATGGAGATTCTTGAAGATCACGTGCAGTATGGTCTGAGAGGCCATCAGGGGGTTGTTCAATTCATGGGCGACCCCTGAAACCAGTTCTCCGAGCGCCCTCATCTTGGAGGCCTCCACCAGTTGTGCCTGTGTGGTCTTGAGCTTGTCCTCCAGGAGCTTCTGGGCTGTAATATCCTTGAAGATACCGGCCGTGCCGATAACATCGCCTTCCTCGTCGCGAAGCAGGAAGAGCGAGGTGATGATGGATAATTTTGACCCATCCCTTCTAAGCACCACCATCTCATAATTTTCGGCCCTTTCATATTTTCTCAACAGGCCCATTACCTCCCTTGCCTGTTCGATCCCCCTCTCATAGAACCTGGATATGTGGGCCCCGATGATCTGCTGCCTTGTAAAACCGAGCATTTCTTCCATGGCCCTGTTGTTATATGTGATCTTTCCCTTCAGGTCTGTCGTGAGAATCCCATCCACAGAACTTTCCATGATGTTCTCTAGGAACTCCTTTGTTTCCCTCAATTCTCTTTCCAGGGTCTTGCGCTGGGTGATATCCCTCAGGATTTCCACGAAGCCGGTAACCCGACCTTCGGGATTGATGATGGCCGTGATGGTGGTATGGGCCGGAAACCTGCTGCCGTCTTTCCTTAACCTCACCATTTCAAGGTCACAGACGCCCTCTGTCCTGGTCTTCCTTGACATCATCTCCTGGATCTTTTTCTCCCTCTCTTCATGGGTGATGGTGACGGCAATGTTCTCCTTATTGACTAATTCTTCTTTTTTCCAGCCTAAAATCTTCTCTGCCCCCCTGTTGAATTCAATGATATTTCCATAGAAATCCAGGGCCATGATCGCGTATTCGGTGGCGCTATCCAGGATCTGGTTGAGAAACAGGGAAAGCTCCTTGTATTTTTCCCTTGACGCCTTTAACTCAAGGGTCCGGGTCTCCACCATTTTTTCCAGGTTGGTTGTGTATTGAGCTATCTGGGATACCATCCGGTTGAAGGATTCTCCCAGGGTCCCTATCTCATCCTTGCTGGTGACCTTTACCCTCTGGGACAGATCACCTCCGGCCATCCTCGCGGTAACTGCCGTCAATTCCTGGATAGGCCTTGTCAGGACCTTTGACAGGCCTAGAGTGAGAATGAAGCCGAGTATTATACATCCAAGAACCACCGCCAGGATAAACCTCTCGGTCTCACGGAGATCCCTGTAGATCTCCTCTTCATATGAACCCGCTACTATGATCCAGTCCCAGGGCCTGAAGTATACGTATTTGCTGATCTTTTGCCTGGGTCTTTTCTCTCCCAGTTCCGGGTTGAACCATGGATAGCGAATAGTGCCCACCTGTCCTTTGGCAAGTGATGTGGCATCCTCCACCATGGCGCGGATATACTGAAAACCGGAGGAATCCCTTGAATCTATGATGTTTTCTCCTTCCTTGGCAGGATGAATTTTCAGGGTTCCACGACTGTCTATCACATAAGCATAGCCGGTATCTCCCACCGTTATATCCCCTATTATGTCCTTGAGATACGCCATGCTCTTTTCGCTGACAGCCTTCCTATCGGGGAGGCTGATACCCTGAAGCGTTTCCTCTTGTACACTGCACATGGCATAAAGGCTCCCCACCAGATGCTCCAGGTCTTCATCGTACGCCTTTCTTATCGCGTTGCTGAAACGCTCCATGGAAAGATATGAGACGGAAAGGAGGGGAAGTAAGACCAGGAACAAGGTTACACTGATCAGCTTGAAACGGATCCTCAAATCGCGAAATGCCTTAACGGGTGAAAATATGCCTGTTCCGACGGTGTTCATAATTCGCCCTTCTCTGTGATCGCGGGACATTAACCTATTTTTCACCATGGGTCTTCACAAGTGACCATTTTTCGTTGACCGCGCTTTTCCTCATCTGATAGTCTTTACGGGACTTATCTCCAAAGAGACAAAGCATTTGTAACATTTCCTCGACAGGTATAACTATTACATATGAACACACTGGATCATAAGCCTGAGCAACAGTCCAGATCTATCTTCGTTTATTCCGATGAAATGTCTCGCTTCGATTTCGGCCCTGACCATCCCTTCATGCCCGAGCGGGCCATTAAGACCTATGACCTATGCAACCGTTACGGGGTCCTGAATCATCCCTGGATGTCCATACTTGAACCTGAATTCCTTGATGAAGCCCTTTTGACACTTTTTCATAAACCATCATATATTGATATGCTCAAGAGGGCAAGCCGGGGCGAGGTCGAGCTGGGTATGTTGGCCCACGGGCTTGGCACTGAAGACAATCCCCTGCTTCCCGGCATCTTTGAGTGGTCCCTCAAGGCGTCCGGCGGCACCCGCGCTGCCCTGCAAAGTATCATCCAGGGTGATGCCACTGTCGTCTTCAATCCCCTGGGGGGATTTCACCATGCCATGCCTGATCACGCGGAAGGCTTCTGTTATATAAACGACATTGTAATCGCCATAAAAGACGCCCTATCAAAATCGCCCGACACAAAGATCGCCTATGTGGATCTTGACGCCCACCACGGCAACGGGGTCCAGCACGCTTTTTACAGTGACCCCTCGGTCTTCTTTTTCTCTATCCACGAGACGGGCCGAGCCCTCTATCCCTGGTCAGGCTACGAGACCGAGATTGGAGAAGGTGATGGTCTCGGCTTTACCGTCAACATTCCCCTGGAACCCGGGGCGGACGACGAAGTATATGATCTGGTGCTGGAAAACGCCCTCTTTCCTCTGCTCAAGGCCTTTTCTCCATCCATCATCGTCGCTCAACTCGGGGCCGACACCCTTGTCTCCGACCCGCTCACACACCTGAAACTCACAAACAATGCGTACCAGAAGGCGGTTAAAGGCATCTTGGACATCTGCCCCAGGATCATGGGCCTGGGGGGAGGAGGCTACGACCTTTACAGGACGGCCAGGTGCTGGACACTTGCCTGGGCTATCATGAATCGCGTGGAGCCCACGGACGAATACGCAGGTCTTGTCGGAGGCATGATGTTCGGGCCTGAGATGGAGGTAGGGAGCCTCTACGACCATCCGTACAGGAGCAAGGGCGACATTAAGGAAAAGGCACTCCAGGAGGCCAAGCGGATAGCGAATCATATCCGTGAGGAAATCTTCCCCGTCCACGGCCTATCATGAACCTCTATGCGCCTTCTATTGCTTCCCGACAATGAGTCTGTCCACCACTTCCGGATCTGCCAAGGTCGTGGTGTCCCCGAGCTGGTCGATTTGTCCCTCTGCAATCTTCCGGAGAATCCTTCGCATGATCTTGCCGCTTCTGGTCTTTGGCAGGGCATCGGCGAACTGAATCTTGTCTGGTGTTGCGATGGGCCCTATTTCCTTCCTGACGTGGTTGGCGAGTTCTTTCCTCAGTTCGTCCGAAGGCTCCCTATTCTCTTTGACGCCACCGCCGGATGGGAGACAAGGGCGCTTTCCACTTCTGCCGTGCCCATCCTGTGCCCGGACACATTGATCACATCATCCACCCTGCCCATGAGCCAGAAGTATCCGTCCTCGTCCTTGCGGGCCCCGTCTCCTGTGAAGTAAAGCCCGGGGTACTGGACAAAATACTGTTCTTTGAAACGATCAGGGTCACCGTATACGGTTCTCATAAATCCGGGCCAGGCTTTCTTGATACACAGGTGCCCCCCTTCATTGACATCCGCTTCTTTGCCGTCCATCCTCATGATAACGGGTTGTACGCCAAAGAAGGGCAAAGATGCGGAGCCTGGCTTCATGGGCATGGCTCCGGGAATGGGAGTTATCAGATGTCCCCCGGTCTCTGTCTGCCACCAGGTATCCACGATAGGGCAGCGTTCTTTGCCTACAACCGTGTAATACCACATCCATGCCTCGGGGTTTATGGGTTCTCCAACGCTCCCCAGCAGCCTGAGGCTGCTGAGGTTCCTCCCTTTGACCCAGTCATCTCCGCTCCTCATAATCGCCCTTATGGCCGTAGGGGCGGTGTAAAATATGTTGACCCCGTATTTCTCCACCACCTCCCAGAAACGATCCGGCTCCGGGTAGTTGGGGATACCTTCGAACATGAGAGATGTCGCGCCCAGTGCCAACGGCCCGTAAACGATATAGCTGTGCCCCGTGACCCAGCCGATATCAGCGGTGCACCAGAAGACGTCCTCGTCCCTGTAGTCAAAGACGTATTTCATGGTAAGGAGGGTATAGAGGAGATATCCGGCGGTGGTGTGGAGAACTCCCTTTGGCTTCCCCGTGCTCCCGCTGGTGTAGAGAATAAAAAGGGGGTCTTCGGAGTCCATGGACTCGGGTTCACACTTCGGAGAAGCATCAGCCATCAGTTCATGCCACCAGTAGTCGCGGCCTTCAACCATGGGGGTCTCCTTCTCCATCCTCTTGACCACTATGCATTGCTTTACCTCCGGACAGGATTCCAGTGCCGCGTCGGCGTTTCTCTTGCTCTCCAGGATACGACCGGAACGGTAACCGTAATTGCTTGTAATGAGCGTTTCAGCCCTGCAGTCAAGTATCCTGTCTTTCAGGGAATCGGCGCTGAACCCACCAAAGACAACGCTGTGAATAGCCCCTATCCTCGCGCAAGCCAGCATGGCTATTGGGAGTTCAGGGATCATCGGCAGGTACATTGTGACCGTGTCACCTTTCTTTATCCCTAAGCCGCGCAGCACATTGGCAAACTTGCATACCTCCCTGTGGAGCTCATGGTATGTGTACGTCTTTGATTCCTCCAGGGGTTCACCTTGCCAGATAATGGCGGCCTTATATCTTCTCCAGGTCTTTAGGTGGCGATCCAGACAATTATATGCGGCATTGAGCTTGCCGCCAACGAAGTACCTGATGTATATGTCTTCCTTGAAGCTGTATTCCTCCACCGGTCCGTCCCATTTCTTGAACCAGTCAAGATGTTTCTCGGCCATCACCGTCCAGAAGGCCTCCGGCTCCTCTATTGACCGCCTGTAGAGGGCCTTATACTCCTCCATGGTTTTTAGATGGGCCTTTTCCACGAATTCCCTGGACGGGTAAATGACACGCCTTTCCTGGTAGACCGATTCAACCTTCTCAGCACCTTTTTGTCCCATCATTGCCTCCTGTTCATGATTGTACTTTTATTTTGGGGGCATCGCAGATTCGTGTGGGTAACCCCCATATCTTGTGTTTATGTAGTGATGACCTGGAAGGCTCCTGGTTTTCTTCTAGGATAAAGATCCAGACCTCCACAATGAAAATA
>JAFDHB010000045.1 GCA_019308985.1 Deltaproteobacteria bacterium | reverse complement strand
AGAAGCCCCTCCTCTCAGCCATGAAGAGTTCTTGGAAAGTTGTGCCCTATGGGTTCCGGGTGAGGATTGGGGACAACTCCGCCTGGGCCTTTTGGACATAGAGCGCATTCCACAAGACGGTGTAACCAATGCTTTCCTGAGGCGCTGGGTCTCTTTTGAAAATACGCTCAGGAATGAACTGGTAATATGGAGGGCGAGGGCCCTTGGCGTAGGGGAAGAGAAATATATCAGGGAACGCCCTGGCTTTGAACCGGGCGTGATAGAAGAGGTCCACAATGCCTTGCAACCCGCTTCTCCCTATGAGAAGGAAATCGCCCTGTTGGGGATTCGCTGGGATTTTCTAGCCCACATGGAGACAGGCCACTATTTTGACCTCACCGCCCTGATCATCTACGGGCTGAAGCTTCAAATACTGGAAAGAATAAGGGGATTCAGTGAAGAAAAGGGCCGGTCGGTCTTGGAGAGGATCTTGAGCCGGAATCTCCAGGGGAGAGAACGCTTGTGAAAGGCGGAGGCCCTGAATCATTGAAAGACACTGGAATGTTACCATGGTAGCCCGCAGGAAGACCGGCAGGGTAGTAGGTGTCAACGGTGATCTGGTCACGGTTGAAATGAACCGGCCGGTAATGCAGAACGAGACCGCCCATATTGTCTCGGGTGAGCACAGGCTCAAGTCAGAGGTGATCAGGATCCAGGGACCTATTGCGGAAGTTCAGGTCTATGAAGACACCCTGGGGGTGAGGGTAGGAGACGAGGTGATCTTCACAGGGGAACTCCTTTCTGCGGAGTTGGGTCCCGGTTTGATCGGTCAAGTCTTCGATGGCTTGCAAAATCCTCTGCCGCGTGTCGCTGAAAGGTTCGGTTTTTTCATCCCCCGCGGAATTTCATTCGATGCCCTGGATAGAAACAGGAAATGGAGGTTTGTTCCCTCGGCAAAAGTGGGAGACGTTGTCTCTGGGGGTCACTTTTTGGGCTATGTAAGGGAAGGTATTATCACGCACCGCATAATGGTTCCATTCCAGGCCACGGAGGAGTACGAGATAAGGTCCATCTCGGATGAAGGGGATTACGGTCTCGAGGATACGATCGCGCGGGTTGAGACGCCAAGAGGGGACATCCTGGAGCTGGGCATGATGTTCCATTGGCCCATAAAGGTGCCCATCCAGGTCTACAGCGAAAGACTCAGGCCGGATGATACGCTGATAACCGGAATAAGGATCATAGATACCCTGTTCCCTATTGCCAAGGGCGGCACATACTGCATCCCCGGTCCCTTTGGAGCCGGCAAAACAGTACTCCAACACATAACGGCACGCCACGCGGAGGTTGACCTGGTCGTTATCGCGGCCTGTGGTGAAAGGGCAGGTGAGATCGTAGAGATCCTGAGGGAGTTTCCGCAAATCGAGGATCCCAGGACCGGCCGCTCCCTCATGGAGAGGACGATCATAATCTGCAACACAAGCTCCATGCCGGTGGCCGCCAGGGAATCCTCGGTATACATGGCTATCACAATCGCGGAGTATTACAGGCAGATGGGTTTGGATGTCCTGTTGCTGGCCGATTCAACCTCGAGGTGGGCCCAGGCAATGAGGGAGATTTCGGGTCGCCTGGAAGAAATCCCCGGGGAGGAGGCATACCCGGCTTACCTGGAGTCGCGGATCGCTAGCTTCTATGAAAGGGCCGGAGCAGTGGTCCTGTACAACGGAGAAAGGGGCTCTGTAACCATCGGTGGAACGGTTTCCCCGGCAGGAGGGACCTTCGAAGAACCTGTAACACAGGGGACCCTGAAAGTGGTAGGGGCCTTTCACGGGCTTTCCCGGAATCGTGCCAATGCCAGGCGTTTCCCATCCATAGACCCCCACGAAAGCTGGAGCAATTACTCGGGGATTGCAAGTCCGGATATGCTGAGGGTTGCCCGGGAGATCCTGTCAAAGGGCAGGGAGGTGGAGCAGATGATGAAAGTGGTGGGCGAGGAAGGCACCTCATTGAATGACTACCAATATTATCTAAAGGCCGAGTTGCTGGACCACGTGTATTTGCAGCAGAACGCCTTTGACAGGATAGACGGCGTGACCGGCAGGGAGCGACAGGCTTACGTATTTGGATTGCTGGTGGATATCCTCCAGAGGCGGTTCGGCTTTGCGGACAAGGACCAGGCACTCAAGTTCTTCCAATCCTTGAGGCAGATGTTCATAGACTGGAACTATTGTGAATGGGAGTCGCCGGAGTTCAGGGAGATGGAGGAGAAACTGCGAAGCTTCCTCAATGAGGCAAGAGAGGATGAGAAGGGTTTACACTCGCATTCATAACATCGCAGGGAATGTCATAACGGTCAAGGCCCGGGGCGTGTTTTACGGTGAGCTGGCCGAGGTGGCCACGTCCATGGGCAAGTCACTCGCCCAGGTGATCAGGCTGGACAGGGATCTTGTCAGCCTCCAGGTCTTCGCGGGCAGCAGGGGCGTCTCAACCGGGGACGAGGTGAGATTCCTCGGTCACCCCCTCGAGGTCTCCTTTTCCGATAACCTCCTGGGGCGGATTTTCGACGGAAGGGGTCTTCCCAGGGACAAGGGCCCCTACCTGACAGAGGAGCTGGTGGAAGTGGGGAGGGCTACGGTAAACCCATCCAAGAGGATTATCCCCCGCAACATGATACGCACGGGGATTCCCATGATAGATGTGTTCAACTCCCTCGTGGTATCCCAAAAACTGCCCGTATTTTCCGTACCTGGTGAACCTTACAACGAGCTGATCGCCAGGATAGCGATCCAATCAGAGGTGGATATTACCATCCTCGGCGGTATAGGCCTGAGGTACGACGAGTTCCTGTTTTTCCGCAATATCCTGGAAGAGAAAGGCGCAATGAGCCACTCAATCTTTTTCATCCATACCGCCTCGGATCCCATTGTCGAAGGACTCATGGTCCCTGATATCTCCCTTACCGTAGCCGAGCAATTCGCCCTCCACGGCAGGGAGGTCCTGGTCCTCTTGACGGACATGGCCAACTTCGCGGATGGACTCAAGGAGATAGCCATCACGATGGAACAGGTCCCATCCAACAGGGGTTATCCAGGTGACCTTTACTCCCAACTGGCAAGGCGATACGAAAAGGCAGTGGATTTTGAGGATGCCGGCTCTATTACGATCCTTGCCGTATCCACCATGCCCGGGGATGATATAACCCATCCCATTCCGGACAACACGGGCTACATAACCGAAGGGCAGTTTTACCTGCGAAACGGGAGGATCGACCCCTTCGGGTCCCTGAGCCGGCTGAAACAGTTTGTCAACAAGGATACGAGAGAGGACCACCGCTCTCTCATGGATACCATGATTCAGCTCTATGCAGCTTACAGGGAGACAGAGGAAAAGAGGGCTATGGGTTTCCGGCTGACCCCCTGGGATCAGAAGCTCATGAAGTATGGCGGGCTTTTCGAAGAAAGACTCATGGACCTTTCCGTTGATATGTCGCTGGAGCAGGCCCTGGACGAGGGATGGCGGATCCTTGGAGAATGTTTCAGTCCTGAAGAGATAGGGATGAGGTCGGAACTGATCAGGGCCTTCTGGCCTAAAGAGGGGTAACTCCCGGTTGTGAGATCTGGCAGTCTTGTGTAGATTGGCGCTTTTGAAGAATCCGGGACGGCGTATTCAGGGGGCTCGTGGGTTGACGGCGGGATTGCACCGCCAAGTCAAACCGGGGCGAAGAGAGGCTTGAAGTGGCAAAGCTGAAACTCACCATTCAGGAACTAAAGAGACAGAAGGAAGACCTCAAAAGGTACCGGCGATATCTCCCGACCCTCGTCTTGAAAAAGATCCAGCTTCAAATTGAGTTGAATCGCGTGCGATCTGATCTTGATGACAAGGTCAAGGAGCAGGAGAGACTGCTGGGGGAAATCAACGGGTGGATCGCCCTCCTGGCTGAAGAAGCGGGAATCTCGGACATCGTGAAGGTCCGGGCAATAGAGACGGATACCGGCAATGTGGCGGGAGTCGTCGTCCCCCTGTTCAAGGGGGTGGTCTTTGAGGAAGTGGAATACGACCTCTATTCCACGCCCCTGTGGGTTGATACCGGGGTCGCAAAGATAAGAGAGTTGCTGGCGGTGAAGGCTGAAATCTCTATCCTTCACGAACAACTTGAACGACTTGAGGCGGAATTGCGAACCACGGTGCAGAGGGTCAATCTATTTGAAAAGGTGAAGATCCCAGAGACAATGGAGAACATCCGCAAGATCCAGGTCTTTCTGGGGGACCAGCAAACCGCTGCCGTGGTCAGGGGGAAGATTTCAAAGAAGAAGATTGCAGCCCGGATATGAAGAACAGGGAGCGGACCGGTTGAGAGGATTTTCTCTGGTATGAGGCATTTGAGATGATCGCGAAGATGAAAAAGGTCACAATTGCGACCCTCCAATCAGAGGTGAAGGAGACCTTGGAGACCATAAGGGACATGGGCGTCCTTCACGTGACCCATATAACAGAGCCCAAGTCCCCTGATATAGAGAAGATAAGAGGGGAAGTGGATCTCTTTGAAGGTGCCATATATGTCCTTTCTGGCAGCGGACAAGGAGAAGAGAGGGGAGACCCCAAACCTCTTCATGAAGCTATGGACCTTGCAAGGCATTTAGTGTCACTTGCACGACAGAAGGAGGAGTGCCTCGAGGAGCGGGAAACAATTGAGAGGGATATTGAAAGAATAAGTCCCCTTGGGGAGTTTGAGCCCTCTGAGTTTGATCCCTCTGACCTGGAGCTTTTGAGAGAGAATGGTCTGGTAGTGAAATTTTAAAGGGTTCTCAAAAATGAGATGGCCGGGTTTCTTGAGGAAGTGGAACACCCCCATGCCCTGGTGGCCTCGAGGCGCGGGGAGAGCATTATCATGGTGATTGGTGATGAGGATTTTGAGCTCCCCTATGAAGAGGTGCGGGTGTCCAGGGGACTACGCGAGTTGGAACTTGATCTGGTATCAACGGGAGAGAGGATCAAGGAGATCCAGAGCGAGATAAACAGGCATACTGCCCATATCAGTTTGCTGGGGGAAGCCCTGGAGTCAAAGAGGGAGGAGCTGGAGTTTGCAGAAGTCGCGGGCGGTGTTGGTCAATCCGGGCCCATCTCATATCTCCAGGGGTTTTGTCCGGGAGATCTGTGTGGTGGCTTGAAGGACAAGGTCATCAGAATGGGGTGGGGCTTGATGATAGAGGACCCTGCTCCAGGGGATGAGGTGCCGACCCTCCTTAGGAACCACAAATGGCTCAGGATCGTTGAACCCGTCTTTAGGTTCATGGGAACGGTGCCTGGATATGACGAGTACGACGTGAGTTTTTGGTTTCTCCTCTCCTTGAGCCTTTTTTTTGCCATGCTTGTGGGCGATGGGGGATATGGTATCCTGTTTTTGGTGGGGACTTACCTATTGAGGCGAAGGTGGAGGACCGCGGGCAAAGAACCATTTCTCCTCCTTTATGTGTTCAGCGCCTCCACCATAGGGTGGGGTCTTATCACGGGTACCTGGTTCGGGGTTGAGCGCCTGGCCCATATCCCTCCCCTGAACCGGCTTGTAATTCCTGTCCTGAACAGCTATTCAGGGGACCAGGATTTCATGATCGGGTTTTGCTTCATCCTTGGTGCCGTTCATCTCAGCATCGCCCATATGATAAGGGCGGTAAGGTTGTGGAACAGCCTCAAGATCCTCGCAGAGATCGGTTGGATACTCATTCTATGGTTCCTGTATTTTCTTGCGGGCTATTTTGTGTTGGGGAGACCATTGCCCGATAGGAGCACGGCCCTGTTGTCTTTGGGGCTTATCCTGGTGGCCCTGTTTTCCGACCCCAAGAGAAACTTTGTAAAATCAGCCCTTCTGGGGATTGGGGACCTGCCCTTCAATATCATGAGGTCCTTTTCTGACCTGGTGTCCTACTTGAGACTGTTCGCCGTGGGCTACGCCACCCTCGTAATAGCCGTAAGCTTCAACCAGATGGCCCTCAACCTCTGGGAAGGCTCAATCCTCAAGGCGCTGGGCGCGGTCCTCATACTCTTGACAGGGCATACGCTTAACATAATGCTGGCTGCAATGGCCGTGCTCGTCCACGGCATAAGGCTGAACATGCTTGAATTTTCAAGCCATCTCGGGATGAACTGGACAGGGCGGATGTTTAGGCCCTTCAGGCGCAGATTGGGTTCCGGTGTGGCTGAATAGTGGGCAGCAGGCCATTATTGGTGTCAATCCGGGGGATCTTTTGGTATTGTAACTGCAATGGACACAGGAGGGATGGGGAATGATAGCAGGGTTAGGTGACATGGGGGCCTCCTTGAGCCTTGCCGCCGCAGGATCCGCTTTGG
The DNA here is from genome assembly GCA_019308985.1 of Deltaproteobacteria bacterium. Next base: position 20,976 of record JAFDHB010000045.1, on the reverse strand, counting down.
GTACGGGCGCAGCGGGGATGGCGACCTTAGGGGCATGGAAGAAGTGTTTTGCAAAGGGCAAACCCATCCCCTTCATTCTAATAGCCTTTGTGGGCGCGCCCTTGTCCCAGACCATCTACGGGATGATCTTGCGCAACGCCATAAAAGCCGCAAACCTTCCGCCCGATATGTACTTGTGGCAACTCCTCTACGGGTTGCTGGGGGGATTGGCCATGGGCTTTTCAGCATGGATGCAGGGGAAGGCCGCGGCAAACGCGGCTGATGCCTTTGCAGAGACGGGCAAGGGATTCGGCAACTACATCATGATCCTCGGCGTAATTGAAACCGTGGCCCTTTTCGTGATGGTCTTCTTGATTACCGCTCTACCCAAGGGGGGCTAACCACGGTAGGGTATGAGCCAGCTCCTTTTCCGGAGGTGGAGTTGAGGGACATAAGATCAAGAAAGTATTACTGTCCCAGGCGGGGCGTCACCGTGACGCTGGTAGAGTTTGTAAGAGATCTTGCAGAATGTGGAGGTGTCTGCGGGATACTGAGCTGCTCCCACCAGCATCTTTGTCCTACGAGGAAGACGGAAGACGGTGAACCCGTCTTCCCGTGGGCCTCGTGCCCGGCCTGCGAGCCGGAACGCCAAAGGGAGTAGAATCGCAACCTCCAGTTTTTATGTGAGCAGCTCATTGGAAGTAAGCCGATATGTGTTGAAAACGCGCAGGGTAAATCTATGAAGCCTTTTTTTACAGATAAGAACCGTACCGTCCAGCGATCGGTCAGGGCCTTTTGCGAAAGAGAGCTAAAACCCATTGCCGGGGAGATAGACCAGGAAGGGACCTTTCCCTGGGAGGTGGTGGAAAAGATGGGAAAGATGGGATACTTCGGAATCCAGGTCCCCAGGGAATTGGACGGTGCGGGCATGGATACGGTCAACTACGTCATCGTTATCGAGGAGATCTCCAGGGCCAGTGGCGGCATCGGACTTTGCGTGACGGTGCATAACAGCGTCGGTGTATATCCCCTGGTCGCCTTCGGGACGGAAGAACAAAAAAAAAGATGGGTTCCACCCCTTGCCAAGGGCGAAAAGATAGGCGCTTTCTGCATTACAGAACCCAACGCGGGTTCGGATGCCTCTGCGATAGAGGCCACTGCGAGGAGGGATGGTGATCACTACGTGGTCAATGCGAACAAGGTCTTTGTCACTAACGGTGGTGTGGCGGATACCTGCCTGATATTTGCCAGGACCGACCCGGCGGCGGGGAGAAAAGGGATCAGCGTGATCGTTGTTGAAAGGGGGACTCCCGGGTTTGTCGTGGGGGACCTGGAGGACCTGTGCAGTGTCAGGAGCAACCCGGTGAGCTCGATCAGACTTTACGATTGCAGGGTCCCTGTGGACAATGTCCTGGGAGGAGAAGGCATGGGCCTGAGGATCGGCCTCGCCGCCCTTGACGTGGGGCGGATCGGTATTGCCGCCCAGGCGGTAGGGATTTTCCAGGCCGCCCTGGAAGAGTCGATTCTGTACGCGGGGCAGCGACACCAGTTCGGAGTCCCCATCGGCAGGCACCAGGCCGTCTCCATGATGCTCGCAGAAATGGCCACCCAGGTGGATGCATCAAGACTGATGGTGTTCAGGGCAGCGTTACTCCGTGACCAGGGTAGACCCTTTTCACAGGCATCGGCCATGGCAAAGCTTTTTGCCTCTGAAGCCGCAAGTCGCGTGACCGACATGGCGGTCCAGATACACGGGGGCTATGGATTTTCCAAGGCCTACCCGGTTGAACGTTACTTCAGGGATGCCAGGGTGACCAGGGTCTACGAAGGGACCTCGGAAATACACGGTATTGTCATAGCCAGGGGGATACTGGGAGAGTAAAGCCAAGCTGACCATGGCTGACTTTCTTACATCTCATCGGCTTTGAGAAGAGGTGTGAACATGGGACTGAACATGGTAGTGTGCGTAAAGGCGGTCCTGATCAAGGCGCCGGAAGGGCCCCTTGTCAGGTCTTCTGAGACCTGTGCATTGAATCCCTACGACATCCCCGCCCTGGAAGCGGCATTGAAGCTCAGGCAGTCCCATGGAGGAACCATTACCGTGATTACCCTGGGGCCTGAGACCTGCGAATTCGTGATACGCGAGGCCCTGGCCATGGGCGCGGATAGGGGATACCTGGTCTGTGATGGGGCCCTCGCTGGCTCTGATACCCTCGCAACTTCCAAGGCCCTCGGAGCGGCCACAGGAAAACTTGCGCCCTATGACCTGATCCTACTCGGGACGAGGTCCTCTGACAGCGACACGGGACAGGTGGGACCCCAAACCGCTGAACTCCTGGGCTTGCCTCTCGTCACAGGAGTCTACGGGATAAGAAAGAATGGCAAGACCCTGACAGTTGACAGGAAGGCCGATGGATTTGTTGAAAGGTACGAGCTGGACATGCCGGCGGTGCTAACTGTCCACCCTTCTTCTGATTGGTCCGGATACCTGGGGCTGAAAGACATAGAAGAGGCTTATGGAGACAGGCAAATTACCAGGTGGTGCCTCCGGGACATCATGCTGGCTCCCGAACAGGTGGGTCAGAGAGGATCACCGACAAGGGTGCTTTCACTCTCGAGGATAAAGAGGGAAAGAAGGTGCAAGTTCCTGGAAGGCACCGAGGAAGAGCAGGCAGAGAAGCTTGTTGATCTTCTCATTGAATGGGGCGTGGAATGGTAAAGGGAACGGGCACAGCTCGCGGGATCGGTACTGGGAACATGGATTATGGAGCGTCATAAGGCAGCAAAAGAGATTTGGACGTGGATCGACCTCAGGGGGGAGAAATTCTTCTGGTCCTCTATTCGATTGCTCTCCAAGGCCCGTCAACTGGCCATGGACATTTCGGGCAGGGCCTGTGCGATACTCATGGACCATGCGGGCAGGGACCGGGAAGGAAAACCTTCGGGTGGCCCCCAGGCCTTGTCCATTGAATGGGCTGCGGAACGGTGCCTTGAACATGGCGCTGACATAGTTTACGCGGTGGACGAGAAGTTTTTGGCCTTGCCCGTTGCGGAAAACTATGCAAAGGCCCTTCACTATGCCATAAGGAAGAAGAATCCGCTCCTTGTGATGTTGTCCGTCACCGATTTCTGCAGGGAAATAGGGGCCAGGACGGCAGTGCTCGTGGATTCCGGAATGATCGCCGAGTGCGTAGATCTCAGGTGGGAGGAGGAATCCATCGTCGGGAGAAGCCCTTCCTGGGGAGGCCAAATCATGGCCGACATTACCTTCAGCGGGGATCGGGGGACCGGGTTCGTAACTTTGCAATCCCACGGCCTGGAGCTAAGCAAGGCCAGGGGTGAGCCGGGTGTCACGGAGCAAATTGATATACATGAGGTTGCTCCGGCAAGGAAAATAAGGCTCATTTCCTCTTCCAGGGAATATGAAGAGCACCAAAGACTTGAAGAGGCCAAGGTGGTCGTGGTGGGGGGTGCGGGGCTTGGTGATGCCGAGGGTTTCGGCCTTGTCAGAGAGCTTGCCCGCTCATTAGGTGGCGAGGTAGGCGCGACAAGACCGCCGGTCTTGGAGCACTGGGTGGAAGAAGACCGCCTGGTGGGACAGACCGGAAAGACGGTGAGGCCGGAACTTCTTTTCTCCGTCGGCACATCCGGCGCTATTCAGTATACTGCGGGAATAACGGAGTCCAAGAGGATAATTGCCGTGAACCGGGATCCCAATGCGCCCATTTTCCATCTTGCCGACCTGGGGATTGTGGCGGATGCCAGGAAATTCCTTCTCCTTTTGAATGAGAAGATTCGTCAGGCGGCCATGAGGAGGCTCGCAGAAGAGCGCAAGGAAGAGGAGAGCAAAAAAGGAAGGGAGGGGATGGGTTTGAGGGTTCGCCGGCTCAGGGAGAACCTGGGCATGTCAGTGGAAGAGCTCGCCCAGGCCACGGGACAGACACCGGAGCTCATCCAGCACGTGGAAAATGACGAAGTAACCCCTTCGGTCGGCTTTCTCTTGAGGTTCGCAAGGGCGATGAATGTCAATCCTGCGACCTTTCTCAAGGAAGAAGACAAGAGGGTGATCCGTGACATGCGGGCAAGGGAATTCATGAAGCGCACACAAAACTACAGCTACCAGACGCTCAGCCCGGGTGGGGAAGGGGATCACTTGAGGGCGTTCATGATAACCATTGAACCGAGACAGGTCCATAAGCCCGTTGCCTACAAGCACGAAGGAGAAGAATTCATTTTCGTCATGGAAGGAGATCTCAGGCTCACCCTGGGGAACAAGGTCCACCATCTCAGGAGGGGAGAATCCATCCATTTCAACTCGGACATCCCCCACAAACTGAAAAGCATCTCTGACGAGACAACCAGGTGCCTCGTAGTCCTGTATACGCCTTGAGCACCATCCCGGCAAACATCCAGTTATCATCATCCTCCTTTGGAGGCCCAGTAGAGACCCGGTCTCACCGTCTGAATTTGCCGGCTGGCGCCGGTTGTATAAAGAAAAGCCTTCCAGGAGGGAGCAAGCAGGGGGGAAACAGCAATGGGAAAGGAAATCGAACGGAAATTTCTGGTAAGGAACGACTCGTGGCGGTCCCTTGCCAGGGGAACAAGATACCGGCAGGGTTATCTCAACAGCGCCAAAGAACGAATTATGCGGGTACGTACCATTGACGACAAGGGGTTCCTGACCATCAAGGGAATTACCAGGGGGGCCTCGAGATTGGAATTTGAGTACGATATCCCTGTGGCTGATGCCGAAAGGATGCTGGACGAGCTGTGTGAAAGGCCTCTTATCGAAAAGAACCGATACAGGATCGAGTACAAGGGGCTTGTGTGGGAAGTTGATGAATTCTTCGGTGAAAATCAGGGTCTGATTGTGGCAGAGGTGGAGCTGGAGGGCGAAGAGCAGGGTTTTGAAAAACCGGATTGGATTGGTGAGGAAGTGACGGGGGATCCGAAGTATTTCAACTCAAACCTCATCCAGCACCCATATACAAAATGGTAGGCACCGCGAGGGACAAATATCATAAATGGGGCATGACGGGTTTGTGTGGGCAGGCCCTTATATATTGAGGTAAGGGAAATGTTGAAGCAAAGAAGTTGAAATTGAGCTTTTGTAACATATCTTCTAGCGGGCTTCGGTTGCTGCTCTGCGTCGAAGCGCCCCATCAGGTGGAGCAGGGCTGGAGCACGACACAGGAAAAAGCATTGACATGGAACCCTATCCTGAATAGGATAACGCCCCAGGTAGGATATGGAAAATCGTGCTGGAGCAGGGGTTCAACCTGGGACTGAATAGTGTCCGGGAATTTGATGGGGGGGTGGCCGAGGAAGCATAGGGGATAGGGCCGGCCCATGGCCCATTTCTCGTGAGGAAGGTGGACATGAACAAGGTCGAAGCGATTATAAAGCCCTTCAAGCTGGATGACGTCAAGGAAGCTATTTTGCAATTGGGCGTGAGTGGCATGACGATCACCGAAGTAAAAGGGTTTGGCAGGCAGAAAGGACACAAGGAGATATACAGAGGTGCGGAATACGTCGTGGATTTCCTCCCCAAGATAAAGGTGGAGGTAGTCGTGCCTACCGATTTGGTTTCCCGTGTGGTACAAGCCATCAAGGAGAACGCCTATACCGGGCAGATAGGAGACGGAAAGATCTTTGTCTTGCCCGTGGAAAAGGCGATTCGAATCCGAACGGGTGAAGAGGACGAGGACGCCATATAACAAGAACTCCGTGGGATCAAAAGAGATTGTCAAGGATTTTCAGGGCCAAAGGGAACATCTATTTAATAGGAGGTTTGAAGAACTCTCAGGTCTAACCCTCACACGGAAATATACCAGCCTCATGGACCGCTTCATCCGCTCCCTCCTCTCCTCCACCAGCAATGACATACAGGGAAAGAGAGTTCTCAAGGAAAGGTTGGCCGTAATCGCCCTGGGTAGTTATGGAAGACGGGAGCTCTGCTTGGCCTCCGATGTTGACCTGCTGGTCATCCACCGTGACAAGATATCGCCGGATATCACGGCGGCCATCACCGGGGCCCTTTATCCCCTTTGGGATGCAAAGTTGGATGTGGGCCATGCAGTCTTGACCATACCCGAGTGCATTCGGCTGGCAATGCACGATTTTCGGTTCATGACATCGGTCATAGACGCAAGATTCTTGGCCGGCTCTCGCTCTCTCTACCATCTCTTCCAAGAGGCTCTGTGGTCGAGAATTGCGCGCGAGAGACACTTATTCCTTAATAAGTTTTTGATATATCACCAAAAACGGAAAGACAAATATGACAGCCAGGGCTATTTTGTGGAGCCGGATCTCAAGGAAGGATTGGGGGGCCTGAGGGACCTCCACTTCATGGCCTGGATGGCGAGGATATACTTCAGAGTGGAAGACTTGAGCGGGCTCAGGAATTACGAGGCCTTCTCACACCTGGACATTCAGGGCCTCAACCGTTCCAAGAGCCACCTGCTAAGCGTGAGGAACCAGCTCCACCGTATGGCCGGTCGAAAGGAGGATCGACTCCTGCTCGAATCACAGAGGAGCTTATCCATCGAGTTAGGCTACAAGGACACGCGCAATATTTCAGGTCCCGAAAGATTCATGAGGCAGGTCTACCGAAATATGAACAAAATCAGATATGGTTGGGAGGGGTTCAGCACCAAGGCAATAGACATTCTTGAGCACAAACCCTTCGAACCTTCTCCTGCCAGGCTTCCAAAAGAATTCAGGATCTTGAAAGGCAATCTTGTACTAGGAAACAAGGGCCTCTTGCATAATGACCCCGTGCTGATTCTCAAGGGCTTCAATGAAGCCAAGAACCGACGCCTTCATTTAGGCTCAGACTTTATCTGGGAGGCCAGAAAGATCATAGGGAGAAGGGGGAAGGATCTCCTGAGACTCCAGGACGCCGCTGATCTTTTTCTCGGCATTCTGACAGATCCCGTGAGTCCAAAGATACTAAGGATCGCACTTGATATAGGGCTGGTGGATCTCTTTATCCCCGAATTCCGGAAGATCAGGAATCTGGCCCAGTTCAGTTATTATCATGTGGAAACGGTGGACTTACATTCACTCAAGACCCTGGAGGTAATAGGGGATATTGCCAGGGGAGAGTTGGATGACAAATGGCCGGTGTTCAGGGAGGTATATCAGGAAATAAAACATCCCCGGTGCCTGTACCTGGCAGCCCTATTGCACGATATCGGTAAGGGCTACCCGGGGGATCACGCTCAAAAGGGTGCCAGGGCAGTGCCCCGCATACTGAGGCGGCTGGGGATGGATGACAAGACTATAGAAGTAATAATTCACCTGGTAAAACACCACCTCCTCCTGGTCCGCGTGTCCCAAAGAAGGGATCTGAACGAGGAGAGGACCTCCGTACAGGTGGCTCAAATTCTCCAGGACCTCGAAACCCTCAAGCTCCTTTTCCTCCTGACCATTGCAGACAGCATAGCAACGGGTCCCATGGCACACAGCGATTGGAAACTCGTTCTGTTCATAGAGCTATATTTCAAGGTAAGGCATATCCTGGAAAGGGGGACCCTTGCATCCCCGGACGCCACCAGGCTTGTCGAGGAGAACAAGGAGAAGGTGTTCAAGATACTTTCTCCCCATTACAAAGACGAGGATATCCTGGACCTCATGGACCAAATATCTCCTCGCTATATTTTGAATACCCCACCGGAAGATATTATAGACCACTTTGAGCTTGCCTTGAACTTGCGCAATAAGGACCTTGCATGGAAGCTGAGGAAGGTAAAAAACGCGCCGGTCACCAGGATTTTGCTTTGTACCCACGACCGACCGGGGCTTTTCAGCATGATGGTCGGGGTCTTCACCCTCAATGACATAGAGGTGCTTTCAGCCAGTATCTTTACTCTCAAAAACGGGCTCGCCTTCGACACCTACGAGGTAACCAACCCCCTTGATCCCTATCGGGAATCAGAGCGGTGGGAAAAGATTCGCAGGGAAATTTCAATGACCCTTGAAGATCGTCTCCCCTTGGATGATTTGATAAGGAAGAAGGGCCGGAGAGTGATGAGGTTTACCGGGTGGCGGTCCCTGACCAAGAAAGTCAACATCAACAACGAGGTCTCTGATTTTTTCACCAGTATCGAAGTGGAGGCAGGCATAAGGGTGGGGCTTCTTTATGAGCTGGCGAAGAAAATCTTTGCCCAGGGCCTGGACATTAGGTTCGCAAGGGTCAACAGTGATAGGGAAAGGATATACGGTGTCTTCTACGTCACGGATTCCGGAGGCCAAAAGATATACGACACGGATATGATCGAAAAGATTCGCCTGGAAGTCATGTCCGTAATATGAAACGAGCATCATGGTAATTCTGGTGCCAAGAGTCCGGGTATTCTGATCGTCTATACACCGCGCCATAAATCTTCGCCCATCTGCCACCCGGGCGTCATGCCCGCGCAAGCGGGCATCCAGTGTCCGTGCGCTCACGTATTCCTGCGATCTGGATTCCCGCTGGAGTTTACCCCGCTCTTGAGATGCGGTGCAGGAATGACAGATTCATATCGATTATGCGCAATTACTTATGATGCTCTGTATAGCTGCATTTTGACTTCTTGATCGTTCACCAACTTTCGGAGAAAGAGATGGAGGATGTAACAGTAAAAAAAATCTATAAGACCTTCACAGTGGATCCTCCGATAGTCAGTGAAGATTCGTCAATCGAGGAGATCATAGAGGTTCTCCTGAGAGATCCTCAATCAAGAAACGTCTATATTGTCGACAAACAGGGAAGACTCTCAGGCATAATCTCTATGCAGATTATTCTGAAAGCCACCAATATTCTAAAGGGCAAGAAATCCATACTAAAACACGATGTCTTCAATGCAATCAAGATTGCAAAGGCGGACTGCGCAAAATCCATCATGCACCCACCCATCTACGTCCACGAGAGTTCAAAAATACTCGATGTCCTGGAGATGATGTCCCGTGAAAACATTCAGGAACTCCCGGTCGTGGATGAGCACAAAAGGGTTATCGGGGACCTGAATTGCCTGGAGATCTTGAAGCGGGTTTGGGAAGCATAACGGATATGGACGTATTTGTCTATACCTTCCTCTTGCTTGGCGCTGCCACTTATATGGGCCATCTCATGGTGAAGCTCAGACAGCCGGAGATCATGGGAGAGATCCTGGGCGGGATCATTGTGGGTCCTGTGGCCCTGTTTGTGCTTTCCAGCATCTTTGTGAACGAAAGGCCCGAAATCATCAGGTATTTTTCACATGAAGAGGCCGGCGTTTTTCTTGAGTCCCTTATCAGCTTTGCCGCCGTCTTTATCATGCTCGGCGCAGGCTTGGAAATAGACAGGAAGGATCTCTTGAGGACAGGAAGGGCCTCCATGTTGACCGCTGTGTCTGGTGCCTTTGTACCATTTGGGCTTGGGTTCTATGTAGGCTATAAACTGCTTCATCTATCAATACTCGCATCACTTTATCTTGGCACATCCCTTTCCATCACCGCGGTCGCGCTCTCGGTCGCCACCCTGATCCAGATAGGAAAACTCAATACAAAACCCGGTATCACAATAGTCGGTGCGGCGGTAATAGATGATGCCCTTGGCATAATCATCCTCTCCGTACTTACCAGCTTTAATAGCGGCAGTTCTTTGGAACCAGGGCACTTGGTCTTGACCTTTGTCAAGGCCCTTTTGTTTATTGGCCTGTCAATGGCAATTGGCCCCATGCTGGGCAACATGATCTTTAAGAGGATAGAGCACCTCTCGTTGAATGAAAGGCTTTCCATAGTACTTCTGTGGGTATTTGTTTTCTCTATGGCTGCTCACCTTGTCAAACTCCACCTTATGATAGGAGCTTTCTTAGGAGGATTGACCATAAGGGAGTTCCTGCGTAGCAACGAGGTGGAAAACATAGAGCGCTGGATCTGGGGGTTTTTTGCCCCCTTGTTTTTTGCTTGGACGGGTTTTTCCGTGACCGTTTCCGGCGCTTCACTTGGGGTTCCATTACTGTACATTGTTGTTGCAGCCTTTATGGGAAAGATATTTGGAGGCTCTCTGGGGGCTTTGATCGGGGGGATAAAACCTAGATATTGTCTGATTGTGGGTATCGGAATGAACGGGCGCGCCGCAGTAGAACTTGTTGTTGCGAATATCGCACTTCTCAGTGGTATCATTTCCCGGGAGATTTACTCGGCGGTCGTCTTTATGACCATTGTTGCGGCTGTCGCAACACCTCCCCTCTTAAGGTTGACGGCTGCAAAACTTAGACTATGAGTCCCATGAAGGAGGTCTGAAATGACGGAGAAAAAAGGCAAACCAATAGCACCCTATATGTCCATCGGACTGTCAACCGTGGTGTACGGAATCGCAGAGAGGAAGCACATAAAGAAAAACCTGGAGACAATAGAGGAGAACATCTACGCTGCCGTGTCTACAGTGAACATCAACATGCCCGTAAAGCTCATCGCACTTGCCGAGGGCGCGATGACCGGTTTTACGGACGAGGCCTTCGACATACCTCACACTGTGGCCGCGAAGTGTTGACCAAACAAACAGGCAAAGTGAAAAGGAAGGGGTTTTGGGGTCATGGAAAGGCGTGTTATTGCTTCCGGAGTAAGTTACCTGGATCATCTTCTGGGGGGACTTTTCATTGGGGATAACGTAGTATGGCATGACGATGCCGGCAGCCTTGCGTGGGTCTTCTGCCTCAATTTGCTCAAGGTCTCAAAGGCAGAGGGCAAGCCCCTTATCTACGTCAGTTTTGATCGCTCCCCCAAGAATCTCCTGGACAAGCTGGGGCCCCTGGCCGAAGGGACCCACCTGACCATATTGGATTGTTTTACTTACGGCAAGGGAGATGGATCTGAAATCTTTCTCAAGTTCTATGGTGAAAAGGGGCATCCATGCAATATCCAAGGGGTGGATGAACCCCATAAGGTGGGAAGGGTCATGGACACCCTTTACGGGATTCATCAGGAATTGAACGATAGCGTTCGTTTTATTTTCGAAAGCCTCACAGGGATGCAGGAACTGTGGGGAGGCGAAGAAGACCTGGCCAGGTTTTACAGCCATTCTTGCCCGCGCTTGTATGAGCTGAACACCGTGGCCTATTGGATCATGGAAAAGAGGGCCCATTCCCCGCGTCTCAGGGCCAAGATAAACCAGACAGCGCAGGTGGCGATCGATCTTTCAGTGAAGAGAGGGAGGACTTCCCTGACAATACTGAAAGCGGAGAATCGAAACGCGGACAACTTGAATCACCCCTTTTATTACTGGACCGAGGGCATTGATGTCATCTTTGATAATGAAAAGAAAAAGGCAGGCAGGGTAGACCTCGGGGCACGGTTAAGGGAATTACGTGCAAGAAAAGGATTGTCCCAAACAGAGCTGGCGAAACTGGTGGGAGTCACATCAAGTACGATCTCACAGATCGAGAGCAATTTGATATATCCCTCCTTGACCGCCCTTCTCAAGATGGCTGAAATTCTCTCAGTTGACGTGAGCAGTTTTTTCCAGCAAACAGCCAAAATGTTTGGGCGTGTCGTCTTCCCCGGGGGTGATTCTGTGGAGGTGAGTGGTCCAGCCTTTTCTCCTGAAAGCATTCGTGCAAGACGCCTCACGCCCATCGATTTTGACACAAAAGCCGAGCCCTATCTCATCGAGATCCCAGCGCATGCAACCCTGTCCTCTCACTTTTTTACCCACAAGGGGGAGGAGATAGGTTACCTCCTGTCTGGCCACCTGGAACTGAAGATTGACGAGAGGACTTACAGGGCCAAAACTGGGGATATCATCTACCTGACGACCCAAATGCCTTCCGGATGGGTCAATCCGGGATCAGAGAGGGTAAGGTTGCTCTGGTTCAAGGTGAAATGACAAGGCCCCTCCCGCAGATACATCCGGGAGGGCCCCTGTTCTTTTAGAGTATCGAATAGGAGGATGGGCTGTCCAGGATTTCCATGGCCTCTTGCCTGTAGGAGTCCATGAGGTAAGGAATCCCAGTCACTTCGGTACATTCCCGGGTCAAGGACATCAAATCCTTGCGGCTGATGGCGTGGATCCGGAAGCATCGCGCTCCTGCCATGAGTTGTTGTAGCCCTACCTTCAACTTATCGCAAAAACTAAAGATTCCTACGGCTCCCAGGGGAATGTTCTTCATTTCATCATTCCCGACCATTTCCCTGATCCTCTCGTAACATATGAAAATCTCTTCGGCCTTATTGCCATAAGCAGACACGGTCTTGGGTAGGTCGTTGTTCTTGATCCATTTCTCGATATTCTTTCCCACAAATCCTGGAATCATCATGGCCCTCCCCATGCACACCGCCTTCACGTGATTGTTGCCCAGGGCAATTGCCTTGAAGATGTGATCTTCCGTTGAAAATCCGCCGGCAAGAGCGAAGTCGCATATATGTGTCTCACCCTTGCTCCTGAGGTAATCCCCGAATTCAACGGCAGCGGAGTGAAGGTAGATACTTGGCATCCCCCATTCTTCCATCATTCGCCAGGGGCTCATGCCGGTACCGCCCGGGGCACCATCTATAGTGAGCAAGTCTATTCTTGCCTGGGTGGCCCACTTGATGGCCATGGCCAGCTCTCTCAGGCCGTAAGCCCCGGTCTTCAGGGTAATCCTCTTGAACCCGAGCTCTCTCAGCCGCTGCACCTCGGCAAGAAACGTTTCCTGGTCAATGAAACCCAGTCGAGAATGTCTTTCAAATTCTTTGATGGCCCCTGTTTTGAAGGCTTTCTGGTTCACTTCGAGCGATGGGTCCGGGGTGACGATATACCCTCTCCGTTGCAGTTCAAGGGCCCTGTCCAGCGAGTCGACCTTTATCTCTCCTCCAATGGACTTTGCGCCCTGGCCCCATTTCAGCTCAATGGTATCGATCCCATGCTTTTCCAGGATATATTCGGCGACGCCAAGGCGGGTGTCTTCCACATTCGTCTGGACAAGTATTTCACCATACCCCTGGTGGTAACGCCTATAGGTTTCGATTCTTCTGTCCATTTCAGGGGATTTCTTTATCTTGTTGTTTTCATCCAGCTCCAGTTGCGGGTCGACCCCGCAGACATTCTCACCGCATACGATCGTGATTCCGGAAAGAGCGGCCCCTATCGCAAAGGAATCCCAGTTCTTCCTCGCAATGTCCGTAGAACCAAGGGCGCCGGTAAAGACAGGAACCTTCATCTTTACCTTGTGATCCCAGCCATAGGCAGTCTCGGTGTTCACCTTGGGAAAGATTGCCGTGTCAGGTGAGCCGTGAACCACCCCCAGCCCCTTTGTTCCCATGGCGTAGCCGTGTATATTGAGGTGTGAGTAGTCAACAGGGTAATCCTTGTCCGCACCGGCAGTCACGTCCCCGAAGGGAGAGGGGTAGATGACCTCTCTTCCTCTGAAGGAAGCCTTGAAGATTTCGCAGTTTCCCCTGCATCCGTCCACACAACGAGAACACAACCCTGACATGGGTACCACATTCTTTGACCGGTTAAAGGTTTGAGAGACATCATTGGCATTTGGTCTCTGTAGATTCATAGCATGTTTCCCTCCTAATAAATAAGACTTAGTGATACTAAAAAAGGCGTCTTCACTCTCGCTTGAGCAAAGACGCCTTTGTCTGCTAAGCACTACAAAAATAGACGCTATTCAAAAAAAGTGCACGCCATTGTGCACAAGGGAATTATTAATACTTTCATTAGGAAGGTATCTATTAGCCCTACTAATAACCATTGTCAAGGGTTTTTTTCACCAAGAATAAGATTTTTTTAGTAGCACTAAAGATTTGGCGGCAAAGCCCCCGGGCTGTATCCTATTGGCTCGTGAATCCATTTTATAGGGGTAATCTTTCTCATTTCAGAGCATGGGCCTTTGCCATTTATGGACGATGTGCGTCAGGTACAAGAGGGCCCGTCAAAGGACTTAAGCACAAATAGCCGCAAGACCTGCGTTGAATTGCATCCCCTTTTCTCTTGACTCACAGAGGCCATTCTTTTATGTTTCTCTGCCAATGGAGAATTCGTCAACAATTCGGCTAGGATCGGATCATGTGGGTTTTTGGAGATCACTCGACATGTGAGTCTTCAGGGGGTTCAAAAGATGCAGATTTTGGTTCTATATTACTCAAAGGGAGGAAACACCAGAAAATTAGCCCAGCATATTGCAAAGGGCGTTGATCAGGTGCAGGGCGTAACAGCCGTGCTGAAGAGCACGGGAGAGGTTACCAAGGATGACTTCTTAGCCTCGTCCGGCGTTATAGCGGGGTCTCCTGTCTATTTTGGTGTCATGGCCGCTGATATGAAACGGGTATTTGACGAATTCGTGGGGACGCGCAAGAAAATGGAAGGGAAAGTGGGGGCGGCCTTTGCTACATCAGCTGATCCCAGTGGGGGCAAGGAGACCACTATCATGTCAATCATCCAGGCCTTACTGATCTATGGAATGGTCGTTGTGGGCGATCCCATGTCCGCCACCGGCCATTATGGCGTCTCCTGTGTCGGTCCTCCCGATGAAAGGACAGAACAGAATGCGGTAAAGCTTGGCCAAAGGGTGGCTGAACTTGCCAAGAAATTGCATAGTTGAGGATAAATGGAGGCAGGAAGGATATGAGGACCACAATAGCAGCACTAATGTGCACGTTGGTGATCACATTGTGAGTCCGGCCTCCCAAGCCATTTCTGGTGGAGGCGAGGGGACGGAGCCGGCATTGAACAAGATTGATGCTGATGGAGCGATGGCGATTGCCAATGAGTGGAAGTGGTCACGCAAAGACGTAAAGACCTATGTAACATCTCGAGAGGTGGTATTTGAATTCCCCGATGGGAATATCCAAAGGGTTCCGCTCCCTCCTGACAAGATGGTGGTGGCAATAGCACCCTTTGTGAGTCGCACGCACAGGTGAACGATTCATTACATGTCCTCCTGTCAGGGGGAATTGCCATATACAATGTTTGCGGTAAAAGCGGTCGATCGGAATGGAGAGGTTCTTGTAGATAGTACTGTTGAGACGTTACGTAACGGTTTTTTTGAGCTCTGGCTTCCCAGAAACCGCAGGATCTTGCTGACTATCAGGGCGGACGGTCGAAGCGCTGTCGGCATGATAGGGACATTTGACGACAGCAAAACTTGTATTACCACGTTTCGGCTGAGATAGAACCCCCTGCCGGTTGTTCGTCGACGGCCTCCAGTCCCCCGCAGAATAAAAAAGGCTGCTGATCGCCCTTCTAATTGAGCACCTGTCATTCAAGCTCCGCGGACAGGAGGATTGCCTCGGCGATCGCCCTCATGGATTTCCTTGAATCCATACTGCGTTTCTGCATCCATCGGAATGCTTCCTCGCCCGTCATCTTGCGCTTTGACATGAGAATTTCCTTGGCCCGGTCCACCAGTTTGCGGGTCTCGAGTTCTTCCTGTATCACCTTTGTCTTGACCATCAGTTCGGTATTGAAGATGGCAACCGCTGCCTGGTTTGCCACGGTCGTGATGAGGTTGATCTCTGTTTCAGAGAAATCATGAGGCCGGGTGGTAAAGCAGTTGAGGACCCCTATGACCTTTTCATCCCTGACATACATCGGGATGCCCAGCATGGACACGAGTCCCAGCTTCTTGGCCATTTCTTTCTCCTTGAAACGGGGTTCTTTCAACACATCCTTTAGAACGAGAGGTTTCTTTTTGGTGGCCACATATCCCACCACCCCCTCATCCAGGCCTAAGGAACGGTCTTTCACGTAGTCAGGATCAATGGCCTGGGTCGCCTTTAGCCTGATCCTTTTTGGATCCCGGGTGTCGTCGATAAGCCAAAGGGAGCATATTTCCACCCCGGTTACCCTGGCCGTCACCATGACGATAAGCTTGAGGATATCCTCAAGGTAGAGGTCGGAAGTAATGGCCCGGCTGATGTCCATCAATCCCTTAATGTACCTGTCGTATGTCTCTGGTGCTATTTTCTCCATGGTAAAAAATCCCAAGTTAGTACCTTTGGGGATTTCTATTTACAACATTTGCTCCTGAAATGCCACTGCTTTTTGCCGGGTATTCTTTTTCTCCCATCCTGATCTTTTCCCACATCGATCCCTTTTTCCCTTTCAGCCCGACGAGGAAATCCATGAGCTTGGCCAGGGATCGGCCCTTTTTAAGATAGAGGTCTTCAAAGAGATGAAAATGTCGGTGGTAAAGGCCAATGGACAGGATGTATGCGTTATTCAGGCCGGAGCTCCCGAAGTAAATGAAACGGTTTGTCTTGAATCGGGCCTTGAGTCGGTTAAAGGAGTGCACTGCCTTTGAAAAAATGACTTCCCTCCTTTTCAGTTTTTCACTGTAACTAATGGGGGATTTGTACAGGCTGTCCAGCTCTCTCAGCAGTTCCGCAAGAAATGAGGAAAAGGCCCGTTGGTCTTCGACCACATTCTTTGCCTCGATGGCCAGGGGGTGGGAAGACCCGTAGAGGCTTCCAAGGAAAACCACCGCCCCGAGTTTCCCCACAAAGTTCGCGAGCCCTTCGTTGAATTCTCCTTCGTCCTTGATATAGAGGGTCACATGGGTCATTTCATGGAGGATGGTCTCGACCAAATCCAGGGTAGAACCCTTTATCAAGTTCCTGGTGATCGGGTCCTTGAACCATCCCAGGGTGCTGTATGCTTCTGCTACTCCAAGGGTTACGTCATATCCTTTCTTCTCCAGGTTCTCCTTCTCTTCCCTGGCCTTGTCTATGTCAAAGAAGCCCAAGTAGGGCAGTCTGCCCACAATGGGAAACCACCAACTGAGGAGGGATAGTCGGTCCTTCGGTGCGGCCGATACCACGTATACGACTTCCTTGTCTGATGTGAGATAGATGCTTTGATAGTTCTGCGTCCTTTTCAGCCCTAACTCCCTCTCACCGAAATCCTTGACCTTCCCAACAAGAAGGAGTTGTGCCTTCTCCCTCGGTTTGAGATCCTTCTTCAAGGCCTCCTCAACCGGGATGGAGTTACGCAGCAGGCGCCATTGTCCTGAAGCCGCATGGATCAGATAATCCATGCGACAGCCTGACAGTGCGACGAGAAAACAGAGGGCAAAAAGGTGCCAGATCAGCCGCCTTTTATAGGAATAGCGAATCATTGTGCATTCCGTTATTCTGGAATTACTACTTGCTTGCCACGCCCTTTGTCCAATATCAGGGTGCTCAAGTCAGGTACTTCCTGTACCAGTGCTGAAAAACAATCAAGTTCCATAGGTGCCAGGAAGTATCTTGGCGCCCGCTCATATGCCTGGAGATCAACTCATTGATGACGTGGAAATTGAAAATGTCCTGGCGCCTTATCATTGCTTCGCTAAGGTATTCGTCTACAAGGAATCGCAACTCCTTTCTGAGCCAAGCCCCCACGGGCATCTCAAACCCCCACTTGGGCCTAGTAAGGATAGACTTGGGCAGGAGCTCCTTGAAGGTGTCAATGAGGAGGAATTTGCCCTGCGTACCCTTCAGTTTTAGGTCCCCCTTCAGCTTGAAAACATACTCCACGAAGGTATGGTCAAGGAGGGGAACCCTTACCTCGAGGGAGTTCGCCATGCTCATACGGTCCACTTTAGTGAGCATGTCATTAGGGAGAAGCCCCTTCAAGTCCATGTAAAGCATCAGGTTAAGGACGTCATCTCCGAAGCGGGCGCGTTCTGTCTCTACCATACGATGCACCATATCAAGGCAAGCATTTCGTCTGGGCGGAAGTTTCAATAACTTTTCTTGCAATGGAAATGGAAACACCTCTCGCCAACCGCAAAAGCGTTCCGGGAATGAAGGGCTCATCCCCCTCAAGAATTTCTTCAACCTCCTGACCTTTTCCAGGCTGGGCTTATCCCTGGAATCCGGTAGGGCATGGATTATGGGCTCAATCACCCTGTTTCTTATCACCCCGGGGATCATACCGTAATAGCGGGCCCAGTATTCCCCCAAGTACATCCTGTAGCCTGCAAAAAGCTCGTCGCCGCCATCGCCGGAAAGAGCGACTGTTACATGGTTCCTAGTTTCCTTGGATACAATGTAAGTGGGTACTGCTGAAGAGTCTGCAAAGGGTTCGTCGATATTTTCCAGGACCTTGGGAAAGGCGTCAAGGATATCCCTGTAACCAAGCCTGAATTCATGGTGGTCCGTGTTATTGAGGTCAGCCACTTGGCGTGCATAGGCGGTCTCGTCAAAGGATGGGAGATCCTTATATCCTATGGAGAAAGTCTTTACCTGTTTGCTCGAATTCCTGGCCGTGAGGGCAACCACTATGCTCGAGTCTACCCCTCCACTCAAGAATGCACCAAGGGGGACATCAGAGATGAGCCGCCTTTGAACAGAAGCTTCCAGTAACGACCAGAGGCGTCTCTTGTGGTGCTCAATACCCTCTGAGGAACGGCCGTTTGAACCCCATCTCTCCTCGGTTTGAGGAGTCGGGATATCCCAATAGATTTTCGTGGAAATATCGTTCTTTTCGAACAGCAGGTAGGTGCCGGGGAGCAATTTCCTGATACCCTTGAATATGGTCCATGGTGCTGGGATGTAGTTCAAGGTCAGATATAGATGAAGTGCCTCCTGGTCGATTTCTCTGGGAACCTCTGGATCGCAGAGTATGGCCTTTATCTCTGAAGCGAAAAGGAGCTTTCGACCGTCCCGGAAAAAGTGCAATGGTTTTATGCCCAAGCGATCCCGAGCGAGGTATAACCTTTTATTTGTTCCATCCCAAAGGGCGAAGGCGAACATCCCGTTTAGTCGGTTGAGACACTGGATCCCCTCTTCCTCATATAGATGTATGAGGACTTCGGAATCCGTCTTGCTCTTCAAACGATGTCCCCTTGATAGGAGCTCTTTTCTCAAGTCCTTAAAATCATATATCTCTCCATTGAAGACGAGCCAGACGGTCCCATCCTCGTTGCACATGGGCTGATGTCCGGCAGGTGAAAGGTCTATGATGCTCAGCCTGCGATGCCCCAGGCCTATGGGAGGAGCGACAAGGATGCCTTCATCATCCGGGCCGCGGTGAGCAAAGGAATGACACATCCTTCTCAAGAGGCTCCGATCTATGGGCTTACCACTCAGATCGACTTTTCCGCAAATTCCACACATGTCTCTCTTGCCGATTGTAAAGCAACGGAAGCACTAGTCTCGTTCCGCCAAAGGCTAAGAGCCTCGGTATCTGACGAAAATGGGGTTGGAAGTGAGATGTTTTTTTCCATCCATTATCCGGTAAAAGGTCATCTTGCCGGGTGTTATCCTCCTGTCGACGTACTCTATTTCAAGCGGTGCCCTGCCTGTGAATGTCTCTATGAGTTCGCCTCCCCTGATAAGCAATATGGTTATGGGTTCGGGTGTTTCCGGATAATAGGATACCCTGAACTTGATCAATGGTAATGCAGGGGTATCCAGGGTATCTCCCATGTAAGCCCTGCCTGACCTTGTGGAGGACACATAGAAGTAGTAGAGCCTCGGCCATTTGCGGCCGTCGCTACGGGAGCAATACATCCTCCCTTTCTCAAGGGCCTCCAAAACGGCCCTTTTAGAGAACTCCCTGACCAGAAACGTGGTGGGATAGTCCCCCAACTTTAGGCCCCAACGGCCTTCTTCGTGAAAATCCGCCGTGGATATTGCCCACGGGGCGCGTTTCCTCTCCCCTCTACAGAACTCATTCAGGACCCGGTCCCACTCCTTTCCTGGGTCGGTCAAGGTTATCCTGTCGCCATAAATCGCTGCAAAGCCTGTGTAGTCTGTGGATTCCTGGATCACCTGAGGGTAGGGGGGAGTGTTCACTCTAATAGAGCCGTGGCGCCTTATGCCCGATCTCTGCTCGGGGTAGTTCCAGAAGCTATACCCCCCCCGCTCGTTGACATAATTGATCAGTTCCTGGTAGGGACCTATGCCCTGATCCCCCGCGTAAGGGTGGTACAGGGAACCCCTGAAAGGGTTATAGTCGATAATAGCAAGGGTGGAAATGACGATAATAGCTGTTCCCAGAAGGCGGTACGGTCCCCTCCATTTCAAAAAGATCACGCCTATAACAAGAGGAACAAGGAACAAGCCGACTCCCGGCAGCAGCGCCTTGGTATGCCTCAGGGAAAAGCCGTTACTGATGCTGGGTATACCTTCGTAGTCCTCGGGCTTTTCAAAGTTGAGGATCAGTATCTTGCGATCGTATTCGTGCAAGGTCAGATCTCTTTTTATCCAGGACCCCGTCCAGTAGTAAAAGGGGGATGTGAGGCACCCTGGAATGATAATAGTATCCGGGTACTTGTCAGCCGCCATCCTTATGGCATTGAGATAGTTTTCCGTTCCATGGGTCGCAATGGAAGGATATTCCCTGGTATACTTGAATATCCTCCTGAATGGGGGAAGCCCGTAGGATACGGATATTCTGTCGTGGTCATTGATAAACAGGACCTTGAAGCCCCTTGATCTGGCAATCCTCACGAGTTCCTCGATCCCGTGGGCTCCGTCGCTGAAGCTGCTGCGCAGATCTATAAGGCCGGGGACTTGATGATAAGGGGTCTCACCCAGGGCACCGGCTTGAAGGGGGTAAGAGAGGACAAAATACAAGGCGAAACACATTATCCAAGTCGTTGAACCGGTGATGGGGCTTCGGAGGAGGGGTATTATTTTTTCCAATTCAGTCTTTATTATCTTTTTAAATTGACACAAACCGCAGGATAACATAAATAAATATTTTTGTAGCTTTTGGCCGTCTTCAAGTATCCGTGGGCCCACACGCAATCCTGGTCTCTATCGCCACACAAGGCAGACTTGAGAGAAGAACCCTCGGGCCTCACCTGCATAAACACGTTCGGCTTTCGGAGGGGTAATATATTGCTGTCGCTTGTTTTTTAATGAATCTAATCATAATTCTCCAGTCTTGTCCACTTTTTTGACAGTAGGGAGCATTTGGATATTCCGATCGGGAGAAGAGGTCATGAGGATCAAATTCTGGGGTACCAGAGGCTCTATACCCGTGCCGGGGCGGGATACCATCGATTATGGCGGCAATACCACCTGCCTGGAGATCACGCTCAGAGGCGGTAAAAG
>JAFDHB010000225.1 GCA_019308985.1 Deltaproteobacteria bacterium | reverse complement strand
TAACGGGGTAAATGATTGCGGCGTACGCTAAGTACGCCTCGTCACACGAGATTCGCGCGCCTTGAACTTGAAGCTTTTTACTTTGCCATCTTAATTTCGACTTTTTACGAGTTCGTCAATTAATGCTTCCGGAAAAAACCCAAATGTTGTGCTTCTTTAACCGATGAGGCTCCTCAAATAAGCAAGGGCCCATCCCCATCAAAGAATGGGCCCCTTTGCCTGAGACCAAGGCAGGAATCAGGCGGCCACCTCTTCTTTCACTGAGACCACTATTTTGTAAAGTACTGAAAGGACAAAGAAACCTGTCGCCCACACGCCTATGGATATCATTATTTCCGGGAAGGTGGGCCAGTATTCAAATACCCTTTCAAAGGGGTTGGGGATAAAACCGCCAACAACCAGACCAAATCCCTTGTCTATCCAAGTGGAAATGATTACTGCCCCGCAGGCGACGGCCAGTATTCTTTCGTTTCTACGCAACCTGGGGATGATCAGTAATACAAGGGAGATGATGGCGAAGACCGCCGACGCCCTCATCCATGGTACGAGTTTACCATGCCCTTCCAGGCCTACGAACAGGTACTGGAAGGAGTGCATGTGACCCGGAATTTGGCTGTAAAAGGCGGTAAAGAGCTCCAGGAGGAAGAAGAATACGTTGAGTATCATTGCATAGGCCACGATGCTGCCCAGGGTCCTGATCTGCTCCTTTCCAGGGTCGAACCTGCTCACTTTTCTGACTATGAGGCATAGGATGATCAAAAGGGCCGGGCCGGAGCAAAAGGCCGATGAGAGGAACCTGGCCGCCATGATCGCAGTCAACCAGAAGTGCCTCCCCGGAAGGCCAGCGTACAGGAACGCCGTAACCGTGTGAATGCTGAAGGCCCAGGGAATAGAAATATAGATAAGCACTTTTACCCACTTCTGATACGGCACTCCTTTGCGCTCGGCCGCCAACACGTTCCACCCGATCAGGATGTTCAAGAGCATGTATACGTTCAGTACGATCATATCCCAGAAGAGGATGGAAGTGGGGTTGGGATAGATCATGATGTTGACAAGCCTGGGTAAGTTGCCCAGATCGACCATCACGAACAGGCCGCACATGATGATTGCGGCAACAGCCAGGAACTCCCCCAGGATGGTAATCCTGCCGAAGGCCCTGTAATTGTGCAGGTAGTAGGGCAGAACGACCATCACCCCCGAGGCGGCAACGCCCACAAAATAGGTGAGCTGGCCGATGTAAAATCCCCAGGACACGTCCCTACTCTTTTCACTCCCTTTTATCGCCGTGTCTAGCATAGCCACCTCATACTATGTAGTAGATATTGGGCCCCGTCCCCAACTCGGGCTTTCGCCTTATGCTATGGTGGGAACGGAGGGCCTTTCTGATTTCAGAATCAGGATCATCAAGGTCCCCGAATATCAGAGCCCTCTTGTCTATCTTGTTGGCCGCTTCCACGCATGCCGGAAACATTCCCTTGGCCAGCCTCTCTGCGCAGAAATTGCACTTCTCCACCACCCCCTTTGTCCTGGTGGGGAATTGGGGATTGGCAGGAAAATCCGGGTTAAGCTCCTTCGGGGCCTTCCTGGGATCTCCCCAGTTAAAGCTCCGTACCCCATAGGGGCATGCAGCCATGCAAAACCGGCACCCGATGCAACGATGCTGGTCCATCATCACGATCCCGTCCTTTTCCCTTTTCCAGGTCGCCTTTGTGGGGCAAACCCTGCAGCAAGGCGGGTTTGTGCAATGGTTACAGAGGAGCAAGAAATGCCTCTCCCTCGCCTCCTCTGAAAAGTACTCGTGCTGCTGGCCAGGGAAGGTGTGCTCGAAGGTCTCCTTCCAGATCCACTTGATCTCTTCCTTGGGATTGGCCCAATCCGGGACATTGTGGGTCCTGTGACAGGCCTCTATACTCTTATCCATTATCTCGTCGGTCACCCTATGGGTGTCTATCACCATACCCCACTTCTTGCCTTGTGTCAGGGGAAGCTCCTCGAGGGAGGCCTCCAGCTCTCCAGGGGCCAATAGATCAAAGGCCGCTTTCCCTCCAACCCCCAGAATAGTTGAAATTCCGGCGATCTTCAAAAATCTTCTTCTGTCAATACCCATTATGTCCTCTCCTTAGGTTCGAGATGGCAGTCCCAGCAGAAGGGTTTTACTCCCATATAATCGTGGCATTGATCACAGAATTTGGCCTTGTTGGAATGACAATCCATGCAGGTATTCTGAAGGCTCTTCTCAAACATCTTCCCACTGCTGCTCCTGTAGAGACGTTCTGCTTGGCGCACGGCCTCATTTCGCCAAGCATCCAGAAGCTTCATGTGGTGGGTCGTCATGAAGGTCTTGGATTCCACGCAGGCCTTGGCCTCCTTTGCCTTGGCAGTAAGTTCCGGTTCAGGAGGCTTGCTGGCATATTTTCCCGTGCTCGGCCAGAAGGGAAACAACAGGAGGCCGATTCCGATAACCAGGCCCGTTATGATTTTGCCCTTATCATACATCCTCTTCTTCCTCCTCCTCCATTCCAGGGAGAGGGTCACCGCGCAGGTTCGTTGTCCTCTTCTTTTCCCCCTCCAGAATTAGGGCATTCCCCACGAGCTCGTGAACACCGGTAACATCCACCTCGGGGACCCAGTATTCCATCAGCGTTGGAAGCGCGGCCCTGTCAATTGCGCATATACATGCCATCATGTTGACACCGAATTTCTCGTGCACGTACTTTACCGCATTGGCCCTGGGCAGCCCTCCCCTCATCCTCAGTTCCATATTTTCACCGGCGTTCAAACCGGCACCGCTTCCGCAACAAAAGGTCTGCTCCCGGATGGTGTTCTCAGGCATCTCGTAAAAGTTGTTACAAACATTTCTTATGATATACCTCGGCTCCTCGAAGATACCCATTGCCCGGGAGGTGTTACAGGAATCATGGAATGTCACTACAAGATTGTCGTTCCTGCTGGGATCGAGCCTCAACTTGCCATGCTTTATCAGGTCGGCGGTAAATTCGGTGATATGTACCATCTTGGTGCCCTTCGCGTTCTCGAACCTGGTGCCCGTAATAGGTGATACCGGCACTTCCAAGAAGTCAGGAGGACCGTTGAAGGTGTCCATATACTGGTTGATGACCCTCCACATGTGACCGCATTCTCCACCGAGGATCCACTTCACTCCCAGCCTCTTTGCCTCAGCGTACATCTTGGCGTTCAGTCTTTTGGCCATCTCGTGTGAAGTGAAGTACCCGAAGTTCCCGCCCTCTGAGGCGTAGGTGCTCCAGGTGATATCCAGTCCCAGTCCCTCCAGGTAATGAAACAGCATCAGGTAACCCATACAGGTGTAAGTGCCGGGGTCCGCAAAGACGTCCCCCGAAGGGGTAATAAAGAGTATTTCCGCCCCCTTCCTGTTGAAGCTGGGCTCAAGCTTAACCCCGGTGATTTCCTCTATGTCGTCAACGAAGAAGTCTATCATGTCCTTGTACGCATGGGGCTGGATTCCCAGGTGGTTCCCAGTCCTGTAACAATTGGCAACAGGCGCCGAAATCCAGTCCGTGTTCAGGCCGAGGAGATTGAGCAGTTCCCTGGCTATGATAGTGATCTCTGCCGTATCTATTCCGTAGGGGCAAAAGAGGGAACACCGCCGACACTCGGTGCATTGA
This sequence comes from Deltaproteobacteria bacterium, assembly GCA_019308985.1. The sequence goes on along the minus strand of JAFDHB010000225.1, from coordinate 2,772 downwards.
AAGAAGTAATACCACCACTCCTTCAGGACCATTATGTCCATTGACCTTGCCCCAGCAATCTCTCCAAAGATCTTTCCCGCCGTGGTGAACTCTTTCCTGTACACGGACCTCAGGAGTTCCGCCCGCAAGACAGGCATGTTCTTCGGATCCCCGCCACCGATAAAGAAATGGCACTTGTCGGCACAGGCGCCACACCTTACGCAGATATCCATGAATACTTTGAGGGACCTGAACCTGTCCAAACGCTCCCTCAACCCCTCGAGGATGATCTCTTTCCAGTTTTCCGGCAGTTTCCAGTCTTCGTCCAGGGGGGACCATTCGCGGGGGTTTGGCATACCCACGGCTTTCAGGTTCTGGGGCTTTGAACCGTAACAGGCTATTCCCTCCTTGATTTCCACGGGCGTATGCATCCAGCCGCGATCCTTCAGCGGAGGCCTATGACTTATTCTTGCCAGTTCTTCGGGTTTTGGTAACTCAGACATGATCACTCCTTTTCCTCTTGTCCTGATCCGTTATCCTTTGTCTCGGTCTCTTCGGGCATCTTTTCCACAGGCAGGCCGGCCTCTATCATCTTGTCCCTGAACTCCTCTTCGTATTCCTCGTAAGTATGAACCTTAACGGGATAGTCCCAGGGATTTACGTGCCTCTCGAACCTGCTGTTGTTCGACAGGTTCCTGGTGGGGCTGAGGAAAATGCCTGCCATGTGCACAAGCTTGCTGAAGGGAAAGTAGGCCATCAGGACGCTCACAAGGAATAAGTGGATGTAAAAAATTGTGCCTATCCCCTCGGGAATGGTAGGACGAAACGTCACAAGGCCCAATGCAAGCTCCTTTACCTTTACCACTTCAACGGTCAGGATATCGACCTTGAACAGGTATTGCATGAATGCGCCGAAATAGCGCATGAGCACACCGGTTGTTGCAATGGCCATGATCAGAAACAGGGGAAAGTAGTCGGCCGGCAAGGAGAGGTAGGCCACCTGGGCACTGAGTATCCTCCTCAGGAACAGGAAGAGCAGTGCCGCCAACAACACGAACCCGCTTATCATGATTCCCGGTACGGCAAAGCCTGGGAAAGGTGCTATGCCCAACTCGAGGAACCCGTCCAGGCTCTCAATGAAGTGAACAAAATAGGGTATGGGCTCGGTGAAGAACCTCAGGTGCCTCAGTACCACCACCAGAAAGGAATAGTGGAAGGCCAGGGCACCGATCCAGAGCCACTTTTCCCACTCGTATCCAAGCCTTGGCCCTTCCCTGAACTCAAGCCTCGTGTGTCTGAAAAGCGACCTGAATAGCAATACCTCAAAAAACATCCGGTCCACCACTCCCAGGGTGTTGGAAGGGTTGTCAAACCGGTTTTGCTTGATCCACGGGAAGCTCCATTGCTGCCCTGCGGTGGTGGGAATACGGAACGGCACCGGTGACTTCCCCCACCCGACGACCCTGGCTATGATACCCACAAAAAAACATCCAAGGGCCAGGTAGGGAATGACGATACCAAACAGGGAATGCAGATCCAATGCCCCCACCCCCACCCAAGGGACCAACACCAGCACCAGCACGGCTATCAAGGAAATCACAATACCCAATAAAAAGTTCATTTATTGCTCCCTCATCTCCATTGATAAGATGTCGCCTTTTTCAAATCCTCGCGGGCTTCTCAATAAACCTTTCCGACAAGTACGTCCGTCTCTTTCCCTTCTCGACGATCCCCCTCTCCTAAACCAAATCCTTTCCCTTCAAGTCGGCCTTCAGTTCGGGCAAATCAACAAGGAGCTTGGCCTTCCGAAGCAACCCTGATACCATGTTCCGGGATTCCTGGGCCTTCATTTCATAGATCTTCTCCCGGCATTGGATGAAGATATCAAAGGCAATGAGGGCCAATTCATCCACCCTTGATTCGATGATCTGCATTTCGCGGGCGAAGGTCTCCTCTTGGAGTTCCTTTTTCAGCTCCTCTCGTATTATGTCCTTTAGCCGAAAGATGAAGGATATGGCCTCGGAAGGACTAAAGTCTTGGATGGCCCTTATCCGGATGATCCTGTCAATGACAGGAGTAATTCTCTCGCGGTCTACCTCCTGAAGCAGACCTTCGTAAAGGTTGCCTATGTCTCGGGTGAGAGTGGTCCCCACCGGGTTGGCAAACCGGTCTTTTTGTTTCCTCAGGAAGCGCCTTGAATCTTCGGAGTAAGTCTCGAATACCCGGTCCAGCCATCGGTCCACGATGACTGATCTCTTCTCCGATAAGATCTTCTCAAGTTTCATATTCAAATGATGATGCTTCCGTAAAGAGCCCCATCTACTGCGTTGTGCTGCATCTTTAGTCACTTACCGCCGACGTGTGGCGGTGATTCCTAAAGATTTCCGGGCTCCCGCTAGCGGGATTTCGCAGGCTCAACTTGCATCTGGAGCCTTTCCGAAAGCATTGGTCAAGATTTCTACGAGCTAACGAATGATCGACCCAAACCAAGAACACTTACCTAACAAATATCCGCAGGTCCTTGCGTAGACCCGGAACCTTTTTCACTTAAGAATTCAACAAGATAACTCAGAGAACGAGACAATGCACCCCAAGATTCGACGCAACAGAAATTTCGGTTGGATATAGACAAAATACCCGGATATGTCAAGGGAAAATGTACATTTTTTCACAAGTAGGATCGAACTTGTACTATCATACTGTCTGCTACATCTGGCACAGTTCCCCCCTCCCGATACTTGCTCATGTGGAGTTTAGCAGCTTGGTGAAAACGCTGGATGAAAAAAAAATTGT
>JAFDHB010000224.1 GCA_019308985.1 Deltaproteobacteria bacterium | reverse complement strand
TGCCCGAAATCGGGAATATGAAAATTTAATCTCAAAACACCAAATTCCATATTATCTCAATAATAACAGCATATTATATAGATGCTATGAAAATTACCCGGACAGCAGTGAAGTTGACTATACATGAGTAATAGACCTATGAAATGCGGGTTGAAACTGCGTTCCAGTTTTCGAAAGCTGTTTTCAGCGGTGCAAATGAGGAATTGGGCTTTTGGACGAGATTGAGGCTATTGATCCGAAGATTGAGGCTATTGATCCGAGATGTGGGCTATAGTGGACCATAAGGCCCTAGGTGTGCTGCTGAGTTCGCCGAGGAAAGCCATTCACTGAATAGGCGGGGGGATCCACCATTCAAATAGAGCTACGACAAGCCTTACGGGACTGCTGAAGCAGACTTTGGGCCCTTAAAACGCCTAAAGCAACAACATTTTCCTTGACATCAGGCATGAACCTTGCCTAAAATGTTGCGATAACAATGTGCACAATCTTGTGCATAGTATGCGCCTAATAGACTTAATATTGATGGCTTCGTAAAGAGGGCACCTTTGATCTGGAATTGAGGCTTCTGGCTATGAATCAGATCATTCTGTTTGCTAAGGAGGTGCTCAAGCAAAGCAAGCCTCGTTTCTTTGCCTCCACCATAAGAAGACGGTGGGTGCTGATCCCGGCCAAGATTGTACACGAAGACCGTCAATTGGTTCTCAAGTTATCCGAATGGCATCCCAATAAAGGAAAATGGTCCAGATACCGAGAAAGGTTCGCTGTATGACTTCTCGACCTTACAGTCTTAGACAAGGTAACCTCAGGTACTACTGTGTTCAAAGGCTAGTCAAAACGCCTTGTTTAGGTCCAGCAACTGTACTTGCAGTTCCTGTGGCACTTCAAAGGGCGCTGAACAAGTAGAACTTGCATCTTTTGGCTCGAACTATTCGCTTTGAAACATTACCTGACTAAGAGACTTGCGAAATCCGGGTTTAATAAAGGCGATTGGCTACTTTCGTGCCTTGGTAAATGGGTTCCCTTTGGTTTCGATGTCAATTTTTCAGCCTAACCAATGTCTTTATTTCCTTTCGTCCCTTGCCCAAGAGGAAATGTTTAGCCACTTCAATTAAAATGAGCTTGTGAAAAACCTTTCATTGGAGGTCTGGCGCATGGGTTTTCACCATCCTTTACAGGGAGTTAGGTTTAAGACTCAATGCATGTTCCTATGGTTTCCCCTTATATCATGGAAAGGAGGAAGAAAATGAAGAAGAACCTAGTACTGGTGTTCATGGTCCTCGGCTTTACGGCTGCTATATTTTTTGGAGCCCAGGCAACTCAGGCAAGAGAACTCCAACTCACTTTTATGCATTATTTTCCTGCTAACCACTTTGTACATACAAAGATAGTGCAACCGTGGACAGAGCTGCTAGAAAAGGAGAGCAGAGGTCAAGTGAAGTTTACCCTTTATCCTGCGGCAGCTCTCGCAAAACCACCAGACTTCTTTGATGCGGTAGTTGCGGGGAGCGTGGACATCGTAATTGGCTACTCCGGATACACGCCTGGAAGATTCCCAATCAGTGATGTCTCCGGCTTGCCATTCATGGGTTACACATCGGATATGTGCGCCAGCAAGACCTTCATGGAGCTATGGAAGACCGTTCCGGAAATTAGGAAAGAATGGCGTGCGGTGAAAATTCTATGGTTTGGTACTGAGCCCCCTTCGCAGTTGCATACCGCCAAGCAGCCGGTGCGCACGTTAAAAGACATGAAAGGATTGAAAATAAAGATCGGCGGTAGGCCTGCTCCTTATTTAAAATCGCTCGGCGCGACTCCTATCGCCATGGCATCGCCTGAAGTTTATGATGCCCTTGCCAAAGGGGTGATAGACGGAGCCATATATCCATGGGAGGCAATCCAGGGGTGGAAGCTGGGGGACCTCGTTTACTATCACACGGTGCTAAATTTTTACGCGAATCCCTTCTTTGTGGCAATGAATCAGGAGAAATGGAATTCGCTTCCGACCGACTTACACAAGCTTTTTGACAAGTATGCCGGCGATTACGGAACTGAGCTTTGGGCCCGTGAATGGGACAAAGGCAACAACAAAGCGCTCGAATGGCTGAAAAAGGACCCTAAACACGAGATCATCACACTTTCTGACTCCGAACTTGAAAGAGCAAGACAACTCGAAAAGCCTCACTATGACGCATGGAAAAAGGTCGCCAAAAAGAAGGGGGTTGATGGGGAAGCGGTTTTGAAAAAGGTAAGGGAGTTAGCATGGAAGTATGCCGATTAGGAGGGGTCGGTGTCGAGCCTTGTTGGATTCCGGCCGTGAAACGCAAGCTCACCGCGAATCTCTAAGTTTCTCAAATGAAATCGGTTGTAATGAGGAGGGAGCTTTGGCACAGGAGAGGCCTTTAGATAGGGTTGCTGGCCGAATTGAAAATGTAACGCAGCCTATCATCAACACCTTCTTTTATGCAGGTACAGCCTGTATTATTTTGATGATGCTTCTCACGGTAGTTGATGTCGTACTCCGATTTCTGTTCCACAACCCTATCCTTGGCGCCTATGAGATAAGCGAATGCCTGATGGTTGTTCTTGTTTTCTCTTCGATGGCTTACACGGAAAAGGTTGATAATCATGTCAAAGTGGACATCTTCTACCTTCGTCTTTCGGACAAACTTAGAGGAATACTTGATTGCATAACCAACCTCATGGGTTCTTCTGTGCTTTTCCTGATTGTCTGGACCAACATTAAAATGGCCTATAAGAAGTGGATCTTTGGGGACATCACAGGATCTCTACCTATCCCCATCTATCCTATGCACCTTATTATTGCCGCCGGCTCGGCCCTGTTTTGTGCGGTGTTGCTCGTTTATACGATAAGGGCCGCTGAAAGGGTGCTAAAAAGATGAGTCCAGATACTGTTGGCTACTTGGGGCTGGGTTTCTTAATGCTGCTGTTAATAGCCAGGATGCATGTGGGACTGGTCATGATTTTTGTTGGGTTTGTTGGTTATCTCTTCCTAACGAACACCGTGGGAGCCTTGGGAGTGCTGGCTACAGCTCCGCGAGGAAGCTCGGCTTATTACACGCTCACTATCATACCTCTCTTCATATTTATGGGACAACTGGCTTCCTATTCTGGATTGTCTGAGGATATGCACCGCGCCACCTATAAATTGATTGGACATGTCCGTGGGGGCCTTCCCATGGCGATTGTAATCACTTGTGCTGGTTTTGCCGCAATTTGCGGCTCCAGCTTGGCTACAGTTGTGACCATGACGGAGGTCGCCCTCCCTTCTATGCGAAAATACGGCTATGATGTTTCATTGGCAACCGGGGCCATTGCAGCCGGGGGGACTCTTGGGATCCTCATCCCACCGAGTGTCGCTCTTGTTATGTACGGGATCATTACACAAGAATCCATTGGAAAACTTTTTATCGCGGGAATATTGCCCGGTATTCTCCTCACCCTTTTGTTTCTTCTAACGATTATGATCAGAGTTAGAATATCACCGAACCTTTCACCTCGTGTGCCGAAAGAGCCCATGAAAGAGAGGATTCTCGCATATCGAGGGCTTTTGCTGCCCTTTGCCCTATTTATGATCGTAATGGGAGGAATATACACAGGTGTGTTTACGCCCACGGAAGCAGCAGCTATAGGCGCATTCTCCGTTTTTTTGTCGGGCCTTCTTCGTGGCGGGCTTGGATTCAGGGATACCATGGAAGCCCTCAAACTAACAGGCAAAACGACCGGTATGATTTTCCTGATCATGATAGGAGCAGGAATCTTTAGTTACTTTTTGGGTGCGAGTAGGGTTCCTTACTCTTTGGCCAGATTTGTGACGACCCTTGCCTTGTCAAAATACCTTATTCTTGCGATTATACTATTTGGATACCTGCTGTTAGGATGCATGATGGAGGCTGTGGGGATCACCCTCTTGACGGTCCCTATCATCTATCCTCTTGTGGTCGCATTGGGTTTCGATCCGATCTGGTACGGGATCATCTTTACTATATCTATGGAGATGGGGCTGATTACCCCTCCGGTCGGAATGAACGTTTTCGCGATGCATGGTGCCGACTCAGAAGTTCCCTTAAGTACCATATTCAGGGGGGTTATATGGTTTTTGCCTGCCATGGTAGTGTGTATTGTGCTCTTGACAATCTTTCCTGAGATCGTTCTTTTTTTGCCCAGGCTCATGGGATAGAGGTAACCGAACCTGGATACTCGGGGAGAGAGGTATCCGTATCAGACCAATTGGTTTAGAGGCAAAAAGACTTATGGAGATTAAGTATGGTGCAAATTGGTGTCATAGGCGCAGGACAGATGGGAAGCCAAATAGGAAAGGTGGCATCGGAGGATCATGATGTGGTTTATTATGACATCGATAATAGTAAAGCCTGCTCGGCAGCAGCGGAGTCTCACTGCAGGTATGAGGAGGAAATTAATGGGGTATTAGAGAGCCAAATCATATTTCTAGCTGTTCCCAAGGAGGGCGTAGTCAATTTACTCCGTCGTTACCATACAATAGTGTCAAGAGGGACCTTGTGGGTGAATATATCCACCTTTATTACCTTAAAAGAGATAAGGGAGATAACTGAAGACACGTCCAATATCGTCAGTTGCAAGATCATAGGCCATTTCGAAAGGATGTCTCCTGCTCATCGATGCGCTTTTGTCATTCATAGAGAAGTCCCGGAAAACCCATTGGTTGGGATTGTGGAAGAGGTTTTTAGACGGGTCGGAACCACGATATACGACGATGAAAACAGGTATCTAGAGGTAAACTATATCGCTGCCACAGAAGCCATGAAGGGTGTTCTGGCAACAGCCAAGAAATTGAAGGATCTAAACTTCCCGACCCCGATCATCGAAGCGGCCGTTCAGCAGGTATTTGTGGGTACCGCGGGTCAGTTCCCTTACAGAAACCCGGATTATTTTCACGATCTCGTCTACGGGAGAAATCCCGGGCTAAAAGAACTGAATCAGGAAATATTGAAGTTTTTTCGGTGATATCTCTGCCATCGCCCACCCCCCTCTCCTGCCCGGCGCGGTTTCCACCCCTCAGTTGACAATTGTTCCATCAAGCTGATATTCGACAGTTGCAAAAATAAAGTTCTTTGAAAACAGGCAGTTATAGGGCTGAAAAGGGTTTATGGCACTACACAGTTTGCTCTTGTTTACACTCTCACAACCCGGCTTGGGGGCCTAACGCCTGCTGCCTGAAAGGCTTGATAGGCATTGCCTTCAAAGTCAGTGCGGACCAGATAGTTGCTTCCGTCTAGGGTCATCCTGATAGCTTGTAGTTGAGCAAGGCCCTCTCTGTCTATAATGATTGGACACTCGCCCTGAGATAAATTAGTGTAGAATGAAGAGGGCGAGAAAGGGATAATAAATGGAAATTGGAGTAAGACAGAGTGTCATGATGGA
>JAFDHB010000223.1 GCA_019308985.1 Deltaproteobacteria bacterium | reverse complement strand
ATTTTGAGTTGACATGGGGCGAGTGGAACAACTATGCTACTGCTCTCTTCGAGATGATGCCCGGCTTTACCCTTGATTTCAATAGGCAGGGTCATTATCCTTGTGTCGGAGGGTTACAATATGCCGTCTTTGCGAGACTCTTTTGGGATTGACCCCTTGAAGGGAGCACAGCGGTGAAAGGATTCAATGGGAAGATCGCATTCGTGGATCTGACCACGCGCGCAGTGATTGTGCAGGATGTTCCAGAATCGACTTACAGGGCCTCCCTCGGAGGAGCAGGCCTCGGCGCCTGGTTCCTCTACCATCACATGAAACCAGGCGTTGACCCCCTTGGACCAGAGAACATCCTGGGTCTTATGTCTGGAGCACTCAGTGGGACTGGAATGCCCATGGCGTCGAAATTTCTCGTCGTGGGAAAGTCTCCCCTTACGGGTACATGGGGCGAGGCCAACTGCGGGGGATCCCTTGCCGCTAAATTGAAGGCAGCCGGGTATGACGCCCTTTTTGTAAGAGGGGTTTCGCCGGAGCCGGTCTGGATTCTCGTTGATGATGGAGAAATACAGTTCAAGGACGCCAAGGATCTCTGGGGCAAGGACACGGCAGACACCGTGGTGGAACTGATGAAAGACACAGGCGAAAAAGGTCTGGGTATCGCTTGTATAGGGCCGGCCGGAGAGTCTTGCTCTCTCATATCCTCAATAGTTTCCGATAATGGCAGGGTTGCTGGAAGGTCTGGCCTTGGCGCGGTAATGGGCTCCAAGAGGCTCAAGGCAGTGGCCGTCAAGGGGAGTGGGAAAGTGGACATTGCCGATAAGGAAGCCTTTGAAAGATTGCGTAAAGGGACCCTTGACCACCTCCGGGACCTGGACAACCTCCCGTTCCTCAACTCCTTGAGCAAGATCGGTACTTGCGGAGGACCCCTTGTTCTAGTTCCAATGGGCGCCTCCCCTATCAAGAACTGGAGCCTTCTTGGCAAGGATGCCTTTCCAGACTACGAAAAAATAGCCGGGGAAAGTATCACAAGGTATCAGTTGAGAAAGACCGGGTGCGGCAATTGCCCCATAAACTGCGGTGGAACGGTCCAGGTCAAGGATGGACTCTTTGCCACCCGAGCGAGAAAGCCCGAATACGAGACCATTGCCGCCTTTGGCACGATGCCTGCCAACACGGACCCGGAATCCATCATAAAGGGCAATGAACTTTGTGACCGCTTCGGACTTGACACCATTTCAACAGGAGCGGTCATAGCCTTTGCCATGGAGTGCTATGAAAGGGGTGTCATTGGAAAGGAAGATACCGGCGGGATAGAGTTCACCTGGGGCAATGCACCGGGAATAGTAGGGATGATTGAGAAAATAGCCAGGAGGGAGGGACTGGGAGATATACTCGCTGATGGGGTCAGGGTAGCAGCGGAAAGAATCGGCAAAGATTCAGAACAATGGGCCATTCACGTCCATGGACAGGAGCCCGGGTACCATGATCCGCGCCTCTTTGATCTCCGCGGGCTGGGATACATCACTGGTGCAGCTCCAGGGAGACACCTCATTTCAGAGGCGTCCATCAGGCTTGAACAGGAAGGAAAGCTGGGTCCTTATCCTGAACTGACAAGACCTGAAGACAAGGATGAGAAGTCCCTTAGAGGAGTGATCCATGCCATGGGCCTGACTTATGGCCAGGCCTTTTCTGACACTGGAATGTGCCTCTTCGCCCTCTCCTGGGGATCAAATATTGCCCTGGCCGAGATAATCAGCGCCGTGAGTGGGTGGGATTATTCTCCCTCTGAATTGCTCACCACCGGCAAAAGGACGGTAACGCTTCGCCAGCTCTTTAACCTACGTGAGGGCTTGAAGCCCCAAGACTTTACCCTTCCCCCAAGAATAGCGAGCCCTCCTGAATCAGGCCCCCTTAAGGGCAAAAAGGTCGATTTCGAAGCCCTGAGGCGCAGCTTCTTCAATGCCATGGAGTGGCACCCTGAGACCGGGATACCGACTGCGGAATGCCTGGAAGAGCTCGGCCTTCAGGAGTGCCTGCAGGGCTTGGCATAATGCCTGTTAAAGGGGGCGTTCTTTGCAGTCCTTTGAGGGGCTTAGTCTAAACCTCGACCAGCGAAAGTGGGAAGAGCCCTCTTTCCCTTCGGACGCGAACAAGACAAAGAAGGTTACATCTCCTCCAGCTCCATCATTATCAGGATTTCAGAGATAAGATGGCTGATATCTTCCAATAGGGCTATGGGCGTGGCCTTAGGAAATCAAGGTCCGTAAGACCCTACTGTCATCAACCTAGTAACCCAGGGCCTTTAGGACTTCTGTTTGGGTCTTACATGGGGTTTCAAGCCTGCGGACTGGTTTCTTGCACCTTTGTTTACGGTAAGCACGGGGTAGATGCCGCATATGATCCATATACATCTTCTGCACTCCACTTAATGCCAACCGCAGCTAGCTTTAACTCCAATCTGCGCAAGTACGCCGGAGCAACCACACATGAAAAGAGGTGACACTTGTCTTTGCTACACACCAGTTGCCAAGAGTTACCCGGCAGAGATGTGTATCCTATCTGTGAGCCAGGCGCTCCAGATAAAGGGGCTGGCAGAGCGTCTGTCTAATAGTGACGGCCTTACCGTTGAAATGAAAGCAGAATACTTCTCCGACTGAGAAGCGCAAATCGGTGCGTGTCTTCCCAGGACAATTCGTGATGAGCGATTAGGGGATAAAAGAACCGACTGGAATTTTCCCTGACGAAACTCCCCGCACTGTGGATCGGGGAGTTTTCATGGGAGCATATGGCAGAATATTAATAGTTCTCGGTAAATAGCTCGAAATAGGCCTGGGGGTGATCGCAGGTCGGGCACTTGGCCGGGGCTTCAGTCGCCTCGACCACGCGGCCGCAGTTCCTGCACTTCCAGAGTGCCTTTTCCTCTTTTTTGAAGACCTTGCCGCCTTCAACCGCTTCTATGAGCTTGTTATATCGGCGCTCGTGCCATTTTTCTACTTCCGCCACCTGGTTGAAGATCTGGGCCGCGTCATTGAAGCCCTCTTCCTTGGCCACATCGGCAAACCCTGAATAAAGGGTTGTCCATTCCAGTTTTTCACCCGCTGCAGCGGACTTCAACTGGGCGAGGGTGTCGCCTGGGACCCCGGCAGGGTATCCAGCGGTGATTGTGGCATCGCCACCTTCAAGCTGTTTGAAAAACAGCTTGGCGTGCTCCTTTTCATTGTCGGCAGTTTCCAGGAATATGGCGCTGATCTGCTCAAAGCCCTCCTTCTTTGCGATGCCGGCGGCAAAGGTATAGCGGTTACGGGCCTGAGATTCGCCGGCAAAGGCTGCAAGTAGGTTGTGTTCGGTCTTTGAACCCTTCAAAGTAGGCATAGCTTGACTCCTTTCTCTTTTTCCTTGTCAAAGATAAGAATTCTTAAGATCAATAAATCAGACTCAACCATACTTAGAAAAATAAGAAAAAAGAATATAAGTGTCAAGGATTCCTCCCCAGAAAAAGGATTTGACATCAATTCCTGGTTCACAAAGACCAAATAAAATGATATCAGATATCCAAATGGGAGGCGTCACTGACAATAGGAATGGCGTTTTGATCAACACCTTGGTATTGGTAGGAAAGTTTCTCATTACTGAAGAAAGGGGAGAGCTATGACACGGGAAAGAAGGCTTTGCCCTCGAACAGAGTTTCATCACCCGGCTATCATCAATGGTACCAAGCCTGCCAGCAAGATAATGAACCTGAGTACAGGAGGCGTTTTTATCCAGACGAGCAACGCAAGCCGGTTCGAAGAGGGAAAACAGATTACGCTTTTTACCAAATTTCCCCTTGAAACGAGACCCATTAGGATCAAGGCCAGGGTCGTCCATGTAGGAAATGAGGGGATAGGGGTGGAGTTTCAGGACCTTTGGGGGAGAGAATCAGAGGCCGTTGAGACTACCTTCGAGGTGTTCAAAAATACCTTGCCTCTTCCCGGGACCTAGTTCCAATCTCTTCACACTCGCAAGGAGGATCCATTCGTGAAAAAGATCGCTGTAATGTTTTTTGTTCTTTGCTTTTTTCCCTTTAGTTGGCCGCCCCAGTCAAGGGCAGAAGGAAAAAAGGGGCAGAACCTCTTTGAGAAAAAATGCGGTATATGCCATTCAATCAAGAGGCCGAAGTCAAAGAGAAAGACCAGGGAGCAGTGGGAGGCCACGGTCATGAGGATGAAAGACAGGAACCGGGCCCCGATCAGTGCGGAAGAGGCGCGTATTATCATAGATTATCTCGTGGAGAATTACGGTAAGTAAGAGGGATTCGGGGAAAATCATACTCATGGGGAGATCAGACAATAAGAGACGATGGTTCATCATAAAGCACGAGGATTGCGGCTCGGTGTTCACCATTAATACAGAAAAGGAGCCGAAGTACCCTCCCGTTTGCCTTACCTGCGGGAAACAGGCGGTTGACCTGGACAAGATCAGGAATTTTCTGCGGACTTACAGAGAGCTTATTGAGAGCCTAAGCGATGGTTTTACAATGGAGGAAATTCCCGGTGAGATCGATACAACAAAACTGAAGTTCTAGGATATCCGGAGGCTATCAACCTGGTCAACCGCTTCGTTCAAGAGACTGTCACCTTTGGCCTTTTCCACAAAAGAGAATTTTCCAAGAAAATGGGCCGGCGTATTGTCCTCTCCCTGTCCTCTCCACTGCCGTGTCTTCCAGGCGCCTATTCCAGCGGAGTGAAACCGATCGTTCTGCAAGGAAGGTCTAAAAGATATGAATATGCCAGTGGAGCAGGACCGAGGACTGGTGTGGCCGCAAACAACGATTCACAGACCCTCCTGGAGATACAAATTTGCCGACGGTGCCGAGGCTGATTGCTCCGATAATATCTTTGGAAAAAACAGGTAAAATATATTATTTTAGGAAATACGTGACACAAAGGGGTCGGTTTTATGAATTCATTGCGGGTGCAAGATCCCCTGGTACTTGTCTCGTTCCTGGTGGGTTTCTTGCTGGGAGCCTTTTTCTTCTGGCTATGGGGACGCTTTCGATTACAAGGGGCTACTGAGGGCTTGAGGCTCCAGATCGCTTCTCTCCAGGCAAAATATGAGGCTCTGGAGGAGAGTCACGGGGAGATGGAGCTATCACATGCACGAATAGGGGCTGAAAACGAGCAATTAAAGGTACAGATTGCGGAGTTGAAAAAGCA
>JAFDHB010000222.1 GCA_019308985.1 Deltaproteobacteria bacterium | reverse complement strand
GCAACACGGTTGCCTCGATCCATATTTTCATGAAATCGCCTTATTCTTCAAAGGTGTCTTAGCATGTGCATTCGCGCGTTAACAACTTGTGGAACATATTGCGATCATCCGAACAAACACCATAGCATTGTGACAAATGACGCCAGAGGTTAAGATACCGATCTATTCTTTCAAGTTCTTGGCCGCTTCCAAGGCCTTGATATCAAGATTGTCTTGGTCCCGACCCATGGCCTTTTTGGCCCGTATCAAATCGTCTATATGCATTATGAAAATTGGTTCTCCCCCATATGTTGACTTTACTCTTCTTTCCCAGGCAGATGAGAAATCGACCCCAGGGATCCCCATCATAATATCGATGCGGTTAGGGGCTACTCCAATTTGATAAATCAGTTCCGGATTGCAGAAATCCTCGTGAGTGACACCCTCGAGAGGCGCTCCAAAAGAGGCGAGTGCTTTCCAGAGCCTTCTTGAGTTTTCCATGACCGGCTCGACCCATATGTCGAGGTCCTTTGTGTATCTGGGCTCAGCATAGAAGATCACCGCGTAGGCTCCAACGACGAGGTACCTAACGCGGAATTCGTTGAATGCTTTGAACAGATCTTTGAAGTCTTGGTTTATCAACTTCCTTACCTTTTATGGCATCTACCTCCGAGACCATTTGCCATGCCGCTTCAAACTTCCCTTCGGCTCCGATTTTGCTCCAAAAGACCAGGTCAAAGGAACGATCCACATCTTTGGCTCTTACTAGCCTCGCAATGCGTGTTTTCTGGCTGGGTCGGTCCATCCGGTCTATTTCCTCTAATCTGCCATAGGGAGTGATGGAAGCTAGACTCTGAGTGCGGGGCCTGCCTTTTCGAAGAGCTTCAATCCAGGGATCAAACGGAAGTGCTCATCCAGTGTGAAAAGGGTCACATCATTATGGAGGCAAATCTGTGCTATCAAAACATCCATTGGAGGTATGTTTACCCCCTTTCCGCGCAAGGAAGCAGCCAGGTCACCCGCCGCCTCCCAAAGGGCTTCTTGAATGGAAAGGCACACCAAGGCATCGAACAGCTCCAATACTCCCTTCCTTTCCTGGTTGCGGAGCCCCCTCCTGATTTCGAACTTCACAGGACCACAGGTAGCAACACGGTCTTCCTTGAGGAGCTTTCGGGTATTTTCGACAATATCCAACGTCTTTCCGCGCAATGCATCAATCCATACGGATGTGTCAAGCAGGACCAAATTCGTGCTATTTTCCATTCGGACCTACCATATCCTCAAGCCACTTGACCCGCTCCAAATCAGCCTTCTCCCCCTCCCTAACGGCCTTCTCATCTACATCAACAGTCCCGAGAAGGTCTGCAAGTTTTCTCAATTTTGCCCTCCGAATCTGTTCTTTGACCGCCAATGCCACGGCGGCGGTCTTGCTTTTTGCATTTGAGACCTTGACAAGCTCTCTCACTAATTCCTCATCTAATGTTACTGTAGTTCTCATGATATTGCATCCCACATATTGTTTTGGCTATTTTATGCCATAAGATCCCACAAATCAATCATTTTTCCTGTGATTATGCCTTGAAATAATCTATGACGCTCTGGATGATGTCTTCTAGATTATGCTTTGGTTCAAAGCCGATCATCTTCCGGATCTTCTCTATGTTAGGGCAACGGCGCTCCATGTCCTCGAACCCGGGGCCGTAGGCCTTTTCGTAGGGGATGTATTCGATCTCCGACTTGCTCCCCGTCATCTCCTTGACCTTGTAAGCGAGATCTTTGATAGAGACCTCGTGGTCGTTGCCCACGTTGAAGACGTCTCCTTCGGCCTCCGGCTTGTTCATCAGCTTGATGAGCGCATCTGTTACGTCATGTACGTGGGTAAAGCTCCGGCTCTGGGTCCCGTCGCCATAGACCGTGATAGGCTTTCCCAACAGGGCGCTCTGCACAAAGCTGGGAAGCACCATGCCATAGCGGCCTGTCTGTCTGGGCCCAACAGTATTGAATAGGCGGGCAATCACAACCGGGAGTTTCTTTTCATCGAAATAGGCCAGCGCCATGAACTCATCGAGGGTCTTTGAACAGGCATAGGCCCAGCGTCTCTTCTTCACCGTGCCCAAGACCCTGTTGTCGTCCTCCTTTAGGGAATGATTCGAGTGTTTTCCATAGATCTCAGAGGTTGAGGCAATAAGCACCTTTTTCTTGAAGCGATTCGCCAACCTCAGTACGGTCTCTGTGCCTTTGACATTGATCTCCAGGGTCTCAACTGGGTTGTCCATAATGTTCCTGACCCCCACGGCGGCGGCCAGGTGGTAGATCTGGTCAGCCTTGAATATCAATTCGTTCATTACGGACTCGTTCAATATGGTATCGATGACCACGTGACATCCTTCGTTGTCCTGTATCCCTTTCAGGTTTTCCAGCTTGCCGGTCCAAAGATTGTCGATGATAAAGACCTCGTGGCCCTGATCGATAAGCTTTTCAGCTAGATGGGAGCCTATGAAGCCTGCGCCGCCTGTTATCAACACCCTCATCACAATTCTCCGCGTTTGACTTGAGATCCATCAAAAGCAACATTTTGACGGTAACATGGTTGCCTCGCTCCAAAATCTACGGTAACACGGTTGCATCACACCATGGGTCTGCCCCGTATCTAAGAGGTCTCAGCTTCCATCCCGGGATTTGCACAGCTCCGCCCCTTCGGTTACAGGGCCGAAGAGGTCGTAACCTGTTGTTATAATGTTCTTTTTAAGAAAAAGCTTGGGTTTCTTATGTTCCTGGAGGCCTGATCTTGCCTCGGTTCGAAAACCCTATCTTCGCAACAATGCCGGTGACTATCCCACTCAGCTAAAGTGCCTCCTATGGAATCTTCTCCAGGGCCCAGCCCTCTATCTCCACCTCAAGAGATCTGTGGAGCAGCTCAATGCTGATCACTACCTTCTCCGTATTGCCCTTGTGCCGCAGGTAAAATCCTACCAACCCCTTGAGCGGGCCTTCCATGACCATGACCCTGTCTCCCTTTTTCATGTAAGCCCGATTCAGCACAGTACGGTCCGTCCCGTCCAGTATCATAAGGGCCTGGATTTCCTCCTCGTTGGCTGGTACAGGCTTCCCCTCGAACCCGATCATCCTGACAACGCCGGTGGTCTTTATTATGTCCCAATAAGTTACAGGGTCCATATCAAAGCGTACAAACATATAACCCGGTAACATGGGCACAAAGATCTTTTTTCGCCTGTCTTTGCGACGGCTCATCACCTGGATCCTGGGGAGAAAGGCCTCTATGGATTTGCCACGGATCCCGTCATATACCTTTTGTTCGAAGTGGCTCCTGGTGTGAACCGCATACCACCTTGGACTATCCATACTCATATTGTGGCTATGGCCTCCAGCTTCACTCCTTCCCGGAGGAGCTTGTTCATGTGTGATTCCGTATTGTCAAGTCGGGTTAGGAGGATCATATCCCAGTCCCCCTTTTCGATGCGTTTCAGGCCGGAAATCTTGTACCCAAAAAAATTCTTTCCTTTTCTCTCTTCATCAATGATACCTACCAGCTTGATGCTCGTGAGTTGAAGGTAGAGGTAGGCGAGTTCAGCGACCTCACCCGCACCATAAAAGAGGATGCTATGGACGTTCCTGGATGCCATGTCCATGTACTTGTTTAGCAGCAGTTCTTTTATATCCCTGTAAAAATTCATGGAATAATGGAGATATTCAACCGTGAGCTTGCTTTTCCTGGCCAATCCTTCAGGGGTGAGAAAATATTTCAGCCTGTTTCTCGGCATGGTCTTTACCTTGAAATAGCCCTTGTTCACGAGTCTCTTTAGAAAGGTATTGACCAGGCCCACGGATATGTTCAGGCGGCGGGAGAGTTCCCTTTGGCTTGAGCTGCCGCTTCTGTCTATCTCGCCCATCAGTCTGAGGATATGTAGATCTTCTTTTTCCATTGAGGCCTCTTTGATTGAATGGCAAAAACAAAGGCAGGACATAAACATAGTCAGGAGCAGATCTAATCCTGCCCAATAGTACCTTAGGACCCCCTGGTTTCCATAAAACGAAGTTGAGGTTATAGGACAAGATCTCCTAAGATGCAGTCCAAAGACTCCAATCTTCGCCCATTAGAGCCAGATTTTGCATATTCTAGATTGTTCAATATTTGAACGCTGGTTGTCAAGTGAAAAGCGCTTATTTCAGATAAACAGGCTACTTTCGGCATATTATATGGTATTTTGATTCTAAAATAAGGATATTATAGCAATCTTTCAAGAAAATGGTATATTATTTTATTTAATTAGCGATATTTATATTAAGTTGGACTATCCTCAAACTGGCGGAGATACGCGATGGAAATGAAAAAGAGAATCCTTCTTGGTATCGGAGTCTTGATCATAGACCTTGCCATATTCTTTTTGCCGTTGACTGCCATTTTCCTTGCCTATATATTCATCTACAATCCGCCCTGGTTCAGGGAATTCCTGAACAACCTCGATGCCACGTCAAGCGGGGTTGAATCCGGGGAGGGTTGAGTGAAAGTCTTTCAAGCAGGTTAGCAAGAGGAGAATTGACCGATGGAATGTCGCAAGGAAGAGAATCTCAAGAGATGCAAATGCACCTATGACCCTTGCTCGCGAAAGGGGATTTGCTGTGAATGTATAACCTACCACCTCAAGATGAGGCAATTGCCGGGTTGCTGTTTTCCGGAAGAGGCAGAGGCGACCTATGACAGGTCTTTTGAGCACTTTGCAAGGCTCGTAAGTTCCGGGAAATTTTGATCGGGTGGTCGGGACGACTGGATTTGAACCAGCGACTCCCGCGTCCCGAACGCCTTTTCAAAGGAAAATGATGTAAACGGCGATAAAATGAAAGAATGATAAAATATCAATATAGTCAAAATGTTATCTCAATTTTAGCAGACAAAGTAACTTGAGTGATATGCACGAAAACATAGGGATATTTTTAGGCAGTTGTTGACCAAATGTTGACCAAATGTTGACCAAATTCATTCTTTCCAAAGATCACGATGGATTTTCCTGCGTGTAATTGCTTGACTAAATAACATGACTTGTCTGTTTTAGCAACCCCAATCATTTGAGCAAGCAGTAAAACTGATGGCTTCGTAAAAAGTCCAATTTCTGCGTTGCGCTTCATCTCGCTGTGATTGCGGCGTACGCCAAGTACGCCTCATCACACGAGATTCGCGCGCCTTGAACTTGAAGCTTT
>JAFDHB010000221.1 GCA_019308985.1 Deltaproteobacteria bacterium | reverse complement strand
TACATTGTTTGGAGTTTGGGATTTGAGTTTTGGAATTTAGTGCGCAGGCCTGTCCTTTCAAAAACAGAACGTATTGCCAAAATCGGTGACAGAATTTTCGAGACTACGCACTAGGCCTTTCCAACCTCCACCATTGTATCCATAAAAACCTTGTAGAATCTTTCGTGGTCCAGGATTGCCTTCCTCAAAATCGCCTGGATCGGGTCGATGTCTTTGCTGTTTATTACAACGTTCGCACTCATGGCATAAGCCATCATATTGTCAAGGGTCTTGAATTCATCACTGATCAGGGCGAGGAATATTCTGCGGCGAACCGACATACTGAGTCGGTTCAGGTAATTTATAACCGGACTATTCTTCAGTTCGTGCCCATCAAAACCGTCGCTCAGGATGACCAAGTCAAAATGGTGAAACCGCATCTTCCCTATGGCGTCCCTCGTACCGGGCGTAGAAATGAAGCGGTATCCCAGCTTCTCCACGGCCCTCTTTATCTTCTGGGAGACCGCCCCGGCTTCCACCATCACCAGGGCAAGCTTCGTATCCCCCTCAAAAAAGTCCAGGTCCTTGTCTTCGGCGTATTCCTCATACCCGTAACCTTCATCGGGGGTCGACCCAGACGCCCCCCCTTGCCTCAATTGCCTTTTATTCCCTGAAGAGGTTTCCTCATCCGCCGAAGCCCGGGAAAGGTCGATGACGATCTTGTTCTTGCACCTTGGACAACCCATCCTCACCTTTTGTCCCTTTGGAAGCTTCTCGTCGGGCACTTTGAACCTGCCCTCACATTGATCACACGTTACCTCCATCCAAGTCCCCCTATTCCTCAACTTGCCATCCTAAGGCTCCCTGCCATACTGGCTGTCCATGGTAAGTCCGTCAATGGAAGTCGTCTTTTCACCCCTGGAAGCCTTGATGGCATCTATACCGCGCCCCACCACAGCCTTCCTGGATGCATAGCTCATAGCGGTTTCCTCTGTGATATAGTCCTTCCGGTAGAGATCAATTATGCACTGATCAAATGTCATCATCCCGAACGGCCGCCCCTGTTCTATCATCTCATAAAAGGTCTTGCCCTCAGACTCCCCGTGCAAGATGGCGTCCTTGACCCGCAAGTTGCTGGCCATTATTTCAAAGGCGGCTACCCTTCCGCCGCCCTTTTTTGGCAGCAACCTCTGGCAGGCAATCCACCGCACGGTATCAGCTACCCTGATCCGGATTTGTTTTTCCTCTTCCTGTTCAAACATCCCCACGATCCTGTTGACCGTTGAACCTGCATCAACGGTATGAAGGGTGGTGAGGACAAGGTGTCCTGTTTCTGCAGCAGACAACCCGATCTCCATGGTCTCCCGATCTCTCATCTCTCCGACCAGTATCACCTTTGGGGCCTGCCTCAGGGCGGCCCTCAAACCAGAGGCGAATGTATCAAAATCAGTGCCCAGCTCCCTTTGATTAAAGGTGGCTTTCTTTTGCGAATGCACAAATTCCACAGGATCTTCAAGGGTGACGACATGCACCGGCTTTGTTTCATTTATGTGGTTAAGCATGGCCGCAAGTGAGGTGGACTTCCCGCTCCCTGTCGCTCCTGTCACGAAAATGATACCGTTTTTCTCCTCGGCCATCTTTCGAAAGGCAGGGGGCAATTCCATTTCCTCTATTGTGGGGACCCTGGTCGCCAGCTGGCGCATCACGGTAGATAAGTAACCCTTTTGGGAAAAGACGTTTACGCGGAAGCGGGCCTTGCCCGCCAACTGGTAAGAAGAGTCACAGGAACCGTGCTGGAGAAGGGCCTTTGTCAGGCGCCGGTCCCCGTTGATAATATTCAGGGCGAGGATCTCTGCTTGAAAGGGTGTTATCCTGTCTATGGGAGGGTTAAGCGTCACCGGCAACAGTTCGCCTGCCGACTCCACCTGGAAAGGCTTGTCGACCGTGATATTCAGATCCGATACGTTGTCATAGGACTCCAGCATCGCCGTGAGTATGTGATCGATCTGTTGTTGCCTCATAGCTCTGATCCTCCCTCTTTGTAACACCGGGAGATACCATGGGATCTCCCTCTAGACCTCCGTGAAGTCAGAAGGGGGTTTCTTCAAAAAGGGCAAGAACTTTGACTTGTCGTTTGACTTCAAGTAGGCGTCGTCGGCACTTATCAGCTTCTTCTGCAAGAGTTCCATGATGGCGTCATCAAGGGATTGCATGCCGTATTTTTTCCCCGTCTGAATCATGGAAGGTATCTGATAGGTCTTGCCTTCCCTGATTAAGTTTCTTACTGCCGGGTTCGCAATCATTATCTCCAGGGCCGCAACCCTTCCCTTTCCGTCTCTTCGTTTGAACAGGGTCTGGGAGATCACCGCACGTATCCCATCTGCAAGGGTGTTTCTGATCTGTTCCTGCTGGTTGACGGGAAATACCTCTATGATACGGTCGACTGTCTTTGAAGCGCTTGTCGTGTGCAGGGTGGCATAGACAAGGTGTCCCGTTGCCGAGGCTTCGATTGCGAGGGATATTGTTTCAAGGTCTCTCATCTCCCCTACCAGAATTATGTCGGGGTCTTCACGCAAAGCACCCCTGAGGGCCGCGGCAAAAGATCTCGTATGAATACCCACTTCCCTGTGATTCACGACGGCCATTTGGCTCTCGTGGACAAACTCGATGGGATCCTCAATGGTCAGGATATGTTCCTTCCTCGTCTTGTTCGCCTCGTGGATTATGGCTGCAAGGGTGGTCGACTTTCCACTCCCGGTCGGCCCAGTGACCAAGACAAGCCCCCTGGGCAAAGTGGCCAGCCTTTTTACGACCTTGGGTAGACCCAGTTCCTCACATGTAGCGATCTTGGAGGGTATCTCACGGAAAACAGCCCCAACGCCGTACTTTTGCATGAAGAAATTGGCCCTATACCTGGCAAGACCCGGGATTTCATACGCAAAATCCACATCCCCCGTCTCCTCGAATTCCTTTACCTTGTGTTCCGGTGCGATCTCATAAAGCATGGCCTTCAGGCTGTCATTGTCCAGTTTCTTATACTTTACGCGCTCCAACTCCCCGCCTATCCGCAATACGGGTTGCTGCCCCGCTACCAAATGAAGGTCGGAAGCTCCTTGATCATGCATCAGCTTGAAGAAGGCGTCAATTTGGGCCATAGGTGTCCTCCAGGCACATGATAACTAGGTACTACCTTAATTGTGCGAAAAACCCCCGATTAGGCGTTACCAGCTGCTTGTTATCCGTTATTCAACCGATCCTGATCGCCATTCCTATATGTCTACCAGAGGTGAGACATCATCTCAGATATGGGGCTTAGACCTATAACCAATAACGATTAACAAATAAGGCCTGATCGAGTTTTAGCTCAGCCAAAATATTATATACCCGAAATAGCTTGTGATTCAACCTCTAAATGGTTGGACCTGACCCCGTCTATGGATGCGCTGGATCTTCTTGGTGGTGAGGGCTATTCGGAGGAGAGATCTCCTTGATCATGACCAAGGCGTCCTGGCCGTTGGGATAAAACCCCTTCTTTATCCCTAGTTCCGCAAACCCTGCCTTCTTGAAAAGACCTCTTGCGGCGAGATTTTCCCGGGCGGTATGGAGGACGATTGTTCTTATCCCCGACTCTCTTGCCTTCTGCTCCATGCTCCTGAGAAGGCTCAGACCTATCCCTCTCCTGTGCATGTCCGGTTCCAATGCTATGGCGAGCAGTTCGGTTTCATATTGAGGGCCCATTTCCTCAGGTAACAGGTTTATCATGGCAAAGCCCACAGGCCTCTTGCCATGCAGGGACACCATAGCAAGTGTCATTCCCGATTCGAGCCACTGCTCGATTATCTTTTCATAGGGCCCGTAACGGCTGAACGTCCTGCCGCTCAGGTCTATCATGAAACCCATGTCGGATTTTCTCCCAACCCTTATCCTGAGACGTCCCTTGTCTACCGCCTGCCTCCCGGAAAAGGGCAGTCCGGCCTTGTAACCGCGCACGGTCCCCTTCTGGTACGCGCTCTCCTTTCCTGCCTGTCTCAGGCGCGCAATTCTCTTTATCTCGCCGTACTTGCCGAATCTTCCCCTATTCCCCATCGCTCCCAGGGAGAGTCACCTTCTTTCAGGCCATCGCCCGTGTCATTTCTCCTTACGCTTGATACCCGCGGCCCGGGTTCCCCAAAAACCCAGCCGTTGACCATGCATGTCTCGGCAAACAGCGGGTCAAGAGCTGGAATCCCTATCCGGCCGCCTTGAAGCAGTCCCACTTGTCGCCGTGGGCTCGAAAGAGATTCTTCCTTATGGATTCCACCAGTTCCCGAGCTTCTTTGACCGCCGGTTCGCCCGTCTTTACCTCCGAGACCCCAAGAAGGCTCTTGATAACTTCTTTCACGGAATCCCTTTGCCCATTGACATTGTACCCGCCTTCAAGCGTCATGACCAGCTTCCCTGCGCAACACTTATCAGCAGTTTCCATCAGAGATTGGGTCATGACAGCAAATCCGGGGGGCGTAACATTCATTCCTCCGAGGGGGTCGCCCTTGTATATGTCGAATCCCGCTGATACGAGGATCATCTCCGGCTCAAATTCCAAGGCAAGAGGTTTGAGGATCCCATCAAAGATAGCCATGTACTCACCGTCACCGCACCCTGGAGAGAGCGGTATATTAACTGTATACCCCTGTCCTTCTCCCCTGCCGATCTCCCTGAAATCGCCTGTCCCAGGATAATAGGGATATTGGTGTGTCGAGAAATAAAGTACCGTAGAATCCTCTTCAAAGGAATGCTGTGTCCCGTTCCCATGGTGGAGGTCCCAGTCAACTATGAGAATCTTTCTCAAGCCAAGGGACACCTGCGCATACCTGGCCCCGATGGCCACGTTGTTAAACAGGCAGAAGCCCATAGCCCTCGACCTCTCCGCATGGTGGCCGGGCGGCCGTACCAGTGCGAATGCATTGTCCAATTCGCCCGAGTTTACCATGGCAACAGCCTGGCATACCCCTCCCGCTGCGAGCAGGGCTGCCTCATAGGAACCCGCAGACGTCTGCGTGTCAGGGTCCAGATAGATATATTCCTTTCCTTCCGTGGAGGCGATTTTCTTTACATAATCCTCTGAATGAACCAGGAGGAGTTCCTCCTTCGCAGCAGGTCCTACTGGTACAGCTATACATTTGTCCCTCATTTCCGGTTCATCAAGCATGGCATAAATGGCTTCGAGTCTCTTGGGGCTCTCCGGGTGATAGGGCCCCATGACATGAT
>JAFDHB010000220.1 GCA_019308985.1 Deltaproteobacteria bacterium | reverse complement strand
AGAGCGGTATTCAGGTCTCAATCCTGGCCAATCTGGCATACTTTACCGCCATGGTGCTTTTCCTTTCCTTTGACGGGCATCACATAATGCTGCGTGCAATGAAGGAGAGCTTTCAGATTATCCCCCCGGGTTCCTTGGCCATCTCGGGGGATCTGGTTCAGGAGGTCATAAATCTGGCAGGTGATATGTTTGTTATTGCTCTCAAAATAGGTGCACCCGCAATAGCCGTCCTTTTTTTTACCAAGGTGGCATTTGGGCTGGTAGTCAAGCTGATACCGCAGATGAACATCATGATTGTAGCCTTTCCGGTTCAAATCGTCTTGGGGCTCATCTTCTTTGGTATCTGCCTGGGGCTGCTCTCCAGGTTCTTGGACATATACATGGATCGGCTCGGCCCCCTGTTGATTAATACCATGAATATCATGAAGGGTTAGAGATAACAATGCCGGAAGATAGCTTTGAAGAAAAGACTGAAAAACCTACTCCAAGAAAGAGGGAAGATGCCAGGAGAAAAGGAGAAGTGGCCAGGAGTAAAGAGCTCCCTTCCGTGGCTGTTCTGTTCTCCGCCCTGTTCGTCCTTGGCATTTTCGGCTCCTACATTTACGGCCACCTTCAGACCATTATGTTGAAGGCGACTTCCGCGATTTTCCTTAGAGATTTGGATCTGCAATTGCTCCTTGAGTTTTCCCGAAAAATTATCATCCTGTTTATCCTGACACTGAGTCCCCTGTTCACAGCCATCGTTGTTACGGCTGTTTTTTCCAACATCATGCAGGTGGGCTTTATGCTCTCAGGCGAATCGATCAGGCCTCAGTTTTCAAAACTGGATCCCGTCAAGGGGCTGAAAAGGCTCTTTTCCATGCGGTCCGTTATGGAACTTTTCATATCCTTGGCCAAGCTGATCATTGTGGGAAGCGTTGCATATCTCACCGTAAAGGGCGAGATGAAAAACGTCGTCTCTCTGGGAGGAATGGCAACAAGTTCTATCGTATCCTATATTCTCTGGGCCATGTTCAAGCTCTTTGTAAGGTGCTCACTTGCGATGATCATCATCATCGTCATCGATTATTCTTATCAAAGATGGGAATTTGAAAAAAGGATGAAGATGACCAAAAGGGAAATGAAAGAGGACCTCAAGAGGACGGAAGGCGATCCTCTGGTTAAGTCCAGGATAAGAAGCATTCAAATGCAAATGGCCAGAAAGAGAATGATGCAGGCGGTTCCCGAGGCGGATGTGGTGATTACCAACCCCATACACATTGCCGTTGCCCTGAAATATGAGGGGTCTGTCATGGGTGCACCAAAGTTGATTGCAAAAGGGAAAAGGAGAATAGCGGACAAGATCAAAGAGACAGCCAGAGAACATGACATTCCCGTCCTGGAGAACAAGCCACTGGCCAGGAGCCTATACGACCTGGTTGAGATCGGTCAAGAAATACCCCCGGCTCTCTACCAGGCCGTTGCCGAGATCCTGGCCTATATCTACAAATTGAAATCAAGAACCGTATAACGGGGAATTCACATGGTGGAAGAGGTCTTTAAAACAAAATCGCCGATTACCTTTGCGACACCCACTGAAATGGTGGCGGTCATCGGGGTGGTCACCGTGCTGATCGTGATGATTATTCCTGTTCCCTCCGCGCTCCTCGATTTCCTTTTGGCCCTGAATATCACCCTTTCCATAACGATTCTCCTCATCAGCATGTACACCCAGAAGCCCCTTGATTTCTCCATATTCCCCTCTCTGCTCCTGATGACCACACTGTTCAGGCTGTCTCTGAATGTTGCATCAACCCGCTTAATACTCCTGCACGGCCACGACGGTGCACTGGCCGCAGGAAAAGTCATTAAATCCTTTGGAAGCTTTGTGGTTGGCGGGAATTACGTTGTCGGCATGATTGTCTTCGTTATTCTCGTTATCATAAATTTCGTGGTCATCACGAAGGGTGCGACAAGAATAGCAGAGGTCGCCGCAAGATTCACCCTTGATGCAATGCCCGGCAAGCAGATGAGTATCGACGCTGATCTGAACGCAGGCCTGATAGACGAAAAAGAGGCGAAAAGACGCAGGAGCAGCATTGCCAGAGAGGCCGACTTTTACGGCGCAATGGATGGGGCCGCCAAATTCGTCAGAGGGGATGCCATTGCCGGGATAATAATCACCCTCATCAATATCATGGGCGGCCTGGTGATAGGCGTTCTTCAAAAGAGCATGTCCATTATGGATGCCGCGCAGAATTACACCCTCCTTACCGTGGGTGACGGACTGGTATCTCAGATCCCGGCCCTGACCATATCTACCGCTGCGGGGATAATTGTGAGCAGGGCGGCCTCCGAGGAGAACATGGGGAGGGAATTGGGGAAACAATTCTTTAATTACCCAAAGGCGATTTACCTCTCGGCCTTCATAATGTTTTTTTTCGGTCTCATTCCCGGCTTGCCGCATCTGCCCTTCATCATGCTCTCCCTCTTCATCGGAGGAAGCCTCTACCTGCTTAGAAGAAGGGCCATGGCTTTAAGTGCAAGGGAGCTCAGGGAGGCCGAGATTGAAAAGCAAAAAGAAGAGGTGGGCCCGGAGCCTGTTGAACATCTCCTCGCGATTGACCCCCTTGAACTGGAAGTAGGCTATGCGCTTATCCCCCTGGTAGATAAAAGCCAGGGGGGAGAATTTCTGGACAGGGTCCGTTCCATAAGGCGACAATTTGCCGTGGATATGGGTCTTATCATTCCACCGATTCATATCAAGGATAATCTCCAGCTTAAACCTTCTGAATACCGCATTCTTCTCAAGGGAATAAAGATCGGCGGTGCAGAATTGTTGATTGATCATCTTATGGCCATGGATCCGGGAAACGTCACAAGGCAAATAGAGGGAATAGCGACAAGTGAGCCCGCATTCAACCTTCCTGCGATATGGATACCTCGGAAAAACAAGGAGGAGGCAAGACTCGCCGGATATACCGTCGTAGACAATGTCACCATTATGGCGACACACTTGACGGAAGTTATCAGGAGATATTCTTCAGAGCTCCTGGGGCGTCAGGACGTTCAAAACCTCCTTGATAACCTGGCCAAGACCTCTCCGAAGGCCGTTGAGGAACTGGTACCGAACCTTCTCCCACTGGGCGCAGTACAGAAAGTCTTGCAAAACCTCC
Organism: Deltaproteobacteria bacterium; assembly: GCA_019308985.1. The sequence goes on along the minus strand of JAFDHB010000220.1, from coordinate 2,108 downwards.
TTCGGGAACAAATATCCATAAGAGACATGTTAACCATCGTTGAAACACTCGCGGACTACGCTCCCGTGACAAAGGACCCCGACCTCTTGACAGAATACGTAAGGCATAGGCTCTCGAGATCGATTATCACTCCTTACCTGGGTGAAGACGGCGTGTTGAGGGTAATAACCTTGGACCAGGACGTGGAAGATACACTCTTGAAATGCATACAGAAGACAGAGCATGGTTCATATCTTTCCATTGATCCAAGGACGGCGGATGCCATAGTCAGCTCTATCAAGGAGCAAGCGGAAAAGTCTATGGCAAAGAATTTGCATCCTATCATCATTACGTCGCCTGCCATACGGCGGCACCTGAAAAAGATGACGGAGTACTTCATCCCTTCCTTGGTTGTGCTGTCTCAGAATGAACTTATGACTGACATCAGATTTCAATCTATAGGGGAGGTAACCATAAGCAATGCACGTTGAAAAATTCAGGGGAAGGACCATCAAAGAGGCCATCGGAAAGGTCAAGGAGACATTCGGACCCGAGGCAATGATAATTTCCACCAAGAAATTGGGGGGCAACGGTACCGGCCCTCAATTTGAAATAACGGCAGTTCCTTCCAATACCGGTGATTTTGCAGAGAGCCCGGGCTTCCTTGCCGAGGTCAAGTCCGAGTTGATGAGCATCAAAGAGATGATCTACATCCTTAATCATACCAACGGCGCCCTTGAGAAATTGATTTGGAACCCTTCCCTCCTCAATATTTATGCAAGGCTGATCAGGAACGGGGTCAGGAGGGATTATGCAATGAGCTTCCTGGAAAAGAGTGGAGTACTGAGGGATGAAAGCACGGGTGCCAAGGTTGAAATAGTAAAAAGGACCATCAGGGCGATCAAACATGCGATAAAGACCAAGGACCCCTTTGCCGCAAAGGGGAACGGCCAAATAATTGCTGCATTCATAGGTACTACGGGGGTGGGCAAAACCACTACAATCGCAAAGATTGCCGCTCAGCTCGTGCTCGGATCAAAAAAGAAGGTTGGGCTGATCTCCATAGACAATTATCGAATAGGTGCTGCTGAACAAATAAAGACATACGCACACATTTTGGGGATACCATGCTTTCCGGCCTTCAACAGGAAGGACCTCTTTTTCGCCCTCCGGAGGATGGAGGGCAGGGATGTCGTATTGATTGATACGGCAGGGCAAAGCCAGTATGACATGTCTCGTATCATAGAGCTCAGACAAATGATACCCGGTGAGTTATCGATAAGCTCCCATCTTCTCTTGAGTGTTGCAACTTCCGAACCGGAGATGCACAGGACTGCCGTCAATTTCGGACCCTTTGAGTTTGAAAGCTACATATTTACAAAATTGGACGAAACGCAGCAATTCGGCTCCATAATAAACCAGATAATGAAATTGAATCTGCCCATCTCCTATTTCACGACGGGGCAAAACGTACCTGATGATATAGAGAGGGCAAGAAAAGAAAAATTATTATCCCTTATACTAAACAAAAATTGATTTTTCTGCCGGAGATTTGAGTGATGGATCAAGCGACGAATTTGAGGAGAATGATAAAGGCACAGGCCGACGAGGTCGGCAGGTTCAAAAAGAATGATGAAGACGGATTCTCTTCGGTGATGAAGGGACCAAGAGTATTCGCAGTTACCAGTGGTAAGGGAGGGGTCGGCAAGACAAATGTCGTAGGCAACCTGGCCATTGCCTGTCAAAGGATGGGCAAGAAGGTGCTAATTCTTGACGCCGACCTGGGTCTGGCCAATATTGACATCATCTTCGGCCTTAATCCAAAGCACAATATTGCGGAGGTGATCAAGGGTGAAAAAGCGCTGTCCCAGATCATCATCGAGGGGCCCGAAGGGGTAGCGCTCATCCCGGCCAGCTCAGGAGTGGAAGAGCTCGCCCATCTTTCAGAGGGACACAAGATAAATCTTTTGAATGAATTTGATATACTGGACAAAGAGTTCGACTTTTTATTCATTGACACCGGTGCGGGCATATCACCCAATGTCATCTATTTTAACCTTGCCGCCCAGGAAAGGATCATAGTTGCGACCCCGGAACCTACTTCAATAACAGACGCCTATGCCCTCATG
>JAFDHB010000219.1 GCA_019308985.1 Deltaproteobacteria bacterium | reverse complement strand
AGCTTCAAGTTCAAGGCGCGCGAATCTCGTGTGATGAGGCGTACTTACCGTACGCCGCAATCACAACGAGATGAAGCGCAACGCAGAAATTGGACTTTTTACGAAGCCATCAAAGATCAGAGAAAACAATTCCTACCTCGCCACCTAGCGTGATGAATGGGTGGCCCTTCTGAGCTTTTCCGCAGCGGTTCGATGCAGAGGCGGGCACGAGAAGCACGCGAGATTTGCTCAAATGCGGCCTTGGCACCCGGAAACTGTGGTCCGGCCGGTAGTCAATGCCCATGTAATAGCGCCCCGGCATGTGGCACAGCACGCACTCAGCACCCGTGCCCACATCAAAAAAGATCTTACCATCGGCGGACTTCATGGGCTCCCCCTTCTCCCCACGAGTAAAACGGCCATGCCGCCCAGGCCCCAGGTATGAGTGAAATTCAGGGTTTGTTCAGGAAGGGTGCGCGGATAAATATCCAAGATGAAACCCTCCTGTGTTCCCTTAGCGTTCAGATGGTTGGGGCAATAAAAAGGGTGCGCATTTTCCTTGACGTAACACTTTAGCCTTTTGAAGCGGTTCGTTGGAAAAAATCTCGGGTAGGGGAGCGTTTACGCTCCCACTGCAGGGGCCTGAAGGCTCCCGTACCCTGCGGCATTACCCCCCATGATATTGAATCGAAGGCAGGAGCCCGACAGCCCGAATTGCTTTGCTTGGGTTGATGCGCCGCATACGATTCAGATTTCTTTGAGCGCCAACTGTTGCCAGAGTTGCCAAAAACTCGGGAAAGACTTGTTTACGCAATCCTTGTGCCTTATTATCACGCCAGGGGCCATAAGGGAAATAACAGCGAGGCTCATTGCTATTCTATGGTCATTGTGAGGGTCTACTGCCGCTCCCCTGAGATGGCCCTCTCCACCATGGATTACAATTCCGTCATCCAGTTCATCCACCCGGATGCCGAGGCGCCTCCATTCTGTGGTTATGGCCTGGAGCCTATCGCTTTCCTTGTGTCTTAGATGGGAGACATTTGTTATGACAGTTCTTCCCTCGGCAAAGGGGGCAATGGCCGCAAGGGTCGGGACCATGTCGGGGATGCCTCCCATGTCCACCTCAACCCCGCGGAGGGGTTTCCCGTGGATCGTCACCCTGTTCGCCTCCTTGACTACCGTGCAGCCCATTTCTCCGAGTATGTCCAGTAGTGCTATGTCACCCTGCAAGGTCGTGAAAGGGGCGATATTTTCGGTAGTCACGGTTCCTCCTGTCACGGCGGCCGCTGCCCAGAAATAGGATGCAGAAGACACGTCCCCTTCTACAGAGTAGTTCCTGGGGACATATCTTTGTCCTCGAGGGATCCTATACCAGGAGACGCTCTTTCTCTCCACCTCAACACCAAACTCCTTCATCACCTCTATTGTGACCCGAATGTATGGTCTCGACACTTGTCCCCCCAAGACGGTGAGCTCAAGACCCTTAGCCATACAAGGGCCTGAGAGAAGAAGTGAAGAGACATATTGACTGCTTACCTTGGCCGTGATTTCAACTGGTCCCCCAGGGATACCCCTCGCACGGATAAGCACTGGAGGAAAGCCTTCATTTCCTTGATAAACAGCTTGAACCCCCAGATTACGCAGGGCCGTTATCAGCTCGCCCACAGGTCTCTGGTTCATACGGGATGATCCAGTGAGTAAATATTCTCCCTGTGCCAGAGCAAACACGGATAAAAGCAACCTATAGCCCGTCCCCGAGTTTCCCAAAAAGATTTCCTTTTTCTCTCTGTTTCTGGGGAAGCGTGCTCCTGTACCAAACACCCTCGCACTCTCGCCCTCAAAAGATATCCTTGTGCCAAGCTCCTTTAGGGCGTTGATGGTGAAAACGGTGTCTTCGCACACCAGCAAGTTGTCTATGGTGCTTTCCCCGGATGCCAGGGCCGCCGCAATAAGGACCCTGTGTGAGAGGCTCTTTGAACCTGGAATCTTTATGCTTCCATGAACAGGCCTTATGTCTTTACTAGGCGACATCTCTTTCTCCCAGGGCACTCAGCACGGCCCTTTTCATGATCGGGAAAGGGGCCTCTAAGCCGGTCCAAAGCTTGAACTGCTCAGCCCCTTGATAAAGGAACATCTCTAGGCCGCTGATCGTCGTACATCCCCTTGCCTTTGCATCTTTCAGGAGTTTAGTCTCGAGGGGATTATATATGACGTCCATTACCAGGGTTCCTGCCTTGAGCGCCCCAGGGGACACGGCGCTTTGATCACCCCGCGGATACATCCCCAACGGGGTAGTCTGAACCAGTATCTCTGCTTCAACTCCATGCATCTTCGCCAGGGGAATAAACTCGCCCTCCAGGTCGGAGGCTAGTTTTTCTCCTCGATCTTTGGTTCGGTTTGCGATGGTCAGGTGGGTCCCCCGTCCCTTGAGTGCGAAACCAATGGCCCTTGCAGCCCCTCCGGCACCGATGATCAGGCACCTCTTGCCTGAAAGCCTTGTTTTTGCCTCCAGGGCCTTGAGGGCCCCGAAAGCGTCGGTGTTGTACCCGACAAGATATCCATTCCTGTTGACTATGGTGTTTACTGCGCCGATCTTCTGTGCGAGATCATCAACTTCGTCTATGAGTCCCAGGACGGAAACCTTATGGGGGATTGTAATACTCATCCCCTTTATGTCCAGGGCCTTCACGGCACAGATACATCCCTCAATATCCCGGGCCTCAAAGGCCAGGTAGACTGCGTTGATGCCCGAATGGGAAAAAGCCGCGTTATGCATGGCAGGCCCAAGGGTATGGGACAAGGGGTAGCCGGCAACACCATAGAGGCTGGTTGAGGAATCAATATTCATGCAGAAAGCATCTCCATCATTCTCTTCATTTCCCGGGCAGAGATCTGTCCGTCCGCTGACTCCAAACCCTCTTCAAGGGAGGCAAAGGTGAGGTAACTTCCGAGCAAGGGGGAGGCTACCCTGCTGATGCGGCCCAGGGGACCCATGCAAAAGGCTATCACCTTGATACCAAGGTCCTTTGCTGACGATACGAGGTCCAGTATCCTGAGATTATCCTCGGGTCTTCTTGCCATGGTCACGATTTTTACGATGTTTGCGCCCGTTGCCGCCAATCTCTTGAGGGTGTCTTCGAGCACCCCCAGGGGAGGGGTCCCATGAATCAAGTGCGCGGACACAATGACCATGGTATTGCCTCTGTTCAGGAGGATTCTCTCCCTGAGTTGGGGTGGCATGCTATACTCCATGTCCACGTAATGGGCACCAAGGGAAATTGCCTCCAAAAGGTGTCTTGTTTGCAGTTCATAGTTTTCTATCCCCTTTCCACCCTCTTTGTTTGAACGGTAGGTGACAATGACGGGCCTGATAGTAGTTCTAATCATTCTTTCGAGGTCAAAGGATTCCATTGCATCCAGCCTGAATTCAATGATATCAGCAAGCCCTGTCGCTCTGATGGTCATCCTTATGGCCTCGTCCGTATTTCTTGCCATGATTGGAATGCATATCATTGTCTCAAATTCTCCTTGCCAAGATTCCCGGGGATAAGCTAGGAGCGGATCCGGTTCAACCCTTTGATGAAAGTCTTCATGGCCTAGTCCTGACTTATATTTTCTCTCAATCTATTCAGGAACTTCTCGATCTCTTCATAGTCTCTTGCCCTGATTATGTGCGTTAGATATCTCAAGCGTGAGCTGATTTCTTCTATCTGCTCTATGGTATAGGGATTGAACATAACCTCGGCAAGCAGGTGGTCGTCTTCGGAGAGAAGCCCCCGCGCAATATCCAGGTGTTTCCTGAAGGTGGTTCCAGGGGCTTCCTGCTTCTTCATGCACGCAGCAAACACCATGGAAGAGGCAAAGGGTACGGACAAAGAATAGGCTATCCTCCTGTCGTGCTCGTCAAAGGTGTACTCGTAAACCCTTATCCCCAGGTCTTGGTAAAACTTTCGGAAAAAATCTTTGCCTTGTTCATCGGATTCTCTGATGATAATGGCGTTTTCGTTCCGAAGGTCTTTACGGTCCGCAAACGTGGGGCCGAACATAGGATGGGAAGATACGAACCTCATTCCAATACTCTTATATTGGTCGAAAAAGGCCGTTTTGACAGATGCTATATCAGAAAGGATGCAGTTTTCCGGCAGAAAAGGGAGGAGATCGCGAAACGCGTCAAAGGTCTTGTGTGGACTGACCGCATTAACTACGAGTTCAGGCTCGAAGGCCGAAACCTCCGGGAGATCAAGAAATCTCTTTGCGCCTCTAAGATGTTTCAGCTTTTCCCGGTTCAGGTCATATACGGCCACTTCATTGTCGATACACAGCTCTTCCGCAAGCCAGGAACCCATGTGTCCTGCGCCCATAACAAATATCTTCATGCGTAACATTTTAGCCTTTTCACCGTTTCAAACATCTAAAATGATATCTTCATTCCATCTTGTTCTCCCTGTAGCACCCCAGGATCTTAAAATCCGTACTGACTTGCTTCACCCTTTCAAGGGAATGGGCGATCTTCTCGTCCCTTAATGATCCCATGAAATCCAGGAAGAAGGCATAGTCGCCCGGCTCATGAGGTATGGATTCGATCCTTGTGAGATTAATTCCCGCCTTAGCGAAGATCTCCAAGACCTTGAAAAGGGTCCCGGCCTTATGCTCGGTGGAAAAAACTATGGAACACTTATGCCCTTCTTCCTTGGTCTCGTCTTTCGCGAGAACGAGAAATCTTGTCCGGCTTTTTACATGGTCCTCGATGTTTTCCTTGACGATTTTCAGGTCATAGAGCTCGGCACAGAGCTTGCCGGCAATGGCCGCAGAACCCCCTGGTCGTTCTTCCATCAGCATTCTGGCCGCCCCGGCAGTGTCGTAGTACTGGACGGGCTCGATCCTATTCCTCTTCAGAAAGTTTCTTGCCTGGGCCAGGGCCTGGGGATGGGAGTAAACGCTGCGTATTTCCCTGTGGTCTGTTTCCGGCAGGGCCAAGAGACAGAGGTTGATGGGAAGGTCTACGGCGCCTACGACATGCAACTCTGTGTCCATGATGAGCCTGTTTACCTGCTCTACAGAGCCTCCAAGGGTATTCTCGACAGGTACAATTCCGTAATCGGCAAGTCCCTTGTCAACGTTTTCAAAGACCCTGCTGAAACTCTCACAGGGGATGGGTATCAGCTCTCCATTCCATTCCCTCGCAGCCACCTCACCGTATGCCCCATGCTCTCCCTGAAAGGCTATGAGCCCGTATTCCCGTTCTTGCAACTCCCTGCTCTGCTTTAGGATCTGGTGGTAGATCCCCTCTATGAATTCTCCGTTGATAAGCCCACTCGC
>JAFDHB010000044.1 GCA_019308985.1 Deltaproteobacteria bacterium | reverse complement strand
CTCGGCTCCTGTCCCTTTTCCCGGATGAAAGGACCGGCTAAAGAGCCTATGACTGACTCCTGGGTTATCAAAAAATTACTTTACAAATGACGGGGAGAAAGATTAAAGGTTAACTGGACCATAGAGAGGACAAGTAAGCGGGAGGCCTTGTTTGAAGGATAATAGGGAAAAGCAGGATGGGATAAAGAAGAAGAGCACCATAAGAGAGTATGCGGAAGCGGCGGTCATAGCCGTATTACTCGCTCTTTTCATCAGGACCTTCGTTGTCCAGGCATTCAAGATACCGTCCGGATCAATGGAGCCGACGCTCATGGTCGGTGATCACATCCTCGTGAACAAGTTCATCTACGGGGTCAAGATACCTTTTATACGAAAGACCTTGATACCTATCAGCAGTCCGAAGCGAAATGACGTCATCGTATTCATCTACCCTGTGGACAAGAGCAAGGACTTTATAAAGCGTGTGATAGGGTTGCCGGGTGAGAAGATAGAAATCATAGGGAGAAAGATTTACATTAACGGCACACTGTTGGATGATAAGTATGGCTTCTATTCCTCTCAAGAGGAAGCGAGAATAGGCAAACCCCTCAGACCATACAGATTCGGACCCGTCATTGTGCCGGAAGGACACGTTTTCGTAATGGGAGACAATCGTGATCACAGTTATGACAGCAGGTTCTGGGGGTTTGTGCCCATTGACTCCATCAAGGGCAAGGCCTTCATAATCTATTGGTCCTGGCCCCATTGGCAAAGACTCTTCCACCTGATAAGATAACTCTCCGCCCTATTGATCGAGAAAGGCCTTGGAGAAAATTCTTGCCTTGGCCGGACGTTCAGCGGATGGGACTTTGCTGCGAACCGCCCGTCGAATGAGGGGGTATGTTTGCACTTTTCTGCTTTTTTTTGCACATCCCCTTTAAAGTAATCTGGCTTTGTGATAAATAGGTCTTTTCCGTTTGCTGGAGCCGCGATTATATATCCGGGGAATAGGAATCTTCTTTCAGGGCAACTGAATTTCACAAGGAAAGGAGTTTTAAGAACATGTCAACCTATAAGACAATTGAAGGTAACGAGGCTGCGGCCCATGTGGCCTATGCCATGAGTGAAGTGGCCTCAATCTATCCCATCACACCATCAAGCAGCATGGGAGAGTACTGCGATGAATGGGCCGCCCACGGGCGGAAAAACATATTCGGCCAGCCCCTCAAAGTGGTGGAGATGCAATCTGAAGCAGGAGCGGCCGGTGCGGTTCATGGAGCACTTTCAGCGGGCGCCCTCTCAACGACCTTTACTGCATCCCAGGGGCTCTTACTCATGATCCCGAACATGTACAAGATTGCCGGAGAATTGATGCCGGGGGTCTTCCATGTCTCTGCCAGGGCAGTGGCTACCCATGCCCTTTCCATATTTGGGGACCATTCTGATGTCAATGCCGTAAGGGAAACAGGCTTTGCCCTGCTGGCCTCTGCAAGTGTCCAGGAAGTGATGGATCTTGCCCTCGTGGCCCATCTATCGAGCATAAGGGCCAGCGTACCCTTCCTCCATTTCTTCGACGGTTTCAGGACCTCTATGGAGATCCAAAAGATAGAGATGATAGACTATGACGACATGGCGGAGCTGGTGGACTGGGACGCCATTGAAGAGTTCAGGAGTCGTTGCATGAACCCCGAATATCCGCAATTGAGGGGCACATCCCAGAACCCCGACATTTTCTTTCAGAACAGGGAGGCCTGTCAGCCCTTTTACGAAGCGGTCCCGGCTATCGTTGAAGAGGAGATGCAAAAAGTAAGCGACCTGGTAGGGCGCTCATACCATCTCTTTGATTACGTGGGAGACCCTGAAGCGGAAAGGGTTATCGTGTCCATGGCCTCCAGTTGCGACGTCATCGAAGAGACGGTCAAGTACCTTAACGACAGGGGGGAAAGGGTAGGTCTTGTAAAGGTGAGGCTCTATCATCCCTTTTCAAGCCAACACTTCCTCCGGGCATTGCCGGCTACGGCCTCCAGGATTGCCGTCCTCGACCGAACCAAGACACCAGGCGGCCTGGGGGAGCCTCTTTACCGGGACGTGTGCACTGTCTTCGAAGAACAAGGAAATCGTCCCGTTATTGTCGGAGGCAGATATGGGCTTGGAAGCAAGGACTTTACCCCCACAATGGTCAAGGCCGTGTTTGACAATCTGCGCTCCTCCGTCCCCAAGAACCATTTCACGGTAGGTATCAAGGATGACGTTTCCCATACTTCCCTCGAGCTCGGACCGGAAATAGATACCACACCAAGTGGAACCGTGCGCTGTATGTTTTGGGGCCTGGGCGCGGACGGTACCGTGGGAGCCAACAAGAACGCCATAAAGATCATCGGTGAAAACACGGAGATGTATGCCCAGGCCTATTTTGCCTACGATGCAAAGAAATCAGGCGGTATCACCATGTCACACCTCAGGTTCTCGCCTGAAAGGATTCAGTCGGCTTACCTCTTGACCCATGCTGACTTTGTCGCATGTCACAATCCGGCCTTTGTGAACCAATATGACATACTGGAAGGCATAAGGGAGGGGGGTACCTTCTTGCTCAACTCCCCGTGGACCCCTCAAGAGATGGAAACAAGGCTGCCTAATCCCTTGAAACGGACCATCGCTCTGAAGAAGCTCAACTTTTACAATATCGACGCCGTCAAGATAGCGTCAGAGCTTGGCCTGGGGGGAAGGATCAATATGATCATGCAGGCGGCCTTCTTCAAAATTGCAAACGTGATCCCTCCGGAGCAGGCATTCGACCTGATAAAGGATGCCATTGTCAAGACATACGGTAAGAAGGGCGAAAAGATCGTGCAGATGAACATAGAGGCCGTGGAAAAAGCGATCAATGCCGTAGAAAAAATAGAGGTTCCCGAACACTGGGCTACGGCAGGCCAAGAGGCGTACATGGAGCAAGGCGACGAGCCCGAGTTCGTACAGGAGGTCATGAGGCCTATGCTTGCCCTTAAGGGTGACGAACTTCCGGTCAGCGCCTTCAGGCCCGACGGAATCTTCCCTACGGGTACAACAAAGTATGAGAAGAGGGGTATAGCCATCAATGTGCCCCAGTGGATACCGGAGAACTGCATACAGTGCAACCAATGCTCCTTTGTCTGCCCCCATGCAGTGATCCGTCCGGTCCTTGCCTCCGAGGAGGACCTACAAGGGTCTCCAGAGGGTTTTGTGACGGTGGAGGCCAAAGGCAAGGAGCTGAAGGGAATGAGGTACAGGATCCAGATAAGTCCCCTGGACTGCACGGGCTGCGGGAACTGCGCCGACATATGTCCTGCCAAGAAAAAGGCCCTCGTGATGAAGCCCCTCAACAGCAGGGCGGAAGAGGAGGTGCCGAACCACAAATTCTCACTGGAGTTGCCGGTGCGCGATGACCTCATGCCTCCTACCACGGTCAAGGGAAGCCAGTTCCGACAACCCCTCTTCGAGTACTCAGGGGCATGTGCCGGTTGCGGAGAAACCCCTTACATCAAGGTTATCACCCAACTGTTCGGGGATCGGATGCTCATTGCCAATGCCACGGGCTGCTCCTCCATTTATGGCGGGTCTGCCCCGGTCTGCCCCTATACGGTGAACGAGGAAGGACATGGACCGGCATGGGCAAATTCCCTTTTTGAAGACAACGCAGAGTATGGTTTTGGTATGGAATTGGGAGTGAGTCAGCGCCGGGAGAAGCTGGCGGAGCTGGTTCGGACCGCAATGAATTCCGGCGTATCCGAGGTCCTCAGGGAGGCCTTCCAGGTATGGCTGGATAACATGCATGATGGAGAAAAATCCAAGCAGTACGGCCGGAACATCGTTTCTCTAATCGAGAAGGGGCTTTCCGAGGCGGACGAGCACTTGAACGATCTTCTCCTGGACATCCTTTCCAGGAGCGATTACTTCACCAAGAAATCCATTTGGATCATCGGCGGGGATGGTTGGGCCTATGACATAGGCTATGGTGGCCTTGACCATGTCATGGCAATGGGTCGGGACGTCAACATACTGGTCCTGGACACGGAGGTCTATTCCAATACGGGCGGCCAGTCTTCCAAATCCACACCAACCGGCGCGGTGGCAAAGTTTGCGGCATCCGGCAAACTGACCAGCAAGAAGGAACTCGGTCTGATGGCCATGACTTACGGGTATGTATATATTGCCTCGGTGGCCATGGGGGCCAACAAAAACCAATTCCTCAAGGCGGTTATTGAAGCGGAATCCTACCCTGGACCCTCCCTGATCATATCCTATGCCCCGTGTATCAACCACGGCATTAACATGAGCAAGACCCAGGAAGAGGAGAAGAGGGCGGTGGAAGCCGGTTACTGGATCTTGTATCGCTATGATCCCCGTCTCAGGGAACAAGGGAAGAACCCCTTTATCCTGGACTCCAAGGATCCCAAGGGTAATCTGAAGGAATTCCTCATGGGTGAGGTTCGATTTTCCAGCCTGACCAGGACCTTCCCTGATAACGCGGAACTCCTCTTCAAGAAGGCGGAAGAGGAGGCAAGAGAACGCTATGAAACATACAGGCGCCTGGCAACACAGTCCTGATCAACGACAATAGGAGGAAGTCTTCACCACACTTTGGCGGTGTAAGCACTTCTTTAGAACCTCCTAGGCGCTCTACCCCCTTTCGTGTGTCTTATTTGAACCCCTGTAAGGACCTCTTTGCAGGGGTTTTACCTTTTATCGCCGCGTAATGAACGGCTTCGATTATTTTCGTATCTTGAGATAGACATTTTCTTATTAACCTATTTTCTCTTGATTTTCTGTATTATATGTCATATATATTGCGCTAATCGATTTGAGTTGCCGATCCCTTCGAAGAAAGGAGGTGAACCCTTTAGACATTTCCTGGAAGGTAGAACCCAGTTTATCTATGAGGTGGAAATCCTTTTAAATCTCTAGATTCCTGGATCCTCAGAAAGGAGGTGGGTCTAATGAGCAACGGAAATGGTGGTCTCGACTGGTCGTCCCTCTGGAGGAAAGAGGACTGGTGGTCCTGCTGGATCGGATGGTTCCTCCTGGTGCTTGCCATCATCGGACTGCACGAAGTAGCGGCTGGCAAATGGGCCGTCGGTCTCCTTCCCCATGGCCCCAAGATAGGCAAGAATTGGACGACCTTAGGTGCGATCTTCCCAAAGGGTGGGGCCACGGTCTGGGCATTCTTGGCCCTTTTCATCTTTACGGGAATACTGACCATGATCGGCGGCGCCTTCATGAAACTGGACCTGAAACGGTACATCCCCGGGTATCTCATCATTTTCCTCCTTGCATACATTTCCATGATTCTGGCCAATCAAAAGTTCTTTAAGACATGGGGCATAGCCTATGTCATTTTCGCTCTATTCTTCGGTTTGATCATAAGCAATATCTTTAAAGTGCCCCGGTTTTTGCGGGCCGCCGGCCAGACGGAGTTTTTCATCAAGATCGGCCTGGTTTGTATGGGCGCCGGGATCTTTTTCTCCGATGTCCTCAGGGGAGGCTTCATCGGCCTCATTCAGGCCCTGGTGGTTGCCAGCTCAGTATGGTTCATGACCTATTGGGTATGCAGAAAATTCGGTGTTTCGGAGCGCTTCAGCAGCATCATTGCGACGGCCAACTCCATCTGTGGGGTTTCGGCTACCATTGCTGCCGGGGGCGCCATCCAGGGAGATAAGAAGGAAGTCAGTTACATGGTAGCGTGGGTCCTGGTCTGTGCCGTGGTCCTGATCCTCGTGATGCCCCCCATTGCCAAGTGGCTGGATTTGCCGAATAACTGGGCCGGTGCCTGGGTGGGTGGTGTGATCGACAACACGGGTGCCGTTGTGGCTGCCGGCGGGATTATAGGCGGGGAAGCCGCTTACAAGGTCGCCGCCATGGTCAAAATGGCCCAGAACGTCCTGATAGGTATCGTGGCGTTTCTGCTCGCCCTGTGGTCGACATTATCCCTCGATCGAGTCGAAGGTGCAGAGAGGCCGTCCTTCATGGAGATCTGGTACAGGTTCCCCAAGTTCGTGGTGGGATTCCTGGTATCCTCACTGGTGGCCAGCTTTATTGTCGAACCCGCATGGAGTTACAAGGCGGCCAAGGCGATCGGCAGCGCCCTCAAGACCTACCGCAACTGGTTCTTTGCCCTGTGCTTCGTGAGCATAGGACTGGAGACAAACTTCAAGGAACTTGTTAAGGTCGGTGGCGGGAGACCGGCAGCCGCCTACTGGATTTCCCAGACAGCCAACGCGATCTGGACCTTGTTTATCACCTGGATCCTTTGGTCCGGGACCTTCTTCAGTCCCGTGATTCCGGCGGATTGATTTACCAAGGATAACCGCTTGGAGGGTACCTCGGTGATAGAGGTACCCTCTCTCTTTGTCTCAAGCGCCATTCCCGATCCAGCCTTGACATTTCACCCCTTGAAAAGCTATTCTTCCAGGTAGGGCAGACACCATGGAAAACAAATATGCCATCATCCTGGCGGAGGAAGAGGCCTTTGCCAGGCTTGTCGCCCTGGGTGTCATCACATCTACCCCCCAGAGTGTCTTTCACTACTTGATACCCTTTATGTTCATCCTGGACTTTCTTCGGAGAAACGCCACCATAAAAAACTATACCAAGCATTTCATGTTTCCAAGGAGGCTTGCCATAGACGCGGCCATGGATATCTCGAAGGGAGCGGAAAGGACTAAGAGGATTTCGGAGATCGGGCCCCGCATCGAGGCCTGGCTTGCGGAATTGAAGCTACCATCCGCCACTATCCGTGATACGCAGATGGAAGTGATCCATCTCCTGGTGGATCATTACATGATGTTGCTCCAGGCCGAAGGGGACACCTTCAACGAACTGATCAGGAGGGCCTATCAAAGCAGATACAGGTACCAGGAGTTCTTGGATCGTTACACGTCCAAGGAAGAGGAGCTTGACAGGGCCATCCTTCAATACCTGGGGGAGCCAGAGAAACTACGAGAAAAGATCACCCTCGAAAGGAGACAGTTCAAGAGGTTGAGCGAGAGACGCATCGACCAGATCTTTACCAAGCCCCTTCCTTACGAATAACAGGCCCCGGCCATGCTTTCCTTGAATGACAAGTATGAGTGCATTCTATCCCATGAAGTTCACTGGGCAAAGAAGGTCTCCCAAGCCGTTTTGAAACCAAGGGCCGTCAGCGTATGGGAGGTCCTTGTACCCGTACTGCTGGTCTTCAGCCATGTCCGATGGAAGGCGTCCAGGGAGGTCTTTGAAAAGAATCTCCTTTTTACAAAGAGACTCGCTCTGGATTCGGCCATGGATTTGACCGGCGGGCAAAGGACACGGAAACAAGTGATTTCAAATATCTTTGAAAAGACATCTTCCCTGCTAGCCCCAGACAACCAGGGCATATACTCTGAAGAGATTCGCGCAAGACAACTGGAAGAAATAGAGCTGCTAATGGAGCATTACTGCCGGCTCCTGAGTGCTGATGGAGATGATTATCCCTCCCTCTTGATTAATGCGTACGGGTGCGTTGCCCGCTACAGGGAATTTCTTGAAAGGATAAAGGCGGCTGAAAAGGCAGTAAACCTTGCGGCCCTTCACACCTTAGGTGGTCGAGCTGACAGGGAACTGCTCTCCAGGATAGAAAAGCTCTCCCACGAAGTGAGGGAATGCTTCGCAAGGCGGATATTCCAGGGTGCCTGCTAAAGAAAGGGGCTCAGTGTATGTTGAGCAAGGAAGAATACCTCTTTGTGTACGAGCACGCCTACATCCCTGAACATCTGCCGCACTATGTCACTGGCATTTCAGACAAAAAGCCTTTCCTCCATATGAACTGCATGTGTTTTGTGGGCATGAAGCATCTTACCTTCGTGGGTTTTCCCCTGGTCAAGGAAGAGGGAATCGACTTGGGACAAATATATGAATCTGCTTGCCAGCGCTTCGGGCCGGAAAGTGTTTCCATTATCGCACCAAGGATCTGGTTGGCCCCGGGGAGCTATGATGGCCAACCTCGAGACCATTACTACAGGCTGGAGCTGCCGCCTGGCAAAATTCCTGCTGATCTGGACTATATGCTTCGCCGGGCGAAACGGGAACTTAGGGTTGCCAGAGGCGATTTCGGCAGAGAGCATAAGCGGTTGATCAGGGAGTTTCTAAAGGGGCACGCCCTTTCTCCTGCTCAAAGGACCCTGTTCAAGCGTATCCCCAATTACCTGAAAAACTCCACCTCAGCCCACCTTCTGGAGGCTAGAAGGGGAAAGGACCTCATTGCCTTTACCATAGTGGATACCGGATCGGCTGACTATGCATTCTATCTCTTCAGTTTTCGCACCACCGCTCACGCGGTTCCCGGCGCATCAGATCTCCTCTTTTACGAGATGGTGCTGACGGCCGAATCCCTCGGAAAGAAGGCCATCAATCTGGGACTCGGAATAAACAATGGTATCAGGCGTTTCAAGGAAAAATGGGGAGGCGTCCCCTTCTTGTCCTACGAAAGCGCCCACCTTCAAAGGCTTGCCCCCAGGTTCGAGGAGCTTGCCCACAAGCTCTGAAAATCATCAACACGCCGGCTCAGCATCTCTCAACGGGAGTCCTAAGCCGTTACAGTCGGCAATGGACACTTCTTGAGTCGTTCCAGCTCCTCACGGCAGGTCAAGTCGTAGGTTATGGGCGTTATTGTAATCATGTTCATCCTGAGGGCTTTGGTATCGGCATCCATGTCCTCGTCTCCCGATGGTATCTCTCCTATGAGCCAATAGTAGATATTGCCTCTGGGGTCTACCCGCCGCTCGAACCTCTCCCTGAACCTTCCCAACCCCTGCCTTGTGATGGAGACTCCCCTTATCCTGCTCGGAGAGACCGCCGGAATATTGACATTCAGGGCGGTCCCCTGCCTCAATCCCTGCCGCAGCATGAATCGGATTATCTCCCGGCTGAAACCTGCGGCAAAAGTGAAATCCGGGTCCCTTCTGGTATTGAGGGAGATTGCGGCAGATCTTATCCCGAAGAAGGCTCCTTCGGTGGCAGCGGAGACTGTCCCGGAATAAAGGACATTGACTCCCACGTTGGCCCCTAGATTGATCCCTGAAAGCACCACTTCGGGAGGCTCCTCAAGGATTTCCTGAACGGCTATCTTTACGCAGTCGGCGGGAGTCCCTGATACCCCATACCCGTAGAAGGCGCCGTTTTTGCTGATCTCTCTCACCCTCAGGGGCAATGACAGAGTAATGGCGTGCCCGACAGCGCTCATTTCTGTTTCAGGGGCAACGATATGCACCTGAAAATCATCTTTCAGTTCTTGGTAAAGGGCCCACAGCCCTGGTGCGTGTATCCCATCATCGTTGGTCAACAATATCCTCATCCCTTTGCCCCCCTTTGTTCCGTCTCTTCTCCCATCCACCTGCTGCCGTGACAGAACTGACGTGGTGTTCCTCATTTTGATTGCTTGTTTATGAAAATTATAATATAAATATAAGAGGTTAACATCAAAAATCATTGACCAATTCCGGTTAGGGATAGGGCAGCACAGGCCTTGAAAAAGAAACCTTATAAGGACATCCACCACAAAGAACTCGACACCATCCTGAAATTCAGCGCTCTCATAAACTCCTCCCTGAACCTCGAGGAGGTCCTTGACAATGCAATGAAATCGGCCGAGGAATTCATGGAAGCCGAGGCGAGTTCGGTCTACGAACTGGATGAGAACAAGAACGAGTTGTTTGTTCGCCATGCAAGGGGCGAAAGAAAGGAAAAAATCAAGGGGATCCGACTCAAGATAGGTGAAGGCGTAGCCGGGTGGGTCGTCAAGAATGGAAAACCACTCGCCATCCAAGACGTAAAAAAGGACGAGCGCTTCAGCGACAAATACGACAGGATTACAGGCTTTCGAACCAAGTCCATGATATGCGTCCCCCTCATGCTCAGGGGCAAGCCCATGGGCGCTCTTCAAGTATTGAACAAGAGGTCCAAGAAACCATTCAGCCGTGCAGATTTGGAGCTTCTTAACAGTATGTCCCAGCAGATCGCGGTGGCAATGGAAAATGCAAGGTTATATCAGCAGCTTCAAGAGAAATACGCCAATACCACGAGAGAACTCAGGATAACCCAAAAAAGATTGATACGTACTGAACGTCTGGCAGCAATGCTTCACCTTGTTCAAGGCGTGGCCCACGAGATCAGGAATCCCATTATGACCATCGGCGGCTTCGCTTACAGGATCAAGAAAGAGGTAAATGACAATTACAGGCTCCAAAGATATGTCGACATAATCCTTGAAGAATCGGCCAGGCTCGAAAAACTGGTCAGAGAAGTCAGAGAGTTTACAGAGGTTCAAACAGCGTCCCTTACCCTGGATAGCATTGAACCGGTAGTCAAGGAAGTCTTGAAGGTCTTCAGGCCCTTGGCAAGAAGTCAGAATGTGAAGATGTCCTACGGGGCCATCAAGAAGATACCCCTGATAGAGATGGATGCCTCTCAGATGGAGATCGCCCTTGCTAATCTAATCGAAAACGCACTGGAGGCCATGCCCGACGGGGGTCGCCTGCGCGTAAGGATCTCCAAGGACAATGGCTGTTTGGTCCTCGCAATCCAGGACAATGGCTGTGGTATTTCAAAGGAGAAGCTGGATGCCGTATATGACCCCTTTGTTACTTCCAAGCCCCGGGGGGCTGGATTAGGGCTCACCATGGTCCACCAGATCGTTCTAAATCACGGCGGTGAAATAAATATTGAAAGTGAGCTGAACCGTGGTACTGTGGTGAGTATTAGATTTCCTTTGCCCGGATCTGCTCCTCCAGGCTCCTAGAGATTTGTCAAACACATAGAATTCAGAGGAGATGGAATGAGAAAGAAAGATAGCAAGGCATGGTGGTGGATCGGACTTTTCTTTGTCGCCGCACTGGCGATAGTGGCAGGCTACTTCCTGGGACTGGAGAAGGGCCAGAAAGAACGAGAGACACAAAACCTTTCCCCTCCCGAGGAAACCGATCAGTCGGTCAAGCCCGTAGAAAAGGCCATTTCCCAGGACAAAGAACCGATCGAACCCGTAGAGCCCCGAGTCCTTGAAGGGGAGCGGCCTCAGCTCTTCAAGGACTGCGCGCAGGTTCAGCAAGAAATAGCCGAGTTCTTCACCTACTTGGACCAAAAGAAATATGTCAAGACCCTTAGCTCGGATAGGAGCAGTTACGACAGATTCAAGGAAATCTTGCAGACCCTCTCGAACAAGCCACCTATCCCAGCGGGGGAGGGAGTCGACACCAGACTAATAACAAGAAACATATTCCACTTTTTTCGCATACTTGACAAAAAGGATCTGCGCTTGATCAGGGAAATCCTCAAGAATGAGAAGGATTCCATGGAGATAAATCTGGCGCTCTTTTACGTATGGCTTACTGGTAAGGGAAGCACTCCGTGCCCTGACCGGGAAGGAATCAGGCCACCCCTCCAGGTCCTCTACAAGTATGCGGGCTTTTTTCTAAATACTATCGGGGGTCGCTCGTACCTGTTCAGGAGGCCTGGCAAATTCAGGCTCCTGGTCAGCTTTTACTCTCTGTTGATCGTCCATGACGCTGACATGCAAGGGAAGAATACATACGGAATAGATGTATTGCCTCTCATACAACCCCTTGTGGAAGAAATCGCCCTGTACCCGGACCTCTATTTCAAGGATGAATACCTGGAAAGATTGGACGAAATCGCCCTCTATTATGAGAAGAGGAGGTAGGGAATATCGTCCTTTTTTCGGGTAACAAAGGAAATGGAGATAGAATCTTTCGGCATCAGTGATACCGGACTCGTCAGGCAGATAAACGAAGACTCCTACCTTGTCAATGAAAAATGAGGGCTCTTCCTGGTGGCGGACGGTCTTGGCGGCCTGTGCAAGGGAGATATGGCCAGCAGTAAGGCCGTTCAGACAATCCAAGATTTCATAATCAGGTCACGAAGGGGGGACGTCACTTGGCCTTCTCCCCCTTGCGAGGGGCTCACGGAGGAAGAGAACCGCTTTCTTGCGGCCGTTCAACTGGCGAACAGGGAGATCTTTTCTGCTTTTCAGAAGGACCCCGAGAACTTCATTGGTATGGGTACCACCTTAACCGGTATGCTCGTCCACAAGGATGAGGCCATCATGGCCCATGTTGGTGACAGCAGGGCCTACCAAATAAGGGATGGATACATTTCACAACTCACCCAGGACCACACCGTGGTAATGGAAGAAGTCAGAAAGGGCCGCATGTCCATTGAAGAGGCCCGATATCATCCTCAAAAACACGTCCTCACCCAGGCCCTTGGTGTCGCAGAAGATGTCTCTGTAGACATATTCACCTGCCCTCTCAGGGATGGGGACATTTACCTTCTTTGCTCCGACGGGCTCACGGACCTTCTAACGGATGAAGAAATCCTTGGTCTTATTTCCTCAAAAGAAGATGCTCCCCTGCCTCTATTGGCACGGGATCTTGTAAAGGCTGCAAACGAGAGGGGCGGCCTCGACAACATCACCGTAGTGCTGGTGAGGTTCCATGCCCAATCCGGCAGGAAACCCGTTTCAGAGAAAAGGAGTCTCCCATAGATGCCTTCTCTAACCATACAACCGGAAAAGGGCGAGGCATTCACCTACCAGATAAAGAAGGATTCCATATTCATGGGGCGTTCCATGCAAAATGATGTCCTGCTTCCTGATACCACTGTATCCCGGAGGCACGCCCAGGTAAGAAGAACCCGTGAAGGTTATCTCTTGATAGACCTGGGAAGTCATAACGGAACCTATGTAAACGGGACCCTGGTCTCAAGGCGCCTTTTGAGGCCTTCAGACCGGATTATGATCGGCTCCTACAGAGTGAGCTTCGTGGAAGAAACACCTAAACCATCGGCTCTCTCTAAGAAACCCACGGCCGTATTTGAGGAAACCTTGGACCAGAGAGAGGAAGAAGTGCTAAGAAATGTGGGCCCCGAGTCGGAAAAAGCGCCCGACCAGACGTTCCTTGTCTCTGTAAAGGGAGAAAAGGCTCCCCTTAGGAAGGCCTTCGAGGAACCGGGAATCTCTCAACTCCAGGACCTGGAGAAAACCAACAAAATACTGTTCGCCCTCTACCAGATAAGCAGGAAACTAAACGCCTTCCAGGACTTTGACGCGCTCTTAGACGCTATAATGGACTCCATATTCCAGGTCATCGAGGCGGACCATGGTTTTGTCGCCCTCCTGGGCGATGGCCCCTATGAACTAATCCCCAAGGTGGTAAAATACAGAAATCCTGCGGAAAGCCACCCCCAGGAACTCCGGATAAGTCGAACCATAATTAACAAGGTCCTCAAGGAGAGGGTTTCCGTGCTCACCTCAAACGCTATGGAAGACGATCGTTTTGAGGGAGCGGAGAGTGTCCTGATGCAAAACATTCGCTCTGTTATGTCCGTGCCCCTTTGGCGCAAGAATGAGATTATCGGGGTCATACAAGTGGACAGTTTCAGGCTGAGCAACAGATTTACCAAGGCCGACCTCGATCTCCTCACCACCATAAGCAATCAAATGGCCATGGTAATCGAACAGGCCAATCTTAACGAAAAGATCCGGCTTGAAAGAGAGGTCAGGAACCGGCTCGAACGATTCCATTCCCCCGAGGTAGTTGACCTCATAATTCGCAGCGAGGCTGGTAGCGAAGAAACCCTCCTGGCGCCCACGGAGAAAAAGGCAACCATATTGTTCACGGACATAGTCAACTTCACCCCTATTGCCGAGAGGTTTTCTCCTGCCGAGGTAAGTTCCCTCCTGAATAAACACTTCAGTGAGATGACAGAGATCATCTTCAGATATAACGGCACATTGGACAAGTACATCGGCGACGCTATCATGGCTGTGTTCGGGGCCCCGATCGAGAGGAAAGACGATGCGGAGAGGGCCGTGATGGCTGCTTTGGAAATGAGAAGGGTCCTGTTTCAGATGATGGAAAGCCTCGAGGAGGGCAAGAGATTCCAGATGAGGCTCGGAATCAACTCAGGCAGGGTCGTGGCAGGCAACCTGGGATCCCCAAAGAGAATGGATTACACTGTAATAGGTGATGCTGTCAATACTGCAGCCAGAATAGAGTCTATTGCCAAACCAAACCAGATTCTTATAGGTCAGCCGACCTATGAACTTGTCAAGGGTAAATTCAAAATTCGGGAAGCAGGCAGTAGGATTGTCAAGGGCAAAAGGGAGGCCATCCGCGTATACGAAGTGCTGGATTAGACCCCAGCCCGTACTTGGGACCGGAAGGCCGATTGAAGAGAAAATCCCTCCCCCGCAAGACCAACGGCAGGAGGGATTCTGTGCCGTAAGTTGGAGAGCTCCCGGTCAAAGATGGAAGCCATCAGAGTTCGAGCCACGAATCAGAGTAAAGTGTGTGGCCGAGTATGACTCGGGCCGTCTTCACATAATCCTGCAATTCCTTGGAAAGGGAGCTCACGTCCACCTCCTCACCATCCGTGACCTTGTGGATCACCTCCACGATATCAGGCCTTTGACCACGCGCAATTGATATCAACTTGTCGTCATAGGCATCCGCTATGCAAGAGTACATCCCCTTGCGTTCAAGCATCACCATGTAGGTCTGATTCAAGATCGGGCGGAGGTGGTCGGGCGCTCCATTGGAGATGTTCGAAAGTCCGCAGGTTGATTTGACCCCAGGAAACATGTCCTGCAGCATACCTTGGAACTCCAGCAGGCTCATCAATTGTGGCTGCTGGATGTTGACCGGTGTCACTATCCCGTCTACAAAGATGTCTTCGTTGGGTATCCCGGCCTCGTTTGCAGCATATATCAATTCAGCGGCCAGGGCACCCCTCTCGTTCTCATCCCTGGGCAGGCCCTCGGGCCCCCACATAAGGGCGATCATGTTGGCCTTGTACTTCACTGCCAGGGGAATCATTTTCTCATATCTCTCCGGCCTGCACATGATGGAGTTTATTATGGCCTTTCCCTTATGGACCGCAAGGCCTGCCTCCATGGCCTCGATATTGGAAGTATCCAGACATAGTGGCGGCGTATCGCCGATTTCTTCCTGTATGGTCTTCACTACCCACTCCGTGAGCGCAGGACCGTCTTTCCTCGCCGGGCCGAGGTTTACGTCGATCCAGTCCATCCCCTTTTCCTTTTGTCGCTTGGCCTCCTCGGCAATAGGACCCGGGTCTCTTTCCTTTAGGGCCTTTCCAATGACCCTGTTCATCACATTGAGATTTTCTCCGATCAATAACATAGGCGCTCTCCCCTCTTGTTATTTTACTATTTCTTTCAGGAACTTGGGGATAAGGGACGCATCCCTTGGGCCGATGATGACCTCCCAGCCCGGCAGTTCCTCTTCCATCTCTCCGCTTATTGATGCCGCATAACCAGGGATTATAACCTTCTTGTGGGCGATCTTTTCCTCTATGCCGCTCTTTCTCACAAAGGCTCCTACTATATCTCCCGTAAATTTTCCCGCCGCCCAGGCCGTCATTACCGACAGTCCCTCGGTATCAACGATCAGGAGCCAGCTTGGGACCTTGCTGCTTTCGATCTCGCCGCTCACGATAAAATAGGTGAGGGAAAAGTTTGTGGTGACGAGGACAGGCGAATTCTCGTCAGGGCCCCCAATGTCGTAGATCCCTTGCGTGACCGTCATAGGCCGCTGCGGGTCGGTATATATGTTCAGTCTCTCCAAGAGCAGAGGGAAAAGGCTGTCACCCTTGAAATCCGATAGGACCACGATTCCTCCATATTTCGCTATGAGCATGGCTGAAATCATAGTCTCTACATCCAGGTTGCTCGCCATCTCACAGGGGAAGGTTATGGTAGGAAAGCCCAGAGAACGGTTCCCCGCCTTGAGGGGCGCCCGTCGGATAAGGACCTGGTCCTGAAAAACCTGTTTCAATTCCCTCGCGCCTGAATCAAGGACCAGATCCTTGAGACCCATACCCGTCAGTTTGTCACTCAGCGAAATAAGGTCTTCAATGTCTCTTCCCTTCACTGCAAGAGGAAGGCCTGTCTCCTTTGCAAGCGCCCCCATGGCATCCACATTGTCGCTTGTCGCCGCATACAGGAGCGGCCTCTTGAATGAGCAGGCTTCAACACCCTTCTTCATGGTATCCGGGTTATCCGTCATAAGTATAAGAGAAAACTCGCTTTCAGCAGCGATCTTTTTTGCCGCCGCCGCGAACGCATTTCCATTGCCGTTAACGTCTTTCAAGGCCGCCAGTTCCGGTCTCAGATTCAGACCCACCCTCTCATACTGGAGTGCGTTCCAAGTCTTTAACTTCACGTCCAGTTCTTCGGGGTCCATATCCGAACTTACAAGGGCAGCCAGCCCTGTGGGGTTATAAAAGGTCTTCTCGTGCCGGAACATAACGGTCTCCCCTCCTACCTTGAGGGCCCTCACTCCGGCGCCTATGCTCACCTGCCTGATCGGGGGGGCGGAGGCCTCGGCCAACGCCTCCCTTGCCTCATCTGATACGTAAGGGCAGGAATCCAGCTCGGCTTTGCCTGATGCCAGGTTCATTGCAAAGGCCAGGCAGGTAGGCACACCACACTCTCCACAGTTAGTCTTTGGCAGCAACTTAAAAATCTGAATACCTGTCAGTCCCATGATGCTCTCCTAACCTTGATGGCTTCGTAAAAAGTCCAATTCCTGCGTTGCGCTTCACCTCGTTGTGATTGCGGCGTACGCTCGGTACGCCTCATCACACGAGATTCGCGCGCCTTGATCTTGGAGCTTTTTACTTTGCCATTTCAATTTTGACTTTTCACGAGTTCGCTAAACTTGTCTTATCGGTTCAAGAAAAATCTCAAGATCCAAAAAACCTGCTGTAGAGCTCAGCTATCTCCTAAGCCTGAATTCATTATTAGCCCACTATGGGATCCATCTTAAGGGCAGGATGGCCTTTTTCCTGCAGGAACGGGAGTATTTCGTCCTCCGTGATGCCGACCGTCTCATCAGCTATCTTGTCGATAAGATCAGGCACACCCAGCTCCTCGCTTCTCTTCACAAACCGGTCCTTGATCTCTTCCTTCAAGGACTTGGGCATCCAGACCATGCGAAGGAGACCCCCATCACCCACAATGAATTTCCTTTGAGTTATGTTGTACTTGGAATGTCCCACGAACCCTGGAGATGATTGTCCACCACCTATCACTCCAGCCAGGGTGGTAAACTTCATCCCGCAAGGGGTTTCTCCCGTGTAATCCCTGTGGACCGTCATTACGCCGTTGCATTTGGGCAGGACAGCCGCGATACACTCGCAGCAACCACAGGTCGTCATTGGATCATGGACCAGGCTGTAGAAGTTATAATGATCTATGGCCTGGCGGGAAGCCTTGTACACGAACTCATTTACCCCCTTCCACTGACCCAAGACGGGATCAATGCACTCGCCCTTTTCAACGGGTTGGTTTGGTCCCGTGGGGTTGATCTCATAGGAAGCCTTGCAGTCCATCCAGTTGTAGGCACCGCAGAGGCCGGTTCTCTCCGGACTTATGACGCACACGTGACTCGGTGCAAAGGACTGGCACAGGGTGCAGGAGTAATAGATCTCCACGCTCTCGTCCGTCATCTTTTCAACCCGGTCGTCCCTTAGTTTGTATTCCCCCCGTGCCCTCTTGGTCAACTTGTTCACGTCTTCCTGGTTCGTATACAAGGACACCTGCACCTTATCCAGGATACTGCCGAAATCCTGGTGGAACTTCGCATGAATAATCACACCTATGTCCTTGAGAGAAAATCCCTTTTCTATGGCCTGGTTGCTCACCCTTATCCATGCGATGTCCCTCTGCCCTATGTGCATTATCCCCTGTGCATAGTTGATCAGATGGTGGATCTGCCTCTCGAGGATAGGTTCAAAGTCCACCTGCATTTTTCTCCCCGCCACCTGGACGTATATTCCCAGGGGCAGCTTGTCTCCCTTTTTGACGTCCTTTACGTCCGGGCCGATTACTTCCACCTTGCCGTCTTCTATCTCGTTCATCTCCGCCATTTTGCACAGTTCGGTGCACTGTGTCTTGCCCCCGCCCATCTCCAGATAGAGATCATCCTTCCTTACTCTCTCGCCTTCGAAGGCAGGTCCATAGGCCAAGGGTATGTCTACCTGGGTAACGGTGACTTTGAGCCCTCTCACCTCTATGGATCTTTGCGCGATCTCGTCGTGGGGCACATTGGCGACCACATGCTCATAGGTGCAGACGCCCGTCGGCAACACTTCCGGAATATCCGTGTCAGCAATAGTAGGAAAGCCCCAGTTGATGGCGCCGGCCGCGTTGGCGGCCCACTCCGCATTGACTTCACCCAAGGCGTTGACAAAGGCGAAGATTCTGTCCTTTTGATACTTCAGTTGGCGCTTGTAGTCACCGGGCTGGATGCCTCCGAATGCCATTCCGGCCCTGTTTGCAAAGCCAAGGGCGAATACAGCCGCCGATATGTCGGGGCCAAAGGGTACAAGCCTGGTATTCCACCCGATCTGCACCCCCGCCTCTATGAGCTGTTCGGCGAAGGTGGTCCCGTTCTGATTGGCTGCCATGAAAACGTATATGGTCTTGATCTGGTACTCTTCTGCGATCTTCTTTGCCGTCTCGGGGTCTGGGGCTGCACCGACCACTGCCGCGAAGCCGGGAGCAGTGCCGTCGACAAACTCGACCCCCCTCTTTCTCATTATCTTGTCATCGGCCGCTCCAAGCCATATCTTCCCGTTTTCAATGTCTGGGTCTTCCACTTCGGGCTGGTAAAAGTCCGGGTCCTCCACATATCTTATGGCCTCCACTATCTCTTCGGCAAACAGGGCGGCCATCCCGGCATCCAAAAGCGGTCCCAGATAGGGTAGGTGACAGTCCTTCTTGATGTGGGGCGGTAGGAGCTTGCGAGCAAACTCCAAGGGTTTTCTGGCGGAATCCAGGTCCGTAACCTTGATTCCTGTCAGCGAATAGATTATGGGCAAATAGTACGCAGTATTGGGAAACTCCAGCTTTTGGCTCCCCCCATAGGTCTCCAATGCCCTCTTATATTTACCTTCGGCCTTGGAAACGATGTTGTAGGCTCCCTGAATAGCCGCGAATGCTACTAACTTTGACATACCTTTCTTCCTCCCTTCTTAAGAGGCGTTTTGTTGATTTTTCTACCTATGCCGCCTCAAGCTTCTGCCTGGCGGCCATATCCATAAGGACCCTTTCCCGGGCCTTGTCGATACCCAGCGCCTTTCTCTTCTCGTCGATGTGGGCGATCATCTTGCGGGCGTGCTCGATGGGATCCGGCTCCATGTCCCACATACCCCCGTATATGCCTTCCAGCCTCTTGAACAGGTAGTCCTGAAATACGGGGGCTCCGCTCACGGGCAGGTGAACGCCGAATACAGTGTATACCCCTGAGGCTACAAAGTAGTGTCCTATACTTATCGCCTTTTCACTCATCCACTCGGGCGCGGAACCCGCCACGGGCAAGTCACTGATGTCGTTTCCCAGTCCCCCTGCCTTTACCACTTCGGTCGCTGCCATGAGGATCCTACTGTTGTCGACACAAGAACCCATGTGAAGGACCGGAGGAATGCCCACTGTTTCGCATACCTCTGCTAAGCCCGATCCGCAGAATACTTTGGCAGACTCGGGGGTCAGGAGCCCCGCCTTGGCGCATGTGATGGCGTTGCATCCCGTGGTCAAGACTATTACATCGTGCTTAATAAGCTCCTTGACCACCGTTATATGCCCGTTGTCGTGAGTGGTTCTGGCGTTATTGCATCCTACGACACCTGCAATACCCCTGATTCGCCCATTCATTATGTTGTCGTTGAGAGGAGTGTAAGACCCTCTGAAGGTGCCGCCCAGGTGGTAGTTAATGGCTTCATAACTGAAACCCGCCACGAGATCAGAGGACTTATCGGGTATCATCACTTCCTTTTCCCTGTTTGGGAAGTTCTCTATGGCCGTCCTTACGATCCTCTTCGCGTCTTCGAAGGCGGTATGCTCGTCAAACTCAATGTGCAGGACATCTCCGGAGGCAATCTTGGCCCTGGGATTGGTGGTAATGATCTTGGTGTGAAAGCACTTGGCGACGTTTGCGACGTTCTCCATTATGCACTGCACATCAACCACCATTGCGTCCACGGCACCGGTAACTATTGCCAATTCCTGCTGGAGGTAATTTCCGGCGAGGGGCACACCGTGTCTCATCAAAATCTCATTGGCCGTGCAACAGATACCCCCAAGCTGAATCCCCTTGGCTCCCTTCTCTTTCGCGAATTCGATCATCTCCGGAAGCTCGGCTGCCTGGACGATCATCTCGCTCAGCAGGGGCTCGTGGCCGTGAATGATAATGTTCACATGGTCTTCCCTTAGTACCCCCAGATTGGCGGAACTCTTCAAAGGGTAAGGACACCCGAACAGCACGTCTTGCAGGTCAGTGGCTATCATTGAGCCTCCCCACCCGTCCGCCAGAGCGGCCCTGGTGCACTGCTCCACCATGTTTTCATAATCCTGATCCACACCCATATGGGTCCTGTGCATAATCTCGACAATTTCCCTGTCTATGCCCCTCGGGATCACACCCAGCTTTTTCCAGAGCTCATAGCGGGGCCCAGGTGCTCGCTTGACAGTACACACCTCTCCCTCCTGCTGTCCCCACTGGGCCAGGGCCCTCTCGCCCAGTTCCAGGGCTATCTCATCTATGTCTCTATCCAAGATCTCGCCGTTTTCTCCCTCGACTGTTGTATCCACACCATAGTCCGTCGCTATTTCAAGGAGCTTCTTGGTATCCTTTATGCTATAGTCCTTGGTCTCCTTCCTTGCTGCCGCCAGAAAGGTCTCCGCTACACCCCTGCCGTGGTCCGAATGGGCTGCTGCGCCCGCTGCCACCATCCTTGCAAAATTTCTTGAGGCGATAGTCTCTGCTGTTGCACCGCACAGGCCCTTACGAGTATCTTCTCCTTCTATCCCGCCTTTAGGCAATGGCAGCCTGCAGGGGCCCTGTGCACAGTTCTTGCAACAAGTCCCCTGAATCCCTATGTTACAGGCCTTCATGGTTTGGGCCCGATCAAAGATGGTCTCCACCTCGAGCTCCCTGGACCTCCTTATCATCATCTCCGTCGCAGGATCTATGGTGACCTCCCTTGGATCGGGCGTCTTCTTGGCTTTCTTTGCAGGCTCAACGCCAGCTTTCTTATGTTCGGCAGACATCCTGGCTTTCCTCCTCTTCTTTTTGTTGGTCCTAAAAACTCTATTATGAAGACCGCCTGTGAATGCGGTCTAGATTTCTTATCAATTTGTCCACCAGGCTCAATTGCTGAGCAGCAGGTGTCTTTTTCTCCCGTTCCCTGTCCTGAGCCCTTCGCTCTGCTTCCAGCTTTTCCCTGTCCTGAGCCCTCTTTAATCTCAAGGCCTGGAGTTCTTCCCTCTCCTTCTCTTTGGCCTTGACCCTCTCCTCCGCCTCTGCTCTTGCTTTCGCTTCTGCCTCGGCTCTCGCTTTGGCCTCAGCCTCTGCCTTGGCCCTGGCCTCTGCTTCGGCCTTTGCCTTTGCTTCAGCCTCCACTCGCGCCTTAGCCTCCTCTTCGGCCTTGGCTTTAGCCTCCTCAGCCTTGACATCAAGCCCCCTCTCCGTTGCCGCCACTACCTTCTCTTCCTTCTTGATTTCAAGGACTTTTTCTTCTCTTTTGGGAGCGGGCTTGGCCTTTTCCACCTTCTTTGCCTTGGGTGGTGCCTTCTTTTCCTTCTTGGGCTTGGCTCTAGCCTCCTCAGCCTCTTTCTCGGTCGGAATCTCCAGCACGGGTTCAGGTGAAATAGCGACTAGATCCGCCTCTTTTACCTCTAAGCGCTTTGCTATACCCTCGAGCTCGGTCGCCATTCCAGCGTCACAGATCAGATCGATGAAAGACCTTATCATCCTTACACTTTCCGGGTGCCGTAGGATGACCACGTCTGAACCGGCGAACAGATAGCAGACCGCTGCAACAGTCTCCATAAGAATAGCTCGTCTTTCAGGATCTCCAAGAGTGGGTGCCTCCTCTATCGGCAGGGCAGCCTCTTTGCACTTCCATATCTCATTGCCGATGTTTGACATTATGGGCATCTGCAACTTGTCATCCTCTTGAGTGAGGGCGGCCATCCTTATCCGTTCGATGACGGAATAAGAGTACTCCAACCCATAACCAAGACCTCCCGTCGTGGGATCAATTATTATCTTTTCTCTGCTTACCCCCAGATTCCCCAAGAGAATATTTAGCTGCTTTGCCAAATTGACATCTATGGGAGACGAGGCCACAACTATGTGGCCGTAGCCGAGGGCGCTCGCCCCCACTCCTTTGTGGTTGGCTTCCTCTACCGGCGCCAAGGCCACGTTTTTGCCCTGGCATACCTCTGATATGCGCTTAAGAACCTCTTCATCTTTCTGGTTATTGGCCGTGCCCCACGCCACGACGGGTACATTTACCGCATTTAGCACCTTTTGGACCACCTCTGCAGCCTCCTCGGGCCCCCTGTCCATGCCATTGGGGTCGGTGCTCTTCAGCTGAACCACGATTATGTCCGCCCCGTAGTCCTCAACACACTTCTTGGCCCAGTCCACGGGCGAGGAAACCACGTCCTTGAACGGTTCTAAGGCTGCCTCAGGCCATTCCACGGAAGGGTCATAATCCCAAATCTCCATGGCGATCTTAGGCCTGTTCGGCATAGTGCCCTCGAACAGGTGGAATGGGAAGCAGTCTTCACCGCCGATCTTCACGGCACCAGCACCTGCACCCAGAACCGTCTCTACTATTTTGCCTGAATAAAGCTGTTTGGGAATTTCAAAGGCCAATTTCCTCCCTCCTTCACTAGGGGTTATTGGAAAGGTTTACAGGGTCTTAGAACCTAATCAAGTAATTTTTTGTACTATTAAACACTATTTGTGAAAAATATAACAAAACGATATAAAAAAATTTCCTCTCTCACAGAGGAATCGTAACAATAATTTACCACTCCATGGTTGTCAAGAATTTTTTGTGGGCCGCTGCATCCCATAAGAACCCGATTTTATTAAATTATACCTGATGGCAAAGTAAAAAGTTCAATTTCGCCTCGACAGGGTCACGCTCCTGAGCAACGTCGAAGGACTGCGTTGTCCTTCATCTCGTTATGATTGCGGCGTACGCTAAGCTAAGTACGCCTCACCGCACGAGAT
>JAFDHB010000218.1 GCA_019308985.1 Deltaproteobacteria bacterium | reverse complement strand
TGGGTTGAGCTTACCTCTAGCCCGTGCAAATTTTTCGATTTGGGGGGACATAGATGAATTCAAGATTTATGTCAAAGACGTCAATCCTGATAATCTCCGGGATATTGGCCTTTTCATTCTCAGGGTGCATTCGTTCAGCGGAGATTCATCTCGGGGGCAATCCCAAGGTGAAGAAAGGTGGACCGCCGCGCCATGCCCCTGCCCACGGATACCGCGCAAAATATACCTACCACTATTATCCCGCAGCCCAAGTCTATTTCGACATCGGCAGAAGGGTCTATTTCTATATGGACGGGTCATCATGGAGGATGTCCGTGTCGCTTCCCGCTCATCTGCGCGTAAGCCTCGGTGATAGGGTGACCATTGAAATGGATACTGACAGGCCATACGTGAAACACCAAACCCATAAGAAGAAATATCCGCCCGGGAAGTTTAAGAAGAAGAAAGGAAAAAAGAAGGGATGATTCCTGAGGGCGGTATCCCATCAAAGGATGTGATTGTTCCGCTCCGGCTTTCTTGCCCAATTTGTTTTTTCTCTATTTCGACACTTCCCTATTCCCAATGGATCCAAGTGACAAGTAGGCCTGAAAGGGTTAGGGGTTGCTAACGGTTCCAGCGGTGATAACTCACGTATATGAATAATGTTGACTTGCCCACTGAGCGTCCTGCTGGATGGCAGGCTAGAAGGAGAAAGCGGTGAAAAAGTCCTATATCCTGGGACAAATCGATCCTGGGGTTGAAAATTACTGAGGTTGCCGGAAAAAGTTTGGTAAATGCGGATCCACCCTGCCCAAGCAGGGCGGATCACGGGAAGAGTCTCAGAGACACGTTAAGAGAAACTCGAGAGTAGTGAAGATCATAATACGAGGACACCTACCTGCTGGCCAACCACCTCCTCATTCTCCGGTATTCGGCATCCCGGTGTTTCTCCTTCCACCTTTTCTTCCACGAGTAATGCTCGAATTTTTCTCTCTTTTCCTTTATGACCGCCAGGATGATCTCTTTTCTGATAATACGCTTTTCCTTGGCCGTTATGAGTCCAGCCTTCTTGAGCTTGTTTGTCAAAATGAAGACGCATTTAACGTATTGTCCTTGGTTCTTTGCATTGACCTTGCACTCCTCGATCCAAGCTGAAACAGGCTGATCACCATACAGATGATCGATGATGCCCGTGTCCCGCCCGTTGATAATAAGGGTCTCCGGGACAATTTCTTCCACCCCTTCTCCCTTTAGTCCAACCTCTTCGGTCCCTTTTGGTGTCCATCCTCCTTCGTAATATTTTATCGTGAGCGTACCGGTATCTATTCCAACAGTAGTAGGTGAGTAGGTAATTAATATCTCCCTGGACTCGCCCGATCCAAGCACAATTGGATAATCCCCCGAATAGTCCACAGAAAAGGACTCCGTGGCTGAATTGAACAACTCCACATAGATGACGTAGGTAGTGGCCGCCCCGTTACTGATAGCCAAGCCCCTGGTTACCTGCTCACCAACCAGGACCTGGCCGAAGTCGATAACATCAGTTGCAACGCCTGCCGAGCTATTTCCTGGAAAAAGCAAGAAACAGAGAATAACCAGTGGCAAAATGGGATATATCACTCTCTTGATTCCCTTCATTGTTCAGCCCTCCTTAGTCAATAAAGTCTTCCCGGAAAAGTCCCTCAAAGACCTCCAAGAAGGAATATACGGGGCAATTTCACTCGCAAGTATCACCATACCCGGAAATCCCTCGTTCCATTGATGACGGCCCTTGCCCCCTTCCTACTCTGCTGCAAGGGCCATACCATACTTCGATCTGGACAATAGGCCCATGTTTTCAGCAGGTTAATGGAATCCTCCCTGGCCAGGGGCCCGCAAATTTACAAAATATGTCCTGCTTCTGCCAAAAATTGTAACCCTATCCCTGGCCTGGTTCATACTTTTCCAAGGATGCTATCCTGGTTGCAGGCCCAACAGCAGTAAGTGCTTCGGTTTGTAATCTTGAATTTTCCCTGGTTTCTATGCTATTTTATCCAAAAACAAGCCCTTAATCTGGTCTTTGTCCTTGTGGCTTCGCCTGGGCCTGGATGGGGAAAAGCGAGGGAGGATATGAACGAAAAGGAGAAACGAGAAAAGACCAGGGAAATAATTAGGATTCTCAGCAAAGAATATCCCGGGGCCAGGACCGCCCTCGAGTTTTCAAACCCCCTCGAACTCCTCATAGCCACCTTACTTTCCGCACAGTGTACGGACGAGAGGGTGAACCAAGTAACCAGGTCGCTCTTCAAGAAATACGGGTCTGCCGAAGACTATGCCACGGCGGACCTTGAACAACTTCAAGAGGATATAAGGCCCGCGGGTTTTTATCGCAACAAGGCCAAGGCCATGAAGAGTCTCTGTTCGGATCTCCTGGAGCGCTTTAACGGGAAGGTGCCGCAAAATCTGGATGACCTTGTCTCCTTGAAGGGCATCGGCCGCAAGACCGCCAACCTGGTCTTGGGAGAGGCCTTTGGTATCCCTGGAATCGTGGTGGACACCCACGTGTTGAGGCTCTCCCGGCGAATCGGCCTTACCAGGAACAGGGACCCCGTCAAGGCGGAGTTTGATCTCATGGAAGTCGTCCCCAAGAAACACTGGACCCTGTTCTCAAACCTCCTTATTCTCCACGGACGTAACGTCTGCACCGCTCGAAACCCAAAGCACGAACAGTGCAAGATCATCCACCTCTGCGACGAGGGCGCTGCTTGGGAAAAAAGCCGTTCAACGCATGAGGCGCGATAGGCGGGTTGTCCTTCGAAGCGAATTCTGGTGGAGGCGCCGGGAGTCGAACCCGGGTCCGGAAATATTCCACTTAAGCCTCTACATACATAGCCCGATACTGATTTTTCGCTCCCTGGTTCCCTATCGGGCAAGGTTGCCAGGGAACTACCCTGTGATATGTTTCGCCCCCTCGACCCACAGGTGTGTCGAAGCGGCTATCCTGCTGAGTCGACGCCCTTTTCGGCCCCGCAGGACTGACCGAAAGGACGTTAGCCGTCTTTACGCGGCTAAGGCGTACGCATAATCGTCTGCGTTTGTTTTAGCCCATCTGTTTTACGAGGGTGATGGAACCTCGGTATGCAGCTTAAGCTTCCTTATCCCCGTCGAAGCCGTTTCGCCCCCTTTCAAGTGATGTGATCTTTGAAGGATATGCCAATCATTACTATAAGCACTTTTTTCAGCGGAGTCAACTACCTTGATCTTTTCCTCTCCTGCTCCATTTCCCTCCTCAGGTCCCTTTCCTTTATGGCCCTCCGCTTGTCTACCTTCCTTTTTCCCTTGGCAAGGGCAAGGTCCACCTTGGCCCAGCCGTTAGAGAAATGGACCCTTATTGGTATCAATGAATAACCCTTTTCTTCCGTCTTGCCAATCAACCTCTTGATTTCTCTCTTGTTCAGGAGGAGCTTCCTAGTCCTCGTAGGATCCAGGTTGATATTGTGGGCGTACGGGTAGGGGCTGATATGCATATTGTAGAGAAAAACCTCTCCTTTTTTAACTCTTGCATAGCTATCCACAAGGTTCGCTCGCCCTTGCCTCAGGGACTTGACTTCGGGGCCGAGAAGGACCATTCCCGCTTCATAGACCTCTTCGATGAAGTATTCATGGAACGCCTTCTTGTTCTGACAAACAACTCGTCTACTCATGGAACCCTTTCAGATATCTGTTCCGGAACCTACCCAGTCGC
Organism: Deltaproteobacteria bacterium; assembly: GCA_019308985.1. Next base: position 1,642 of record JAFDHB010000218.1, on the reverse strand, counting down.
CTGCATCAGGAAGTTCTGGGAATTCTTGTACTCTTCAGAATCAATGAATGGGCCGATTCTTTCCAAGACAAACTCCCTTATTCTCCTTGCCGTCTCAAAGCCCATTATCTCCCTGACATCCGCCCTCGTCTTCTCCATGGAAATGGTCCTAATAAGTTTTTTTATCAATGGTATCCCCCTTGGATTCATGCTTAGTTCATCAACACCCATCCCCAGCAGGAGAAAGGCGCACAGTGGATCTGCCGCCATCTCTCCGCACAGGGCGACCCTTGTCCCGGAGGCCCTGGCGATATCTACCACATGCTTGATCATCCTGATGATCGCCGGATGAAAGGGCTGGTACATAAAGGCAACCTCTTCATTGATTCTGTCTATGGCCAGTGCATACTGAATGAGGTCATTGGTGCCTATGCTGAAAAAATCTACATATTTTGCAAGGATATCAGCCATTGTAACTGCGGAGGGGACTTCTATCATGATGCCGACCTTCATCTCTCGATCATAGGGAATGCCGCCCTTTTTCAGCTCCTCTGCAACCTCGCTCAGCATTGCCCTCGCATCCAGGATCTCCTGCAACCCGGAAATCATTGGGAACATCAAACGCATATTTCCAAAGGCACTGGCCCTAAGAATCGCCCGCAGCTGGGTCTTGAATATCATTGGTTCCTTCAGGCAAAACCTGATGGCCCGAAGACCCAGGGCAGGATTTGTCTCCCTCTTCAGCTTCAGTTCCCCGAATTTTGATACAGAGGAAAACTTGTCCCCTCCCAGGTCGAGAGTCCTCATCGTAACCGGGGCAGGGGCCATGATTTCCGCAACCTCCCTGTAGGCGTCAAAGAGCTCTTCCTCGCCGGGCACCTCCGGTGCCCTGAGGTAGTGAAACTCCGTCCTGTAAAGACCTATTCCTTCGGCCCCATGATCCCGAGCCAGCACCACCTCTTCCGGGAATTCTATGTTGGCCTCTATGGCAACCCGGTATCCGTCAAGAGTTTCTGCGGGGAGGTGACTGCTCCTCAGTATGGTGGATTCATACCTTTCGTGTTGAAGCTGCTTTTCCTGGTATTCAATAATTGTCTCGTCATCGGGTTCAAGGATCACCTCTCCCGCGTTTCCATCCACTATGATGATACTGCTATCCTGGATCAGGCTTGTTGCGGATTCCAGTCCAACCACAGCCGGGATCTTCAGCGATTTGGCGATGATTGCCGTATGGGATGTCTTACCCCCGACATCTGTAATGAAGCCTTGCACCTTTCCCGTATCCATTGCACTGGTATCGACGGGTGACAGATCATGTGCTACGATAATGGCCCTTTCCTTTATCTCTGCAAGACTCTCATCGTCTTTCCCGGCAAGATATCGTAAGATCCTTTCCGCAACGTTCTCTACGTCCAGATATCGGTCCTTGATATATTCATCTTCGATCTCATCAAAAAGTTGCTTGATATTCTGGATAGATTTCTTGAGTGCCCATTCCGCATTGATCTTGTCCTTCAATATGGTTTCGATGGTTGAATCATATAGCATACTGTCGTTCATGATCATCAAATGGGAATCCAAGATAAAAGAGTGCTCCTTGATATGGGAGGGCATCTTTTCCTTCAAGTCGACTATGTGTCTCTTGACGGCTTCAACGGGCTCC
>JAFDHB010000217.1 GCA_019308985.1 Deltaproteobacteria bacterium | reverse complement strand
TGATTGTTTGCATGATCATAGCGGGGGTCGTGGGAGCTTTTTCTCTTATCAGTTGGATACCTGGAAAGTATCCCTCCGACAAGACCTTTATCCTGATTGAGGAACAAATATCGAATAACAAGAATCAAAAATAAATCCCAAGGTCACAACGGATATAAGAAACATTGATTCCAAGCCGGCCTCATGCCCGATTCTATCAACTTTGTACCTGAACAGTTGCACCAGATATTAATGTCAGGTCTATTTCCAATTTGTACTGATTGGGATACAAGTCTCTGGACATGCCAAATCCCAACCCTTTCCTCAAAGCGAGCATCTGGGTATTTTCCGCCAGCACCATCCCCCACAGGTATTCGACGCCACGTTCCCTGGCAATGTCCATAAGCCTTTCCATCAGTGAAGCCTCGATTCCCTTCCCTATCCAGGGGTCGCTGACGACCACGGAAAATTCAGCCTTTCTGCCATCAGGCTCACGAAAAAGCCGGGACACACCAAGCATTTTTTCGATTACCTTCCCATCCTCGACAGAGAGCGCGACAAGTTCCATATCAGAGTCATAGTCTATCCGGGGGGAGTCTTTTCATAGGGCCAAAAAAACGGAGATAAATGCTTTGGCGTAAGAGGCTTTTAAACAGCCCTACCAGGAGCGGCGCATCTTCCGGCTTGATAGGCCTAACAAAGATCCTGACCCCGAGGCCGTTGTTTCCATTCCATATCGTTCAGGGTATGGGCTCATCACCAGTTCACCTCAGCCTCATTTTTCCATCCTGCCAGACGGGTCTTGATGTCCCCGGCAATTTTTTGAGTGATCAATTCAGCCTTTGCCTTCAGTCGTGGAGTTAATTGATGGCCAAAGCAGACCTCGTCACCGATCTCTATGCCGTAGACCCCACCCACTTCAGGCATTTCATATCCAAGCACTTTGCCAAGGCGCAGGACCTCAAAAAAATTCAGGCCGTGAGATGAGAAAAGGTGCAGTGCCCCATTTTCTTCATGGTCGAATCTTGTGACCTCTCCAGGAGCGCCTTTTTTTGCTATGCTGGCATCGATCAGGAATACCTGGTCATATCCCATGATCAGATCGAGGATATCGATCCCCGCCATGGCGGTGGTAGAGACATCCACGCCCGGCAGGCTTTTTTCGAGCTTTCTCGCAATAGACAGACCCACCCCGTCGTCGGACAGGATGGGGTTGCCCATTCCTAAAATCAACACTTTCATGCAGCGGCCTCTGTCCTTTCAAGTTTTCTAATTATCCTTCCCTTTTTGTCCCTGATATTTACCAAAAAGGGGATAGTTCCGGGCAGGGCATGAGTGGCGCAGGCAAGGCAGGGATCATAGGCCCTGAAGGCCATTTCAACTTTATTTAGCAGGCCCTCTTTAACATCAGGTCCTGTGATAAATTCCTGAGCGGCCTTCTTTACCGACAAACAGATGGGCGCTGCATTGTGCTGTGTCGCGACAATCAGGTTGACCATGGTCAATATGCCGTTACGGTCTGTTTTATAATGGTGGAAAAGGGTCCCGCGAGGCGCCTCTACACAACCCACTCCCTCCTTTCGCAGCCTGAGATCCATGTTCCGGATATCTTTACTGGTCAAAAAGGGATCGGCCGCAATTATCTGGTTGTGCTCGGCCGCCTGGAGCGCGCAAATGAGCCTTGCCCAGTTCATGGCCAGCGTGTGGTGGGCAGGCTTGCAGCCAAGTATGTCGAACATCTCCTCATACGCTTCCTGTGCCAGCGGCGTTGCCATGCCCTCGGTCACGTTGAGTCTTGCCAGGGGGCCGACACGGTACAGAGATGTCCCGTCTCCCGCTATCAACCCCTTCCACCCGATTTTTTTCAGATGAGTCAGTTTTACATAGGTCCAGGGTTCCACCCATTCTCCTATATGTTCCGTGTAGCTTTGCGGATCAAACAAGGCGTATTCATCGCCTTCGGGGTCCACGACCCTGACCTTGCCATCATAGAAGGTCGCTTTCTTGTTTTCATCGACGAGTGCCATATAGTACGTATTCAACTTGTAGGCTTCACTCTGAACCATGTCGAGATACTTCTTGTTCCCAAGGACAGTGTCCTTTAAGAGCTGCAGGGCAAACCGGGCGAATTCAACCGTAAAATCGGCTGTCTCCCTGATCCATTTTCTGTCGTCCTCGGTGATCCTCCGGGGGACCCCCCCCGGCAGTCCTCCCTCCGGGTGCGGGGCCTTGCCGAAGATGTATTTTATGATTTCCCTGTTCCTCTTCCGGACCTCTATTACTTTCAGCCCGGTTTCCTTTCCGACCTTGTCGATCAACCCGAGGATATTCCTTGCCGCGGGATGGGCACCCGGTCCGACGACAAAATCGGGCGCGGCCAGGAAAAAAAAGTGGATATAATGATCTTCGATCACAAAGGCATTGTACTCGAGTTCCCTTATCAACCTCGCGGTGGGCGTGGGCTCTACCCCGTACAGGTCATCGAGGGCCTTGGTAGCCGCCATATGGTGGGCCGAGGGGCAGACGCCGCATATGTTGGGGGCTATCCTGGTCATTTCCTCTGCCGGCCTTCCCAGACAGAACCTTTCAAAGCCTCTCAGCTCCACGACCTGCCAGAAGGCATCCTCGACCTTTCCATCGTCGTCAAGAAAAATCTCGATTTTCCCGTGGCCTTCAAGTCTTGTTATGGGATTTATTGTTATTTTCTTAGACATTTTCCACCCTCCTTTTCCTTCCCAAAATGGAGCTTGGCTGTGAGAAACGATAGCAATATCCCGCAGGATCATCAATGGACTCCATGAGTTCCCTCGGGTCGCCATACTGTCCCGCCTTGATAAGACAGTTCAGCGCGGAGAGTGCTTTCGTACCGGCATCTGTCACTCCGGGGACAGGCCCGAAGCAGCCCCTGCAAGGGGTATTCACCCTAATGCAGGTTTCCCCGCACCCGCTCCTGATGGCGAATCCAAGACAAATGATTCCCTGGACAAGAAAGCAGGTCTCCGGGTCAGCCTCGACCTCGTGAATTCTTTTTACCGTCGTTATCTCAATCCTCTCCGGTTTCGTCCTGTTTCGCGGGCACGTATCACACAGGGCGGTTCGCGGGGCAAGTGTTGAGCCCTTCGGCGGGAGGTTTCCCGAAACGACCGCATTGATCGCGTTCAGAACCAAATCCGGTGGCGGCGGACACCCGGGGAGATAATAGTCAACATCAATGACCTGGTCGAGCGTATATACACGATCATAGAATTCCGGAAGGGTTAAGACCTTTCCGTCCACCCTGGTCTCTGTCTGGGGAAACCTGCCCTCGGGGTTTGCGACAGTCGGAGCGTCATGGTAGACCCACTTGAAGATATCCTCCCTGGTCCTGAAATTGGCTAAGCCCACTGTGCCACCGAAACAGGCACAGGAACCAAAGGCCAGAATCACCTTGGATTTTGACCTCATCAGTTTCGCAAGCTCTTCCTGCTCGGAATTCCTCACGGCGCCGTGCAGTATACCTAGGGCAAGCTCTTTGTCCCCAAAGGATTCCAGATGGTCATACTTGAAATCAAGCGCTATAGGCCAGAGTACAATATCAACGGCCTCGGCCACCGGCAATATCGCTTCGTTCAGATCCACCACTGCCTCGTCACACCCCGCGCACGATGCCAGCCAACACACGGCTATTTTGGGTTTATCGGTCATATGTACACACCTCCTTTCTTACCTTCTTTTCATCGGGCCTAACTTGCCAAGGGCCTTTTTCATTTCTTCAATAAGCTTCGGTATTTGCCCTCCGCCGGGATTGTTGGAGAGAACCATGCGCAGTCTGTCTCTTTCGATGCCATAGGCCTCAAGGACCTCTTGTAAAAGATAGACCTTTTTTTCCGTTCGAAAATTGCCGTCCTCAAAGTGGCAGCGTCCTTCCGGGCAGCCAAGAATCAGCACCCCGTCCGCCCCCCTTTCAAAGGCTTCAAGGATATAGGCGCTGTCCACCTTGGAACTGCACGTAACGGGGATCCAGTTGTCTATTTGTGGAACAAGTGCATCGTGTCCGGATATGTAGCCCCAGCCAAAATCGCATGAAAAGCACACCAGTTTCGGTACATATGCCTCCATTTCCTCCCTCCTTTCAGCGTCTAAAGGGACGCGTATACTTCTCTGACTTGATTCTCCGTTTTGTCCCCGATCAAGCGCCTGGCCCCTGATGGGCAGGCTTCCACGCACATGCCGCAAGATTTGCACCTGAATGTATCAATCGTGGATACCAGTCGATCTTCGACTATCCTTATTTGGGCTGCGCCATAGAAACAGGCTGAAACGCAGATGCCGCATCCGCAGCACCTGTCCCGGGTAACCTCAACAAGAGGCAATGCTTTCTGGATACCCAGGGAAACGCAGGCCTTGCAGGAGACGCAAGGGCCGCAGCAAAGGCACCTCCTTGCCTCTTCCACGGCCTCCCTTAACGTAAATCCCCTTTCATATAACTGAAAATGCAGTCTTTTCTCAGGCGGTATCCAGAGGACCTCGGGTTCAGTCTGGTAAAGTCTTTTCAGCGGCGTATCCTGGACCTCATAATCTCTCTTCCTGCCTTTTTTCAGATCTTGACCCGTAAGATACCGGACAATGGATTCAGCCGCCACAAGGCCGTCCTTCATTGCATCCGCCATGAAACCGATTCTTCTGAGGTCCCCTCCAATAAAGGCATTTTCCCTTTTGAGACTCTGTAGAGTCAACAGATCAACCGCAAGCCTGCCCCTATTGTCCAGGAGGTCGTCTTTTTTGAGTGATGTCTTGTCAGGCCCCTGTCCCACAGTAATGATGAGGATATTAGTTGCCAGATACATGCAGTCGGAAGTATCAAATTGGGGATCGAAGCCTGTTTCGTCGAAGACGCTTGTACACCTGGGGCAGTCAATCCCTTTCACCCTCTCACCTTCTCCGAAGATCCTGCTCACCCCTCGAGAGTAAATAATCCGTATCCCTTCCTGCCATGCCCCCCTTATTTCTTCGGAATCGGCAGGTATGCCGTCGGGTGAGTCCTTATCTTCACACTCGAGACATAATACGGTCGTATCTCCACCAAGCCTTCTCGCGGTCCTAGCCACGTCAAACGCCACATTTCCCCCGCCGATGACCGTGACTTGCTTCCCCTGGAAGTAATGGGGCGGGATGTTTCCATGACTGACCTCGTAAAGGAACGTGTGGCCATACATGACACCGGAAAGATCCTGACCTTCCACTTGCTCACCGGCGAAAAACAATGTCCGCGGAGTAGGTGTCCCTTTGGCAATAAAGACCGCATCAAAGCCCTCATCATTTATCCTTTCGAGAGTCAATTTCCCCTCGCCCACCCTCGCACCGCATTTCACGTCAATCCGGGCGATTCTTACTATATTTTCAACGGCGAATGCCAAAACCTTTTCAGGCAAGCGATA
>JAFDHB010000043.1 GCA_019308985.1 Deltaproteobacteria bacterium | reverse complement strand
CTTCTGTCGGACGCAAAGAAATTCGCGTATTGTTTAGCGGGAATCTTACCCGGCGCAAGGGTGCCCACTGGTTACCTGATATCGCCAAACGGTTGGATAAAAACATAACTATTTTTTACACGCAAGGTCTGCGTGGGCGTGGTCGTCTGCCTGCTCGCCGGGGTCTGAAGCCCATTGGTGCTGTGCCATTCAATAAAATGCCCGAGCGCTATCAAACCATGGACATTTTGTTGATGCCCACTGTTCGGGAAGGGTTCGGCCTTGCAGTGGCCGAAGCCATGGCCTGTGGTCTTCCGGTAGTGGCTAGCAAATGCTCGGCAATTCCAGAACTGGTGGACGATGGCAAGGGAGGAGCTTTGTGCCCGGTGGGAGATGTGGCCGCCTTTGCGGAAAAAATCAATTTTTTGGCCGAATCAGCCGATCTCAGGAAAGAAATGGGGGAATACAACCGGTCAAAGGTTGAGAGACTTTTCTCCCTTAACCGCATGGTAAATGAATATCGGGATTTGTTCGAGGAAATACTCAGCTAAGTCCGAGGCCTATAGCCCGGAGGGAGAAATCTACCAGGGAGACCTTTGCAAAACTCATTTTGAAGGCGGCAATATGGTTGGCTCACTCCAAAACCTGACGAAACTCCCGGGTTCTTTCAAAGGTCTCGGAATAAAGGCCTTTTAAAGCATCTTCTGTGTTCCACAGGATTTACCATCCGAGATGAGTAATGTGACAGATACGCCTGGTCAAATCCTTGCCGAGAGGAGAGCAACCTGGAAAAGGAAGGAAATCCTCAGGAGACTTTACGAGAGATGGTACCGGATGATCGTAGGAGCCCTACGGCCTGGACATATCATCGAGTTGGGGGGCGGGAGCGGGAATATAAGAGACTTCATGCCCCATGCAATAAGTACAGACATCATCTTCGCACCGTGGCTGGATGCTGTCCTGGATGCCCACTATTTGCCCTTCAAAAACCAGAGCGTGGACTCCATTATCCTGTTTGATGTGCTTCATCACCTGGAGGATCCGGTTGCCTTTTTCCATGAGGGATGCCGTGTTCTAAGACCAGAGGGAAGAATAGTGATGATGGAGCCATATGTTTCCTGTCTTTCCTATCCCGTTTACCGGTTCTTACACCCAGAAGGGATAGATAGGCGTTTCAACCCATTTTTAGGGAGGAGGTGCCCAAACAAAGACAAGGAACCTTTTCGTGGCAATCAAAGCATACCCAAGCTCCTTTTTGAAAAGCACCGGGGCAAACTCCTAAGCCATTTCCCCGGATTGAAGATTATATGCGAAGAGAGAATAGACCCCTTCCTTTATCCTCTCAGTGGCGGGTTCCATCATACCAGCCTCTGCCCGATCATTCTCTGGAAGCCATTGGCACTTCTGGAGAAAATGGTTCATCCTTTCGCAAGGTACCTGGCTTTTAGGGTATTCCTGGTCTTGGAAAAAACATAAGGAATGAGGGCTCAACTGACCAATAACCGCCAGAGGGAACGACTCGTTGCCTGGATCTTGATGATCTCTGTCACGGGCCTTTTGGTCTCGATCATTCTGATGGCCGCTGTTCCTCCTGTGAGTCGTGATGCCCTTGTCCATCACCTGGCATTGCCCAAGCTCTACCTTAAGCATGGGAGTATATATGAGATACCGGAGATGTTTTTCAGTTACTACCCCATGAATCTTCAACTCCTTTACATGGTGCCACTCTATTTTGGGAACGACATTATCCCCAAGTTCATCCACTTCAGTTTTGCCCTTCTCACCGCGTGGCTGATTTTTGGTTACCTTAGGGCAAGAATCAGCAAGATTTACGGCTTACTTGGGGCTTTGTTCTTCCTCTCTATCCCGCTCATCGTCAAACTCTCCATAACAGTATATGTGGACCTTGGGCTGATCTTTTTTTCAACGGCATCTCTCCTCTTCGTCTTGAAATGGACCGAAAAGGGATTCCAGGTCAGAACCTTGGTCCTTGCAGCCATACTATGCGGCCTGGCCATGGGCACGAAATATAACGGCCTGGTCACATTTCTCTTACTAACCCTCCTTGTACCATTCCTGTACACAAGGTATGCAAAGAACAAGAGGCCAGGATTGCTGCGACCCATTGCATACTGTACCCTCTTTGTGCTCGTGGCCCTCGCCTTTTTTTCTCCCTGGATGGCCAGAAACTATTACTGGAAAAGAAATCCTGTCTATCCCCTGTACAATACCTTGTTTAACCCCCCCGTTTCCGGGGAGACCTCGGAAAGGAACGATGAGAACCAAGAGAAATCAAGGGGTATTTTTACATACAGGAGCATCATTTACGGAGAGAAATGGTGGGAGATAGCTCTTCTGCCCTTGCGCATTTTTTTCCAGGGCAAGGACGGTGATCCACGGCGTTTCGACGGAAAATTAAATCCCTTCCTTCTCTTCTTCCCTATCCTTGCCTTTTACAAGGCCGGGAATGGGGATCCTCTTATCAGGAGGGAGAAGGCGATCCTGCTGGCATTTTCAGCACTATTTTTCCTTATAGCCCTCTTTAGCGCTGGTTTGAGGATGCGATACATTTCACCTATCATACCGGCACTGGTGATACTCTCGGTTTTCGGAATAAACAACCTGGTCAAGAAGACAGAGAGGTGGCAAAGCGCTGGGCACAGAAAAATAGGGCTGACATTGACGGCCCTGGCCGTGGGCGCATCCTTCCTTATAAACGCCGTGTACATAATTGACCAGTTCAAATATGTCGCCCCTCTCAGCTACCTCAAGGGAGAGTTCACTCGTGCACAATATATTTCAAAATATCGCCCTGAATACCCTGCGATTCAGTATATCAATCATAACCTGCCAGAAGATTCCCTGGTCTACTTTCTCTTCCTGGGCAACAGGGGATACTATAGCGACAGAGAATATCTCTTGGGAGAGGACCTGCTCGCCGGAATCCTGCGAGAGTCGGCCGGCCCTGCGGAAATTTCAACCAGGTTAAGGCAACGAGGCGTCACCCACTTGCTTCTATGTCATCCCATTTTTGAGAAGTGGATTCGTCAGAATTATCCTGATGACCGGCTAAAATTGCTCAACGAGTTCTTCACGACACATACCAAGGCCCTGTTCATCGAGAATGGTTTTGTTGTCTTGGGGTTGAAGGCAAATTCGGGTTGATTAGTTTCCGTTATTAGTATAAAATATTTAACGAGTTATTATACTAAGTTAATACTATCTGCATTATGTTTTGCTGCATCTTTTTTATCCTAATTATGTTTAGGCGGTAATATTTCGATAGGCAAAGTAGTTTAGGAAGCGAATGATCGCGACCGGGAGGTCGCTCCGACAGATATTAACGCAAGGCAAGAGAAGGAGGACAGCACATGGCCAAGCCGGAAGTATCAGTGATCATCCCGGCATTCAATGAAGAAGACACCATCGGTGATGTCATCGCCAGGATCTCAATGCTTTATCCTGAATTTGAAATCATTGTAATCAACGACGGCTCAACCGACAAGACCGGGACAGTTGCGAAAGAGGCCGGTGCTATTGTGTACAATCATCCCTACAACATAGGCAACGGAGCGGCCGTCAAGAGCGGGATCCGAATTGCTTCCGGGGAAATCCTGGTCTTCATGGACGGTGACGGCCAGCATGATCCCGATGACATAAAGAGCCTGCTTGACTGCCTTCCTGAATACGACATGGTGGTGGGGGCAAGGTCAAGGAATCAGCACTCTTCCTGGAACCGGGCCTTAGGCAACAAGATTTACAACAAGTTCGCCTCATACGTCGCAAAGTTCCCTGTACAGGATCTTACCTCGGGCTTCCGGGCCATAAAGGCGGACCTTGCCCGCAGCCTGCTATACCTCCTCCCAAACACCTATTCCTATCCTACAACCCTGACCCTTGGAGTCTTGAGAAACGGGAGAAGTATGAAGTATGTGCCAGTTGAGGTCCGGGTGAGAAAAAAGGGTGAGAGCAAGGTGAGTTTATTCAGGGATGGAGTGAGGTTTTTCATGATCATAGTAAAGATATGCGCCCTTTACTCTCCCTTGCGGATATTCCTGCCCGTGAGCTGTTTGTTTTTCCTTCTTGGTCTTTGCTATTATCTCTATACCTACTTTTCATGGGGACGATTCACCAACATGAGCTTACTGCTGTTTACCACCTCTATCATGATTTTCATGATGGGCCTCGTCTCAGAACAGATCTGCCAGATGCGATTTGAGCGGAGTGAAGGGGACAAATTCATCTAGTTTCCATCCATAAATGGCCTTTTTCCGCAATCTCTGTGTCAATCTGCGGGATTACTTGTGCGACGTACTATAAAGTACGCCTCCGCACAATCCCTTGATTTCCTTGACCTTGCGAAAAATTTCTCATTTCTGGATTGGAAACTTGCAAGCGATCATAACCTATTTATGGATGAGACCTGTCTAGCAAGCATGTTCCTGCGCTGCCGCACAAAAAACATTGAAAGTCTGCATGCTCACCAGTTCATTTCCCCGCTTTGAGGGGGATCCGGCAGGTATCTTTGTGTACCAGCTTTCTTCTTCACTTTCACGAAAAGGTGTTCACATTGAAGTGGTATGCCCCCACCACTACGGCTCGAAATTTTTTGAGACATGGGACAACATCGCCATACACAGGTTCCCCTATTTTTTCCCAACCCGCAACCAGGTCCTGTGTTACGGGGCGGGGATCCTCAAGAATATCAAAAGAAGGAGGCTAGCACCCTTTCAGCTTCCCCCTTTCCTGATCGTGGAAGCCCTTTATTCATTCTATATTGTCCGAAACACCAAGGCGGACATCATTCACGCCCATTGGTCCCTGCCGCAGGGGTTGATAGGTCTCGCCTGTAAAAGGCTTCTCGGTGTTCCCTGCCTCACGACTATCCATGGCTCAGACGTATACGGGCTGAAGAATTCTCTTTTCATGGCCCTGAATGCCATGGTCATCCGACAGTCGGACGTTTGCACGGTCAACAGCACAGCCACTGCTCGGAGGACCTGCGAGATATCTCGCCGCAAGGACATCGAGATCATCCCCATGGGCTTTGATCCCAAGATCTTCAAAAGAGGTCACAGTGAAGACAGCTATGGAGACAGGCACGAGAAGACACTGTTGTATGTCGGCAGGTTGATCGACTGGAAGGGGGTGGATTACTTGATCAAAGCCATCCCGCTTGTCCTTAAACGCTTCCCTGAAGTCAACCTGGTAGTCGTGGGAGATGGCCCCCAAAAGGCGGACCTGGTCCGCTTGTCCCATGATCTCGGGATTGGTGACAAGGTGGTATTTGCAGGCAAGATTCCCCAAGAGATCTTATCCGCGTATTATTCCCGGGCCGAGGCCTTCGTGCTTCCTTCCATCGTCAGCAAAAGGGGGGAGACCGAAGGGCTGGGGTTGGTACTCCTTGAGGCCATGGCCTGCGGTACACCGGTCATAGGCAGTGACGTGGGCGGCATTCCAGATATCATAAAGGATGGTGAAACCGGGTTATTGGCCAGGCCGGCGGATCATATCGACCTGGCAGACAAGATTATTACGCTCTTATCGGATGGAAACCTTGGCAAAAGAATATCCTCAAAGGCGCTGCATTATGTTAGGGACAATTTTTCCTGGGACAAAATCGCTGACAGATTCATCGGGATCTATAAAAAGATCATTCAAGAGAACCGTGAAAGCTGAAATCGCAGAAGTGCGGGACAAGCAAGTCATGCTTTCCTATCCAGCCTTTTCCTTGATCTTTCACACTGGTAAGGGTTTGTCTCTTTTGGCTTCTTCCCTCTAAAACCATGTCAAACATAGTACCAAAGTCTCTTAGCAGAATCCCAAGCAAGGATTTTATCCTTTGCATCCTGTTGGCCTTGCTCATAGCCCTGCCCTATTGGAGGATACAAGGGCATGATTTTGTCAACCTGGATGATGACCACTATATCACCGAAAACCCAATGGTTCGTGAAGGGTTCACCTTGAAGGGCGTTGTATGGGCCTTGTCCATCAACGACATCGATTATTGGCATCCTGTGACCTGGCTCTCCCACATGGCGGACTTCCAACTCTACGGTATGCATCCCAGGGGACACCACCTCACCAACCTGCTGTTTCATATAATCAACAGTCTCTTGCTTTTCATCATTCTGAAAAAAATGACAGGGGCCTCATGGCGTAGCGCAGCGGTAGCCTTACTGTTTGGATTGCACCCCCTGAACGTTGAATCCGTGGCATGGGTGGCTGAACGAAAGAACGTGATAAGCACCTTTTTCTGGATGACCACTATCTTGAGTTACGTCCGTTACACCGAGAGGCCCCTGTTGTCCAGGTACGTGCTGACCCTTGTATCTTTCGCCTTGGGCCTCATGTCCAAACCCACTATTGCAACCCTGCCCTTCGTCTTGCTATTACTGGACTACTGGCCCATCGGTCGGCTGGAAATCCCCTTTGATGGTAAGACAAAAGAGGACTCCGGAGATAAATCGGCTACCCGATTGAAATCCTGTTCCCCAGGACACCTTCTGGTAGAAAAGATCCCATTTCTGGCCCTTTCCGTAGCCTGTGTCCTCATCTCTTCTTCCTCCACAGGACAACAGGACATCATGGTCTCCACCAGCACGGTGCCTCTTGCCCTACGATTGGAAAATGCCCTGATCTCATACCTGATCTACATAAGAAAAATGATCTGGCCAATGGACCTTGCGGTTTTTTATCCTTTCCCAAAGGGCTTTCCCGCCTGGCAGATTCTTGGAGCCCTAATAGTCCTCCTGGCCATAACATTTATGGCCACGAGATCTGCAAGAAGGCATCCCTATCTTTTTGTGGGGTGGGCATGGTATATCTGCACCCTCTTCCCTGCCATAGGCTTGGTGCAGGTTGGGCTGTGGCCTGCAACGGCCGACCGCTTTGTCTATATCCCCTGATCGGATTGTTTATCATGATCGTGTGGGGCTTTTCCCGGCTCTTTGAAAGATTCTTCTTCTATCGGACTATGGCCCTAGCGTGTCTGGCGTGTATTGTCCTGATCCTTCTGTCCTTGACTTCACGGCAGGTCGCAACCTGGAAGAATAGTGAGACCCTCTTTGTCCACGCGCTGAAAGTTACCAAGGATAACCACCTCGCCTACAACAACTTGGGCTCTTTTTACGCCTCCAAGGGAGACCTGGAGAAAGCCCTCGCCAACCTGAAAGAGGCTGTCCGAATCATGCCGGATAACCCCATGTTCTTAACCAATCTGGGTACCGTACTGGCCCGGATGGGCCAGTATTCCCAGGCGACAAGACATCTCTCCAAGGCCTTGGAATTGGTCCCGACTTACGCAGAGGCATACGTCAACATGGGGTTTGTGCTGAGCAGACAGGGGAAAGTGGAAGATGCAAATTCCCTATTTCAACGGGCCCTCGAGATCAAGCCCTTGCCAGAGGCCCACCACAATTTGGGGCTCAACCTCGCCGGCCGGCAAGATCTGAAACAAGCCATCTTCCATTACAAGAAAGCATTGGAGCTCCGACCGGATGATCCCAGGATTCACAACGACCTGGGCGTGGCGCTCGCGCAGGAGGGAAGAATCATCGAAGCAGTCTCTCACTTCTCAGAGGCCGTACGTCTCGATCCCGATTATGTCAAGGCCAGGCACAATTTGAGGGTTGTCCGCAGTAGAAGGAACGGACTAAAGAAGGTCCCGAAACAACCGTAGTATCGAAAGGAATCGAAGAGAGGAGATTCTCTGATAAGCTTCTCTTCATGCCCGCATCATTCCGATGATCCACATGAAGAAAAAGACCGCGGTTGCCGAGAACCACTTCAGCGCAGATATCCGAAAAAACCCGGATACGCCTTCCCTCTTCAGGTAAACCATAATGAACAGGATTATGGAACCGATCCACCCCAAGAGACCCACTTCCAGGACAATAGTCCAGGAAACATCCGGGGTCCTCGCCTCTTGGCTTTCCCGGATCGCATCCCTGAGGGAAGCAATGTCCTTTGCCACGGCCCTATTCTCTTGTTCCTTTTCCACCAGTGCGGCTATTCTTGCCTCGGCCCTCTCAATCCATTCCCCGTGAGGGACTATGAAATGGCTTGCTGCATAGAACCCACTTCTTATGGTCCTGTAAGCTATCAATGCCAACTTGGTATCCCCGGTTTCCTGGGCCTTTTCGCCTATCTCCCAAAGCCTTTCAGCAGATTTCCTCACATAAGGGTTAAGGGGAGTATACCAGTGAATGGATCTATCAAAGTAAGTAATGGCCCTTATGTAGTTCCCCTGCTTGAGGAAACCCTCTCCTTTTTGATAAGCCTTGACAGAGCCATAGAATGCACGGGCCCACAACATGAGAAACATCACGAGCAGCACGCCGGTCACGATCAGGGCTTTCTTCACCGGTCTTTTTTCAATCAGTGCCTTCAAGGCGTGGTTCGTCTCCATGTCTACAGTCCCCTATTCACCCTCTTTGGTGTGCAACATTATATTCCCTTTCCCTTCTTTAATCAAGGCTGGGGACAATTAACATTGAAGATCCGGGGCTAGGGTGACCACACTGAAAAGGGGTATAGCCCACGATGACCGCCGACGATATAGGGAAACCAGAATTCAACGGCGCCGCCGGATTTCTGACTCATGGATTCTTCGCCGGCATATCACCCCATAGCTATTGAACTCTGACCTAACCTGTCGAAAATCCCGGCATGCGGGAGGACCACGGTTTCCATATTCGACTAAAGGCCCCTTTTGCTCCTTTTATGAAAAGTTCAAAGGTCTCAAAGCCATTGTTGTGTGCAAGCCCTTCGCTTAGAAAGGTGTTCTCCCAACGGGATTCAATTGCTACCTCCGAAACCCTTGCATAGAAACCTTTCAGAGATTCGGCGGTTCCATCAAACTTTGGAGTGAGGCAACCATATTGCTGTCACCAACATATGGTTTCTCAAAGCTTTTTCCTTCCAAGAAGAAGGTATATGCCCAAAACGAGCGCGAACACAGATATTATCGCCCCTATACGAAAGGGCCACGAAATAAAGTACAATTGAACCTCGTGCTCGCCCGCTTCCAGGGGAATGACCCGAAAAATATAGTTGCCGCATAGGACTTCGACCTCTTTTCCATCGACCCTAGCCCGCCATCCTGGGTAGTATATTTCGCTAAGGACCAGGTAGGCGGGCTTTTTTGTCTCCACCCTGATCCGAAGATCATCGGTATTGTATTCAATCACTGAATAGGATGAGCCGTGCCTCGCTTGTGTCCGTCCCCCGGACATGACTTGTTTCACAGTTCCCGGTTCGAAAACCACCATTGATTTTGGATCGAATTCATCCCCGTTCATGAAGCGAAGAATTTCCTCCGGTGATTTGACTACGGATCTACTCACCAGGTTTGCGTAAGGGACAACAGCTCCCAACACTTTTATGTCTTTCCCGGAAATCAGGTATCTCGCGTTGAGTAGCCCAATGAGTTTTGCCTCGGGATACTTAATCAGTGACAGGTTGACTATGTCTTCCGGATTAGGCCTCTCAACACCCTGGGCAACCAGGACATACTCCACGTATCTCTTCAAAATAAGGGGGTCGTAGCCCAATACCGATGGGAACCTGTACCTCAATCCATCGTTGGCCGGGAAGAGATTGCTTAATGTCACGACCCTTCCTCCGGCAGGGTTTCGCGGTAACTTTGGGAGTATTTGCGCTTTCTCAGGGGTTAATTCAAAGGTATAGGTCCGGACGAACTCTGATCCAAACAGGAATAGGTCAGCCACCAGGAGGAAAGATATCAGCCCCTTGAATAGCCCTTGCTGGATTTTCCCTCTTTTTGAGGCCCAAAGAAGCACAGCGGTACTGAAAAAGATGAAACCGCCCTGGTATAGGGAACGACTGACCCTCTCGAAGAGACCCACAAGCTGGGCATCTCCTATGGGCCCCTCTGCAAAAAACCTGAACAAATAGAAGAATGTGTTGTAACGAAAAAAAGCAATGCCGGTAGCAAAGACGACAAGCCCTACCCCCAGGATGGCGAGGGGTGTAATGCCGATCTTTCTCGGCCCCCAGCTCCCTTTGGCCACCTGATCCAGAACTATTCCCGAAACTACAGCTATCCCGAAGACGTAGAGAAATATGATCTGGGCGGGAATACGGAAGCTATCAAATCCAGGCAGGCGGTAAACCAGCGGGTAGATAGGATTGTGCTTCCCCAACGCCAGAAAAAGGGAAAAGAGCATGAGCCCAAAGAAGAAAATACGCAAACCGCGCAAGGCATCCTTTTGCAGCTGAACAAATATCAAGAAGATTGGGATAATGCCCACGTAGCCACAGGTCTCCCAAAAATGCCATACCTCAGGGGATCTCCAGTAGGTCCCGTCAACAGGACTGCCGAAGATATATGGAACAAGGAATGCCAGCAACTCCTTGGGATGAAGGGAATCATATGTGGCGAAGGCATAACTCACCCCCCCGGACCTGGTGGAAAGTCCGGCAAACTCCATCGTGGGGAGTACCTGAACAGCCGCAAGGGCTAACCCTGTCACCACCAGGATACCAAAGCCAAGGCTCAATCTCATGGCGCCCTTTGGATCATGGTCTCGCCAAAAAATGATGCACCGGTAGCAGGAGAAAAGCAAGAGCGCCAATATCGTGTAAAAGGAGAGCTGAGGAAAGCCCCCGAGGATTTGGACCCCAAGTGTCAAGCCTGAAAGTATGGCGTAACGATAGTCGCGTGTTTTAACATATCGGCACATGAAAAAGAAGATTAGGGGTATCCATATGTACACCTGCACAAAAGACAGATGTCCGGCATAGAGGTGGCCCATGAAAAACCCGTTGAGGATGAACACTATGGACGAAACGAAGCTACCAGCCGGAGAGACAGAAAGGCTTCTTAGAAAGGAATACATAAAGACAGCCCCGAGGATGCAGTGCAGGACCGTAGAATATACATAGGCCGCTTCGGGAGGTATCAGGTAGTATAGGAATCCCAGGGGATAAAACATCGAGGCCTGTATATTGGATATGAATGGTACGCCTGAGAAGAGATAGGGGTTCCAGAAAGGGATCGACCCATCGGACCTTATGCTGTCATATATGAACTTTTTCCATGGGTAAAACTGGGTTACAAAATCGGAACCATAGAGGACCTTCTCTGAGAAAAGGACCCTGCCGAAGAACAGGACGACAAGCAAGATCAATATCAGTAGCGCAAAACCATCCCTGTTGAAGATTCTTTTTGTTAACATTGATTCAGTGTCCTTTGTCCGGAGACGTGCTAAGCCGACTCCCCTGGGCGCTTATTACGCTTTCATCGCCGGCCTTATATCCCCCCGCATTGGTAAGGTAGTAAAAGGAAGCTAAAAACAAGAATAGATACATGAAAGTTCTTCGGCTCCTGGCCACTGGTTCCATCTTCCCCTTCATACACTCCTATTCCTGTTCATTCCTTGGTGTTATCAGGCCATTCATCCTCATAAACTCAATCACATCAGGCTGGTGAGGTTTGAGGCGCAGCGACTTCTTGTATACCTTCAGGGCCTCTTTTTTTCTACCGACCTTAACCAAGGCAAAGCCCAGATTGTTGAGGTACCCGACATTATCGGGCTTAAGTTCCACAGCCTTTTCAAGATATTCCGCCGCCTTTCCGTACTCGCCCATCTTGTGATAATAATACCCCCAGTTGTTGTAGACGCCGCTGAGGTCCTCGTGATAGATCAAGGCCTTTTCCAGCTCCTTCCTTCCCTCCTTCATAAACCCCCTGTCTATGAAGAATATAGCAATATCGTTGTGGATGAGATCATCATCGAAACCAATCTCTGAGGCGAGCATTATGGTCTTTACTCCCCTTTGGATGTCTCCTGAATGAAAAAGGGCCTTTCCCCTGTTGAAGTGATAGTATGCAGCCACTTCTCTGGTCATGAAATCCTTCTGGAAGTCTTCGTAGAAGCTTTCCCTCGTGTAATATCTCCAGACCGTATCCAGTGGGAAGACCCCTTCTTCCTTGTGGACGACCTTTTGGAGAACACCATAGGGGACCAGCCGGTAAGGACTCGGGAGATCAATGGCATAGGGGCCAAAGACCGCATAGAAGACATCGTGGCTTCCTTTTGTTCTGACGATCTCATGTTCCTTTTCCCTTCTGAGGTCTTTCCATACCTGGCTGTAGGGAACTATGCCTTCGCCCTTGTTGAGCCATTCATAAAAGATATTGTTCCTGTCGAAAAGCGTTCTATCTTCTCCCATTCGCTCCACGATCCGCGCATAAAGGATGGGGAATACATAGTTGTCACCGTTCATGAAAAGGATATCTCCCCTGCCAGTCGTTCTGAAGATGTTCACAGCATGCTCATAAGCAGTATAGTTTTTGCTTTGATTGCAGAGACCAAAGTTCAAAACAAGGAAGATTCCGGGTACGGCAAAACACGTCGCCTTAACAGCCCTTTGAACGCCGGGGTGGAGGCCCGACCGTCTTTCCAACACCTTGATTATCTTTGCGACTCCATTTCCAAACAAGATGGCGATGACGACCGAGGTCGGCAAAGTGAAGGCGGTTATTTGAAGGGATATGATATTCAGGAAGATGGTGTAGAATAAATCAAATATTGTCACCAGGAGAAAGAAAGCTTTCCAGCACAGGGAAGCCAATTTGAGCCAACCCCAACCGGCAAGAAGCAACAGGACACCGAACTGGGAAACTATGAATTGGGCCGTCTCCTTTGCCCTCAATAGGTATTCTGTGGGCGTCTTACTAAAGACATAGCTCGCCCTGTGGGATCGGCCCGAGACATGGGCCCAGAACCTTTCCAGGTTATTTGGGTCGCCCCAGGTAATGGCAGCGCCGGCATCCGTCCGGATAGGCAGATACAAATAGAGTATGAGGGGCGTGATGAACAAAAGGGTCAGGACCAGAAAACTCCGGATATTCAAGATGGATTTCGGGTCCTTGTGCAGTATCAGGAAGAAGACACCAGGCGCGAGCATCACCGTCTGCAAGTGGTTGCCGAAACTGAGACCTGTCAGGAACACGAAGAGGGCAAGGATATGGAATTCGCCCCTTTCATCCCACCAGTACAACACCCTTATCAGCAGTGCCACGAAAAAGATATGAAGAGTATATACCTCGGCAGAGGTGCTTTGAGACCAAAACACTTGAGAAAAAGCCAGCACCAGGGCGCTGAAAAAGGCTCCGAACCTCGATCCGGTCATTCGTTTCACGAGGGAGTACACAATCCATAGGGTGGCAGTGGCAAAAGAGGCCGACATGAGGTTCATCCTGAAGCCGATATTACCGACGGGCAGGAGGCAAAATATCTTGCCTATCAGGGAATAGAGGGGATAGCCGCTGTTATGGGGAATGCCTAATGAGAAGGCCGCGGCAGTGAGTTCACCGCTATCGCCCAGGTATACGGTAGGGCAAATGGTGTTGAGATATACGCCGAATAGGAGGGCTACCAAGAAGACAGAGGCCATTAACCGTCACCCGGCATTTTTTCTTTGCTTGGATCCAGCCCTTCTTCTTTGATAAGTTCCAGAATTTCCGGTTGGTTCATATTGATGTTCAGGGAACGTCGAAAGACTTTCAGCGCCCTATCCCTGTCCCCAGCTTTGTACAGGGCCAATCCTAGGTTTTTCAGATAGGAGTACTCTCGGGGCTTCAACGATACGGCCTTGCTGAAGCGTTCTACAGCTTTTTCATATTCTCCTTTCTTGTAGAAATAGACACCCCAGCTATTATTTACCGTACCCTCGTCCTTGTCCGCCAATACCTTTTCCAGTTCAAGTCTTGCTTCTTCAAAATAGCCGTAATCTGCAAGGATACCTGCCACCTTGGTGCGTACCACGCTGTCGTCATATCCGATCCTCGAAGCATTCCTCAAGTATCTTAGTCCCAGGTTGGGCTGTCCTGCGAGAAACAGATAATGACCATACCTGAGATGAAAATGGGACTGCACCTGCCTGGTCATGAAGTCCTTCTCAAAGTTTTCGTAGAAACTTTCTGATGCGTAGTATTTCCATAGATTTCTAATACGGTACGGATTTCCGGGATCTCTCTTTTTTGCAACTCTATGGAGGATTCCCGCGGGAACCAATTGGTATCCTTGGGGTAAGGAAAGGGCCGCGGGCATGAATGTGAGATAATAGATTCCCACAGGGGACAGCCTATTAATAATCCCCTTTTCGAGAATTCTCACGTATTCCTCCCACCTACCGACAAAACGTCCTTTGCCCTCTCCCAGGTAGGGCATCTTGAATATGGTATTGTGGCGGTCGAACAATATGAGGTCGGGCCTCATCCTTTCCGCGATCCTAGCGTAGGCAACGGGAAAGAAACCATTGTCCCCCTCCAGGAAAAGAATGCTTCCAGGCCCGGCAGTTCTCAAGGCATTCACCGCATATTCGTGGGCCGTGTAATTGCTGCTCTGATTGGACGATGAAAGGTTCAGAAGCAGGGGGAGCGCCGGTAAAGCGCAGCAAAATCCTTTCACGAGCCGCTGTGTCCCCAGGCTGACCCTGGTCCGGTTTCTCACCCATCTCAATCCTCCGGCAATGCCGACCCCTGAGAGAATGATAAGAACAACCAGGCTAGGTAGGCCGAATGGTGTGACCTTTATGGAAACGACGTTGAGGAATACGGCGTATGCAAAGTCAAAGATGATCACGAGGACGAAAAAGATCCTCCAGCGCAGGGGCCTCAGCTTGAGAAAACCCCAGAGGGCTATCAGGAGAATCACCCCGAGCTGTATTCCGACAAGCGACAGGATCTGGTTGGCGCGGTGGAAATACTCCAAGAAAGTCCGGCCCAGCACGTATACTTCTCGATGAGTGCGGCCGGTCACATGGGCCAAGAACCTTCCAAGGGTATTGGGGTCACCCCAGTGAATGGCAGCTCCTGCATTGGTGCGTATAGGCAAGTAGATATAAACGGAAAGGGCTAACAGAAAGAGAAAAGCCAGAACAAGAACGTGTGCCGGTCTGAAAAGGGCCTTCCTGTCCCTCACCATGACCAGGAAAATCACGGCAGGTGCAAGCATCACTGTTTGGAGATGATTTCCAAAGCTGAGTCCCGTGATGAACGCAAAGAGGCAAAGGAGATGGAAATCACCTTCCCTGTCCCATTTCCACAGGATATGGATCAACAGGGCAACGAAAAAGAGGTGCATGGAGTACACTTCGGCTGCCACGGTCTGAAGCCAGAAAAGAGGGGTAAATGCCAGGACCAGGGTAGAGGAAAGGGCTGCGATCCTGGAGGAAGTCCAGTTTGCAATGAGGCTGAATACGATCAAAAGGCAACCTACCGCAAAGGCACTCGACATGAGATTCATTCTGAACCCCACGTTGCCGATGGGTATCAAGCAGAAGATCTTTCCCAAAAGGGCATAAAGAGGGTAGCCACTGTTGTGAGGTATGCCGAGAGAAAAGGCCGCACCGGTCAATTCCCCGCTATCTCCCAGGTATACGCTGGGGCAGGTTGTTATGAGGTAAACCCCGAAGCAAATGACGGCCAGGAGTGGGGACAGGGAATGGCTTGATCTTGCATCGCTCATTTCACCCATTACCGCGCTCCGGTTTTCTCTCGAAATGAGGGAGACCCGTCGCCTCCCTGAGAATTGAGGTCTCCTTCCCGGGCCCCGGCATTAATACCATACAGCCCTCGAACTATGTAAAGGGGGCGTTTCTTGGACTCATCATATATGCGGGCTACGTATTCTCCCAGCAAACCTATGGCAATAAGTTGAATACCACCCAGGAAGAGAATCAGGGTAACCAGGGTAGTGAAACCTGTCTGGGCTACCTCTATTCCCATTAACCTCTTGACTACGAAAAAGCAGGCCAATAGAAAGCCCACTATGCTGATAATCATTCCCATGCAGGTCATGATCCTCAGGGGCTTGTAAGAAAAACTGAAGACAGCATCGAGTGCATAGCTGACCAGGCGTTTCAGTGATTGTTTTGGCTCGCCTGCGGCCCTTTCGTCTCTGTCGTAGGAAATCACGTCCTGGGTAAAACCTACCCAACTCCTCAGGCCAGGGAAAAATCGGTTCTTTTCCGGCAGTTTCTTGAGTTCTTCCACTGCCCGCCGATCCAGGAGGCCGAATATACCGGCATGGGATGGTATCGGGTAATCACTGATCCATGCAAAAAGCCTGTGAAAGACCTCAAATCCGATCCTCCTTATCCCTTTCTCTTTGCGGCTCCTTCTTTGGGCCCTCACGACTTGTTTCCCCTCCCGCCACCTTTCCAAAAGCTCAGGGATCAGTTCCGGAGGATCCTGGAGATCCCCGTCCATGAATATGGCAACATCCCCCGCGCAATGGGCAAGTCCTGCTGCAATGGCAGATTGGTGTCCAAAGTTTCTGGAAAGGTCCACTATAGTGAACCTTGGATCTTTTCTACCCTGCTCCAGCATTATCTCAAGGGAATGGTCGGTACTTCCGTCGTTTACGTAAATGACCCGCCATGAGACTCCCTCCTGTTGATCACAGACCTGCTTCAGCCTCCGATTCAGTTCCGCCAGATTCTCCTCCTCGTTATATATGGGAATAACGATGTCGAGCTTCAATCCCAAGCCTCCTTCATTTCATGGCCTTCTAAGGATAAGCGTTTCTGTGACCTTCCCTGGCCCCTTCTCCTGAGCGCGAAGGTCCAAATGTCATTTATGACATACACCAGTATCGCCGAGAGTCCGATTGCCGTAATATTTGAAACCAAATAGTGGACAACCCTCGCCAAGAGTATGGTCAGGGCGTATTGGAGGCCGATTGCCAGCGCACAGGCGACATAATACCGGCACATCTGGGAAAAAAAGCCATGTCGTGTCTTTCCTTTCCTGTCCTTCCAGGTCCACCACCTGTTCAAGAGGAAATTGTTCATGGTTGCAAGGAAGATGGCGATGGCAAGTGATACTTTGAGCCTTGTTTCAGGCGGGGTAAGGGACTTCAAGAAAACCTCTTGATTTAGGTATAGCATGATCAAATTCACAATTGTGCCCGATGTCCCAACGATCCCGAACTTTATGAACCTGTGCCTAATAAGATGCCCCACTAGGGGGAGATTTATGATCTTGTCCTCGAAAATCATGCCTTGCTCTGACATCATATTCCCTCCTGCGAGATCTGACCCAAGGCCATCCCATCACCAGATTTATGGTCGTCACTACCCTCTCTTCCGGCTAGAATTTTGTAGGCCATTTCCAGCACCATTCCCGGATCGATGCATTTCAGGCAGAGGTTATTCCCGTCGCAGGGAGAATTCCTGTGGTTATAGGCGGTCAAGCAGGGAGAACAGGACATGGGAACATAGAGGTTCACAGCCTTTGGGTCCAATGAGCCATAGAGCACCGGGGTCTCGGGACCGTACAATATGATGGCCGGAACCGGGGTCATGGAGGCAAAATGCCCAGGGCCGCCGTCATTGGTTATCAAAAGAGAGGCAAGGTGAAAGAGAATCATCAGCTCACGGAGGGTCCTGGTGTAGCCTGCAAGGTTTACGCAATTGCCGCCCTTGCAATGGCTCACTATTTTCTCGGCAATTTTTCTATCAGCCTCCATCCCTATTATGCCCACCCTGTGCCCCCTCTGGATGAGTTCTTCGGCCACGATGCAAAAATTTTCCAGGGGCCAGGCTCTTATGGGCAAGAGACCACCGCTGGGATACAACAGGACCAGGTTTCCTTCCTGCACACAGGGAAAATCGTGTTCAAGGCGTTCTCTGAATCGATTGATTTCTGTGGGTTCTAAATTCAAGACAGGTGGTCGCCAGTCTCTACCGTTCCCTATGGACTCTTTCACCATTGGTCTGTCCCTGGATTCTATGGCCTTAGCCAATGCGAGGAATTGCCGTGAAATATGGTGGTATGGATTATAGAGCACCGGCCTGTTGATAAAGTTCCCCCGGAAAAGCCCCTCTTGGGTATGGGGGTGAAAGCCCACCCGAATTTTCGCACCGCTCAAATAGGAAAATATGCTGCTAATCCGAGCAAAGAGCTCGCAATCCAGGACCGTATCGATTTTCTCTTTCCGCAT
Organism: Deltaproteobacteria bacterium; assembly: GCA_019308985.1. Next base: position 5,367 of record JAFDHB010000043.1, on the reverse strand, counting down.
CCTCTTAATCGCCTTCAGGCTGCTCTTTAGGAGTCCGCCCAGGGAGTCTCCGCTGACAGTCAGGATGTTCTCCCTCGGGACGACATCCAGAATCTCCAGGAATTCTCGGTTCCTTTCAAACAACAGGACATACAGGGAGGCCTTGGGGTATCTATTGCGAATATATTCAAACATCGGTATGGCCAGAAGGAGACTGCCCATTTCTGAGAGGAGTATTACGAGGATCTTGGAAGGAATATCTCCGCTCCTTTCTTGCCTCCACCTCCCGGGCACAAGGGAAAAAAGGGCACAGAGCAGTGATCCGGCAATGCGATCAATTTTGCGCTGTAGATCAATATTCATGCCTATTTAAGCCACTTTTTGAATAATGACGATGTATTTATATATTTTAGCTAATTTTCGATTCATTTTCCAATATTTTTTGAATGATGTCCATTTTCCTGTCTAGCCCTTCCCCTTCTTGTTCCAGTGCCTGGTAAAGGAGTGGCAGGATGACCTGAGCTGAAAGCCGGACATGACCTCGGAACCCATCGTTCAGCAGGAGGTTCATTACCTGATTGAATAGCGATTCTTCCCTTTGAAGCAATCTCACGAGCCGTGCCGCTTCTCTCCTGCTGAGTCGGTGGTGGCCCTTGATGGAATAGATCTCCATGAGATGGAGGTGGGGTGTTATGTCCTTTTTGTTCACCTCGAGGGATTTCCTGAAAGTTACCGCTGCTCTCCCATACCACCCCTTTCTCTTGTATGCGACCCCCAGGTACAGGAGTGTTCTGGCCGCAAGCCTTTCTTCTCCCAGGGCCCTGGTGAGGTGGTAAATGGCCTTGTTCGATTTGTTTTCTTTCAAGAAGTAGACTCCCATATTGAAATTCACAGAAGGGTCGGCTGGGTTCGCGCTGTAGGCTGACATCAAGTATTTGTCGGCTTTTTCACTTTCCCCCCTCAGATCATAGAGGCCGGCGAGACTGTTCAAGGCGTGATAGAATCCCGGATCCATATCCAGGGCCTTTCTGTAGTAGAACTCCGAGGGCTTAAGATTTCTCAGGTCTCCGTATAGCTTCCCCAACTGGTAATAGGTCAACATCTTTTCGTTCCTCCTATGAACTACCGGGCTCTTTAACGCCCTTTCAAACTCAACCCTGGCCCTCTCTATGTCACCCCTCTCCTCGTAGAAGTATACGCCCAGGTTGTGATGGACCCGCCAGTGGTCCGGCGCCTTGAACGAAGCATCAGTCCAAAGGCTACCGGGGTCTTTCCAGGTGAAGTTTCTGATATAGGTCCCGCTACCAAACCCTACGAGGACCAGTATGATAAAGATCACAAACACCCCTTTCATGGCCTTCTTGTCTTCGTACCTTTCCAAGGCGAGCGCAAGGGCCATTGCAAAGGGGATAAAGAACATCATTGAAGGAATGTAGTTCCTGTGCTCAAAGACGAGTTCCAGGGGTAGTATGGTTGATTCCACCGCGTGGTTCACGAGGAAGAACAAGAAGCTGAATGAAATCAGGGGCATTCTCTTTGCCCTGAGTACCAGAAAGGCGATAGAGCCGATGATCACCAGGATGGACGGAAGGGTGGTCACGGGGTGGAAAAGGGAAGTCGAGATTTCCATGCTGTGTGCAACGCTGAATCTTTCCGGTGAGGGATAGAGCAACTGGCTTACATAGAAAAGCAAAACTCTCGGTTCGGTAAGAAGCCTCTGGTAGAGAGTAAACGGGCGATCTTGATATCCTGAAAAGAATGAAAGGAGGCCTTCCTCTCGGTAGAACAGGTAACCGCCCCCGACCAATACCGTTATTCCCACGAGAAGGGAGATTGTCTTCAGGTTCCCGGATAGGGCTCGGCTTCTTGTGTCTTGAAAAAGAAGGATCTCGAAAAGGAGCAGAGAAAGGGGGAGCAGAATCGCGTTCTCCTTCGATCCCAAGGCAAGGAGAAAAGCGGAGATACACAGGGCACCAAAGGCAATTCTTTGCATCTTACCTGATGCTGTGCGGGCCCTGAGATAGAAATACATCGCCATGATGTAGAACATTCCTGCCAGGGATGCCATTCGCTGCACGATATATGTCACACCCTGGGTCTGGATGGGGTGAATCGCCCAGAGAAACGTGCTCAAGAGGGCAATGAAGTAGCCCTTGGAACCGTACCTTCCCCTAAGAGAAGGCAGATGCATGGTGTTGTGTATGAACAGGAAGAGAAATATCGAAGCTATTACATGGATTATGATATTCACCAGGTGGTACCCGGCAACATCGAGGCCGCCGAAGTAATAGTTGAGGGCAAAGCTCAAGGCCGCTACGGGCCTGTAAAGTACGCCGGGGTTTCTCTGGTCAGAGTATAGGGCCGCCTTGATCCCCTGCCAGTGAAGCCCTGAGAGATGGATCCGCGGATTGTCTGTGATATTCGGTTTGTCATCAAGATGCCAGGAACAATCAAAGGCGTTGCCGTAGATAAGAAAAATGACAATGATCAGGGCGGAGACAGCGAAAATGGTTTGGCGCAAAGCAGGGATATTTGGCGAATTCGATGCACTGTTTTCAAGTCTCATTATCTCAAATGCAAAATCCCATCGAGTATGGCGGGCATGAGCCGAGTCTGCCTGACTCGCAAAGAATACCAGAGCCATCCGGGCATGACTCTTTTATCGAAAAAAGAGAGTGAACCAGTCCACGTACTGGTCCACTCTCCCTGGTCAAGCGCATCTAACAGGATGCTATTATCCGCCTGTTATGGTGCCCCCCGGACCGGTGAGTGTATAGATCTTGTCACCCCGTGAGTGATACGCGGTCATAGTGTAACGTGATGTATCCGCATCTAATGAAATGGTGACATTTTCAGAAGTAAACAATCCGTAGGTGGAACCTAGTATGTCGTCCAATGTATCGGCATAGGTTTGATGGTCCACGTAGTAGGCCTCCTGTGCGGTGGCCGCATTCCTCAGATCTGACTGTGCGGCTGAGTTATATGACCTCTTCCTGTACGCTGAGAACTGGGGAATTGCTATCGCTGCAAGAATACCGATAATGGCGATAACGATCATCAACTCAATCAGGGTAAAACCCTCTTCACTCATCTTTTTGTTCATTTTTGTCAACATTTTTTCTTTTACCTCCTTTTACTGTTTAAAAGACGATCCCGGTTAATGGTTAATTAATCTGAGATTGACCCATCACCTCCTTTCATTCTATTCTACTAAATTGTTACTAGCAATTGGCCTCATACCTAGCTTCCAAAGGCCCGATCGTCTAACCTGTCAAAGGTTATATACAAATACCGTGCCACAGCAATCATGAGCATTGAATAGGTTGAATATTCAATAAGTTACCAAATGCGAATTGACCAGTAATTGCATGCCCCGTAGTAAGGAAGGGTTTTTTGGTCAAAATCGGGGCGGGGAAGGACATTTTTTGTTTACTCCGGGACATTTTTTGTAAGGATTCGCGGATTTGACGCGATAACATTGTGTTATTATTGGGGTTTTGCAGGAACGAAAGCTTGGTGAGATGTGCCGAGAACTGAACTATTCCTCGTTTCCGTGCAGGCCGAGCTTCTCCAGGCGGTAGCGGAAAGACCTCATGCTTATCCCGAGCAAATTCGCGGCCCGTTGTTTCGACCCGTGTGCTATTTCCAGGGCCCTAACGATGTAATCCTTTTCAATGTCGGCCATCACCTCGTCAAGGTTTATCCCGGAGTGGGTGAGGTCGCGCCGCCGCCTGTTCTTGCTGATCCTGTCTCTCTGGAAATTTGATAGGGTGAGACTCTCAGGCAGCACTATATTGGACGTCTCTAGGGCGATGCTCCTCTCTATTATGTTTTCCAGTTCCCTGACATTGCCGGGGAAGGTGTATTGCTGGAGGATATCCATTGCATACGCGGAAATCTTCTTTACATCTTTCCCCAGTTCACGGCAGTATTTTTCCAGGAAATACTGGGCCAAGAGCGGGAGATCACCATCACGCTCCCTCAGGGGAGGCATGCCGATCTGGATTACGTTGAGCCTGAAGAAGAGATCCTCCCTGAACTTGTTGTTGATGACCTCCGCCTCCAGGTCCTTGTTGGTCGCCGAGATGAAGCGTACATCCACTGTCTTTTCTTCGGTCCCGCCCACTGCCGTAAAAGTCCTCTCTTGTACCACCCTGAGCAGCTTTACCTGCAAGGACGGTGGCAACTCTCCTATTTCATCAAAGAAGACCGTCCCCCCGTCTGCCGCATCGAAGAGCCCTTCCTTGTCAGCAATGGCCCCTGTGAACGCTCCCTTCTTGTATCCGAACAACTCGCTTTCTATCAGGTTCTCCGGGATACCCGCACAGTTTATCACCAGAAAAGGTTTATCCCGCCTCTGGCTTTGCTCATGAATAGCCCTCGCCACCAACTCCTTCCCGGTACCGCTCTCGCCGGAGATGAGGATATTGCTCTTGGTCTGAGAAACCCGTTCTATCATGTCGTAGACCTTTCTCATCTGCGGGCTCTCGCCTATCAGATACCCGTAGTGAAGGCTGGTCGATGGCTCCTCTTCCCGAGTTTCCTTGGGGGTCTGCCTTCTCGTCCTGAGGGCATCCTGGACTATCTTCTTGATATCCTTAACCTTGAAGGGCTTAGGGATATAGTCATAGGCCCCTTCTTTCATGGCCTCGACGGCGTTTTCGGCAGTGGCAAAGGCGGAAATTATGATCACGATGGTCTCCGGGCTCAATGCCTTGGCCTTTTTCAGGACATCGATCCCGTCGACATCCTTCATTTTTATGTCTGTTATCACGACGTCGTATTTCTCTTCTTCCAACAAGTGATTGGCCTCCTCCCCGTCGGAGGCAAGAGTCACCTCGTACCCCTCCTTGCTCAGAAAGATCTCGAGGAATTCCCTCATGCTTCTCTCGTCATCTACGACAAGAATCTTTCCCTTCTCTTTGTCCGGCAACGCTTCCCCCAGTCAAACCTGATGGCTTCGTAAAAAGCCCAATTTTGACTCTTCACGAGTTCGTCAATCGTATAGGGCCAAAAAAAACCCCTTACCAACGAAAATGATAAGGAGGTTCTTGCAATAGCATCCTGAAAATATTCATTGAACCCTTACACATAAGCATCGTGGCTCAGCAGACCAGCCCTTGGTTATCGCCTGAGGGGATTCACTTTGTCGGAAGTTCTTTGATCTATTGAAATCCGAAATATCAAATCCGAAATATCAAACAATTTCCAATCACCTAAATTCCAAAATCCAAACAATCCGTTTTCTTCAAGGGTTTTCATCATTGGATATTGACAGGCTGTTGCCCAAATCTTTTCCGCTCCACCCATTTATGCCAAAAGAAAATAGCGCTCATGGTATTTGCTGTTGTGGTCCCTGGAGGTCTTTTCTCAAGGCTCAATCAAATT
>JAFDHB010000042.1 GCA_019308985.1 Deltaproteobacteria bacterium | reverse complement strand
AAGGCGCGTTGAAGACCTCCAGAGGGAAAAGGACGTAATCAAGGACAAGATCGAGGCATTGAAACAGACCTCCATTGATCTACAGGGAGAAATAGAAATAGCCAAGAAACGAATAAAGGGGAGGCACGAGCACCTGGTTGAGGTGAGAGAGGAGTACGAGGATGCGAAAGAGAGGCTCAACAGGGATAAGTCAAGGCAGATGAGCCTGAGTCAGGAGTCGGGGTATCTGAGCAAGAAGATAGGTGAGATCACGGATGCCTACTCCAGACTTGAAAGGGAAAAGGAAGAAACCGCAGAGAAGATCAAGAAGATCATAAGGACCTCGGAAACAAAGGGCCAGGTGAGGGAGGCCCTTGCCAAGAGACTCGAGGAAATAGACAGGGATTACTCGGAGGAACAGCAGAAGACGGCGGAGCTGGAAGGTCTGAAGAAAAACCTTGAGTCTGAACTCAGGGAGTCAGAGGCAGCACAGAATACACTGGAGACACGTCTCGGAAGCTTGAGATCTTTGATAGAGAACTTCGAGGGATACAAGGTCGGGGTGAGGACGATCATGAAGGCCAACGACCTTGATGCCCGAAAAGAAGGCCGTATCCTCGGGCTGGTTGCAGACGTCATACAGGTGGAACCAAGGTACGAACAGGCCGTGGAGGGCCTGCTCGCCGACAGGCTCCAATATATAATCGTTGAGACTCAGAGGGACGGCAAGGAGGCCGTTCAATATCTGAAGGACAGGGCCAAGGGGAGAAGCAGCTTCATACCTCTTAAGGAGATCAAAGGGGTGGAGACAAAGGGAAACAAGCGGGAGTTTCCTCTGTTGAGGGACCTCGTGACAGTGCCCGAGCCATACAGAGCGGTCCTGGACCTGTTACTGGGGAACGCGGTCCTTGTTCATGACCTGGACCAGGCCCTTGCCCTGTGGAAAGATAACGGCAGGGACTACTGCCTTGTGACACCCCAAGGGGATATCGTAGACGAAAATGGGGTGATAACCGGAGGCAAGACGGCAAGCAGCATACAGGGGCTCCTTGCCCGGAAGAGGGAGATGCAGGAACTGGAGGCCAAGCTTGCCGCTGGTCGGGAGCGCCTTGCGGACACGAGGGAAAGGCTCCATGATGTCGAAAAGGAGATCGAACAGAGGAAGAAGTCTTTGGACGAGTTGACAGGGGAGAAGTGGAGGTGCCAAGAGGAGATAAATGACCTGGACAAGATCATGTTCAGGCTGGCCCATGAACTGGAGCAGCTTGAGATTCTGGATGGGAAGATATCCCGGGAGATTGAGCAAAGGGAGAAAGATCACCGGATACACGAGCAGGACCTGGAGAGGATCAGGTCTGAACTCCGGTCTTGTAGTGAGAGTATGGCCCAGGAAGAGAAATATGTCCTTGGGAAGGAATTGGAATTGAAGGAGTGCCAAGAGGAGTATGAGAAGATTAGAGAGGAACTTGCAAGCTTGAAGATGGACTATAGCCTCTCCCAGGAGGAGGAACGGGGCCTGAGGCGGGAAGCACAAAGGATTGATGAATTCACTGAAGAGGCCCTGGGGTCCCTGAAGAGGATTGAGGATGACATAGGCAAGGCAGAAAGGCATGGCAGGGACATAGAAGACAGGCAAGAGGCCCTCAGGAAAGAGTTGCGGGTGCTCCTTGGGGCCATGGAACAGGCCCAGGAAAGGGTGAGAATCGCAGAGCATCACCGTAACCGATTCCAGAACGCTGTAAGAGAAGAAGAGAGGAGGGTGGACGGGCTTCGAAGGGAGCTGGAAGACCTCAAGGAAAGGATCCACCGGGCAAGAATGGAACACTCTGAAATCGGCTTTAAGATGAGAAGTCTGGAGGACCTGATAAGAGATAAGTACGCCATTGACCTAAAGGATATTTACCAGGAATACCTTGAAGAAGATTTTTCCCCTGTGGAGGCGAGGGAGAGGCTGGAAAGAGAGAGGGAGAAGAGAGACCGACTCGGGGAAGTGAATTTGACCGCTATCCAGGAACATGAAGCCCTTGAGGAGCGGTACAGGTTTATCTCTGAACAGCGGGAAGATCTTCTTAAATCCATCGAGTCATTGAACCAGGCCATAAGAAAGATCAACAGGACATCCCTGGAGAGGTTCCGAAAGACCTTTGCAGAGGTCGACCAGAAACTGAAGGAGGTGTTTCCCATCCTGTTCAAGGGCGGCACAGCGGGGCTCAAGCTCCTGGATGAGACGAGGCCTCTTGAGAGCGGTGTCCTTGTCGAGGTTCAACCGCCTGGCAAAAAGCTGAGCCACATGGGTCTACTCTCCGGCGGGGAAAAGGCCCTGGTTGCAATGGCGTTGTTATTCGCGATTTATCTCGTGAAGCCCAGCCCCTTCTGCGTACTTGACGAGGTGGACGCACCCCTTGACGAGGCCAATATTGATCGTTTCAACAACCTCTTGAACGAGATCAAGAAATCATCCCAGGTTATCCTGGTCACCCACAACAAGAAGTCCATGGAGATCGTGGACAGGCTCTACGGGGTGACCATGGAGGAAAAAGGGATATCCAAGCTCGTATCCGTTGACCTGGAACGGGTCAGGAAGAACTAGATACCTTGGTCTCCACACCCGGATTTTTTACATCCCCCTGTTGAAAATCCTTGTGCCTCCTGCTAGAAATGAGACCTCCGTGGTTGCATGCTAGGGACCCATGAATCTAATCCCGTTGGAGATTGCGAAGAGGGTTTGCCCGGAAGGTTCTTGAGACATTGGATTTCCTGGAGAGAGACTATCCATGGTAAGGCTGTTTAAAGGCAAGGAAAAGGAAGACAAGGACAAGAAAGGGCTGTTCGAGAGACTAAAGGATGGCCTGAGAAAGACGAGGTCAGGTCTGACAAGCAGGCTTGATAATCTCCTGTTGGGCAAAAAGGAGATCAACGAGGACCTCCTGGAGGAACTCGAGGAGATCTTGTTTACCTCCGATCTCGGTGTGGCCACTACCCAGGAACTCCTGGATATGCTCCATCAAGGGGTACGGAAAAAGGAACTGGATGATCCCCGGAAACTGAAGCAGGCATTGAAGGACTACATGAGGTCTTTCCTTGAAGTTGAAGAAAAGCCCCACGCCCTTCCCGGTGAAAAGGAGCCCAATGTCATTATGGTCATAGGCGTTAACGGCGTGGGCAAGACTACCACCATCGGGAAAGCCGCCCACATCTTGAAGGAGGAGGGAGAGAAGGTTATGCTCGTGGCGGCCGACACCTTCAGGGCCGCCGCAATCGAGCAACTGGACATCTGGGGCAAAAGGGTGGGGGCCGAAGTCATAAAGCAGGCATCCGGAGCGGATCCATCCGCTGTTGTATTCGATGCAATAACAGCGGCCATGTCGAGAAATGTGGACGTGGTATTGATAGACACCGCAGGCCGTCTCCACACCAAGACCAACCTCATGGATGAGCTGCGCAAGATCAGTCGGGTTGCAGGGAAGAGGCTTCCGGGTGCCCCCCACGAGGTGTGGCTCGTGCTGGATGCGACAACCGGTCAGAATGCCATATCCCAGGCCGAGATGTTCAACGAGGCCCTGGGAGTTACGGATATCATCCTGACAAAGCTGGACGGGACGGCCAAGGGCGGGATCGTTGTCGGGATCGCCCACCAGCTGAGGATTCCAATCAGGTACATAGGCATAGGAGAGAAGCTTGATGATCTGAGGCCCTTTGACGCATCAGAGTTCGTCGAGGCCATCTTTGATTAGGAGGACAATCCATACATAACCAATAATCGACAACCGAAGCCTTTTCCTTCCTACTCCATAGAGAAGGCCTTTTGATGTGATTTCATGGCTTGCCTTACTTTTTGGACGTAGGACCTGGTCTCCGGTATGGGGGGGACCTTGTAGCCCGCCTTCATTACACGGCTCACACCGGCGTTATAGGCCGCAAGGGACAGGTCGATGTCCTCGTTGAATTGCTTTAGCAAGACCTGCAACCAGGTGAGGCCTGTGCGAATATTCGTTTCAGGGTGGAAGAGCTCTTCCCTTGCCACCCCGAAATAATATGAGGCTGTCCTAGGCATCACCTGCAAGACACCAACGGCGCCCCTGGGTGAGACGAGCCTGGGATTGTATCCTGATTCCACCTTTGCCATGCTCAAGGCGAGCACAGGGTCAAGCTCCAATTGATCAGCGATCTCTACTATCTGTTTCTTAATCTCCTCTTTGTTGATTGGGGCCAAATCATCCGGTCCAGGACCACTGTCGTTAAGACCTCCAACAGCCACCATCTCGATCCGGTCGTCCAGATAGTCCAATACGCTGTGCATGTTGAGGATCACCTCCCTATAGGCCCTAAAGTTCCGGACCCCCACATCTTGTCTTCCGTAAGAGACTTCCTGACCGGCCCGGGTAAGATTATAGGTATGATCCTGTTCCGGCTCGGCCACTTGGATGGGATCTTGGACCTGGTCTTCGTCCAAGACCTTTGCTACTTCCTTGACGCGTTTTGCTAGCCTTAGAAAGGCCCTTTCCCTCGTCTTGATCTCTTTCTCCAGGGATGACACTTGCGCCACCAGGCCCCTGGCCTTTAGATACGCCTTTAGGTACCAGCCCGTGCCAGCCAAAGAGACTAAGAGAAAAAGGGCACAGCATATCACCAGAGTACGGGGTATGGAGTAAGCCCTGATCCTTTCTGCTTCCCCGGAAAACAAAAGTATTTTGATTTGACCAAACCGCAATGTCCTGCTCCAATTGAAGAGATTCAGTCCATAACAAGCGAAGATCGTGCCAATGGGCCTTATTGATTTAAACCGTGATATCAATATATTATGGCGAAGAAATTGGCAATGGGTAATAAGATGCCAAAAGGCCACCCCATTTGGGAAAACTTTTGCCACTTCTTGGAAAATTTTTACACAAATCCTGGTGCCGTCGGACGGGATCGTGCCAGGCAGGGAAACCTGCATGATTCAGGTGCGGAGGTATTCCTTGACCTTTCCGAGCACTATGCGCGGGATATCTTCCCGTCTTTCCACAGCATAGATGGAGATATTGGTGCGCAGGGCCATAGAGCGCTGAAATATCTTGGCCTGACTGTTTTCACCGATGTGTACTGCTGTAACACGGTTTTCGCAATTGTTGAAGTATTCTATCAGGAGCTCGAGATTTGTAATCTGCATATCTGTTATGAGGAATATGTCAGGGACACGTCCTGACTGGAGGCCTTCAATTTCTTCCATCATCAACCGGGTGCCCCCCCCAAAATAATGACATAGGGTCTTGTAAATCTCTTTCCTCTTACGGGAATAGGGAAGAACGAGGCAGCCCCCGGCTTGGGCATCGCTGAAGTTATAGACGGCGACCTTCACATCCCTTCTCAGGTAAGCGTCACAGGCACAGGCTGCGCCAAGGACTGCATAAGAGAGGTTCTTCCTGGGGTTAACCATGCTCCCTGATGAATCGATGATGATGATACAGTCCGGTGTGGCTTCCTCCAGGCTGAAGGTCTCTCCCTCCTTCCTCTGCCAGGTCTGGGTAATCCCTGGCATTATTTTGCCAAAGCTGGTCCAGGGGTCTATATCCTGGTAAGGTTTACCCACCTCCCAGGGAGAATGGTGATGGGGGTAAAGGGATCCACTCTTTTTCATGGGCTTGCTTCGAACGGGGAGGGAGTAATTCTCGGCAAGCTTCATGTAGTAGAGTATATCTGCCTCCAGGGACCTCCCGGCACCCACTCCCATGGATGATTCCGAAGGCTCAACTGCCTCCAGGATTTCATCCTCAAAATCGGCAAGGAGTTCCTGAAAGTCGGACGGGCCGCTGGAACCCCTTGCCAGGTCCTTCAAGCCTTGCGCGATTTCCTGGGAAGAATATTGCTGAAGGCTGTGGCTGCCCATGGGGTTCGGCCTGGAGACGTTATCCTCCTGTTCTTCGTCTTCAAGAAGTGACTGGATCACCCTGGCGAACCGCCTTATACTCTTGGTCCAGAGGCTCTTATCCAGATAAGGAAGACGGGAGAGTTTCTTTGAAACTTCTTCATGCCCCCTGATTCCGAGATCAACTCCCCAAATCTTTTGATAAAGTGCATGGATGGCCTCATCCAGGTTGTCTCTTTTCAAGTGACGATAGATCTTGGGCAGGGGAGTGTCCTTTTGAAGGACGCAATTGGTGTCGGCCACCACGTCCATGAAATAATCCGTGGCCTTCTGTGCCATTTCCTTGTTCTTGAGGACCTTCTTGGCCTCACCGTAAAGCCTCAGGTGGGAAGAGAGGTCCCAGGGGCAGTACATGTAATGGGAAATGGCATGGTCCAAAAGGCCTTCCATTACCTCCTGTTTCTCCAGGAGGGGAGACAGTCCTTCCACAAACTTCTCGGAAATGGAGATCTTCTTGTCCTTGATATCAAGACCGACTCTCTCCTCCCCTGGCACGCACATGGGCTCAGGAAGCTCGGGGAAAAAATGCCTCTTCCTCACCCTGGGCCACACTTCCTTCAATATGCCATCAAGCTTTGACACCTGGAATTCTCCTCACGTTCGGGTCAGCGGCAAAGGGCCGTCGCTCGATTCGTTTCACCTGCACTATCTCTGGAGATGGTAAGTCCTTCCGCTGTCATTCGAGCTTCAGGCAGCAGGCGGCTAGTCAACAATAAGTTTCCCTCCCATGTATATTTCACCTCCCAGCCGGGTCTGCCCGGTGCTCCATATCTGCCCGTCAACGTGTATCTCTCCTCCCCTCATCCACTCTCCGGTCTTCTGGCCGCTATGACCCTTCACGCGGATCTTGCCCTTGAACATGCCTGCACCACACCAGTTGCCGGTTGATCCCTCAACCAGGAGAAGGCCGCCCGCGAGACCGGCACCGGTGAAGTTGCCCACGTCTCCTTCAAGAACAAGGGTCTTGGTCTCGGGAAGCCTGTATCCGAGGAAGTGGAAGGATCGCTGAAAGTCCTGGAGCCTCAGAGTTATCTTTTTCTCTTGGCAACAGTTTATCAGGGCTGATATGTAAATCCCGGCGGGACCAGATATCATGTAGGGGATCTTCCTCGATGTGTCCAGCTCGTTGCAAAACTCTTCGATGTCGTCCTGATCATAGCGGAGATCCTGGATGCTTCTTGTAGCAGCATTGTAAGCCTTTACCACCCGGCTGTGTTCCACGAGCCAGACGAGATCCTTGGCTTCCTCATCCATGAGCCTTAAGAAGCCGTCAATAAGGCGTTCCATGGTCTCGGTCTTGGCCTTTACAATCCGGTCCAGGGGAAGCTCTTTTCTTTCAAAGGGCACCAGCCTGAAATCAAGGAATGGATTCTTCATCTTTATGAAATCTCCTTGCCCAAGTCTTTCCTTATCTCCCAATAGATGGGGTGATCCCCTTGGATGGGATCCACTTCTTCCCCTTCTGCGATCCGGCATGCAGCAGCAAGCGCGCTTTTCAACTGGTTGCCTTGCTCCATGTAGCGCCTGTGCATATTCTTGACGGCTGTCTTTGCAAGGTAGATTGCCAGGGGTTCATCCCGGCTATCCTTTTCATGTTGTGCCACGAACTCCTCTTTCCACTGTATTCTGTGTGCCAGTGTGTAGGGCATGACGGTCACAAGGTGCTCCAGACCGACCGATTCGTCTCCCAGAAACCAGGCAAGGGCCTGGGAAAAGTTCCTTATGCTTATGGGAAAGCGATTGGAGATACAGTTTCTCACTGAGTTACAGTAATATTCGGTGAAATGACATCCCTCCTCGCAGGTCTCATCTGATCTCTTTTGGCCGAAGCGGTGGCAGAAGGACAGTTCAGCGATAACTAGTCTGAGAAAGGCGTTGAAGTCAAGGTCGAAAGGCAGTTCATTCTTTTGAGCCCTGATCATTTCCCTGTCGGATCGCGAGAGGGTCTTTATGCCCGCATCTCTCTCAAGAATTTCTCCAAACCGGTCATTTAGTTCTTCAACCTGACCCATCTTTTCAAAATAGGGTATACGCTCGGCCAGGATGCGTTGAAACTGAAACTCCAGGTCCTCGTTTCGCAATGCCTGCCCGTCGGGGGTCTTCCCCCCGATGAGATATGCGAGGTTGGCCCCGGGGTGCCTGGACTCTATCATAACGTCAAAGCGGTCTATCAACGGCGCAATGATGGTGTTGGTGCCTCGATCCTGATAGTTGGCAGTTGCAAAGAGGCAGTACTCCATATTGATAATGGCATCATTGAGGTATTCCCAGTTTCCCCGGTCCACGCCGTCCAGGATCATGCTCTGTTTCGTTTCAGGAAGCCTGTTGATTTCATCTACGATCTTCACGGGCAACTGGACAAAGTGGGACCAGACTACCACTTCCTCTCCCTGGTTGAGTTTTCCAAGGTCAGGTCTTCCGATGATCTTTTCCTCTGTCTGCTCGGGATGCCCGGATACTTCGCCTGCCCAAATGGTTCCCAGGGGAAACCTGTACAGAAGAGCACAAACGTATTCCGCAGACGTGGTCTTTCCCAGCCCTGGTTCTCCCACTATGAGCTCTTTCCCCTTGGAGAGGCCGGTCAAGAGGCTCATCAAGAGGGCGGAGTTGAAGCGGAGACCTCGGATCTTGAGGTCAGGTCGGTTGAAGTAGAGTTCCTCCTGGATATAGTCATAGATCCCTTGGACCTTTTCCCTTAGTTCACCGTTTTTCACGTGGTCATTCATACTTAATCCTTATCCCTATTTTTTTCTTTTTCTACGGTTATGAAACTCTCATGCTTTTGGCAGCGAAGCTGGATTTTCCACAAGAAGATAGACAATCCGGCAGGGGATGAAGAAGGGCGAACAGCGTAAGAAAACCCATCAGAAGGAGAAAGAACCGGAAGACCTGATTCAAAGAAGCTGCCGACAAAGTGATGAGGCAACAGGAAAACGCCTTTATGAGACCTTCAGAAGGCTCCCCTCCTCTTGCTCAATATCTGTGCCAGACACGAGTTTTTCTTAGCCAGAGGATGGTTTATCCCTCTACGGCTGCCAAGGCGTGTAGATGCTACGTGTATTCCAGAAGCTGGAATTCTCGCCTTCCCTTCCACTCCGGGCCGCCGGCTCGACCTTGAAGGAGATCCTGAACTTTCCAAGGCCCAGGTCGCAAGCCCATCCAAACCACGCTTTTATATTATGGCACCATATTTTGTTTTTCAAGTGTAAATGCCAGAATGTTAAATTCGGGAGGGGTAAATTACGAATGGTGGGCCGGGTCTGTGGTCGAACCCAGGCTATGATGACGCTTCTCTGTTCCCGTAGAATCTTAACAATAACAGCAGCTTTGCTAACGAGAAACTCTATGGTCTCACACCTATCCGAACCGAAATATCTGGTAATATATGGAATAGAATGCGATACTCCAACTATCATAGAGGGAACGATTTCAGCAGGCGTAAACCAACGCGGAACATTTTCATGCAGAAGTTGTCTAAGTTGAATGGATGGAAACAGGGAAACAGTCAAGTTCAGCCCAGGAAGATGCAGCACTGGTAAAGGCCTTTCGGGAAGGAGACAGGAGCGCATTTGACAAGCTGGTACTCAAGCATAAGGACAGGATTTTCAATCTGTGCTACCGATTCCTTGCGGACTACCAGGAAGCCAATGACTCTGCGCAGGAGACCTTTATAAGTGCATATCGGTCCTTGAAAAGGTTCAGATTCGAGTCTGCCTTTTCCACGTGGCTTTACAGGATCGCGGTCAATACCTGCCGGAACAAATTGAAGTCCTCGGGGTACCGGAAGAAAATGGTTACCGTGTCTATGGATAATCCGTCGCCGTCACACGACGTCAGTCCATCCGTAGATATTCCGGATGAAAGCAGGTCGCCTTCTGTTGAACTCGAGAAGAAGGAGAGGCTGGCGCTCATAGGGGATGCAATCAACAGACTCCCCGGGGACCAGAAGGAGGTAGTTATCCTTCGTGATATCAACGGGCTCTCCTATGATGAAATCTCGGGGATAACAGGCCTAAACCTCGGAACCGTGAAATCGAGGATTGCCAGGGCAAGACAGGGACTGCGAGAAATGCTGAAGGGCGTGATATAGAATGGAATGTGAGGCGATCAGGCAATACCTGTCAGAATATGTTGACGGGGCCTTGGATGATGAAACCAGGACCTTGGTGGATAAGCACCTGCCTGGTTGCAAGGGGTGCCGGGAAGAGCTGGAGGCCTTGAAATCCCTTGTGAGCGAACTGGGTTCCATTGAGTCAGTTGAGCCACCTGAGGATTTCCTTGACCAGCTCCATGCACGGATGGACAGACCTTCCTGTCTTTCGAGGATCATGCGCAAGCTTTTTGTGCCCATGAGAATAAAGATCCCCTTGGAATTGGCAGGGGCGGTGGCGGTCCTCGTCCTGGTGTTTTCCATATTCAACCTCCAGCAGGGACAGCTCAATGTAGGAGGGCCCGCCGATCGCCTCAAGCAGGAGGGGCTTGTTGAAGAAGACATAGGCAAGAAAGGGAAAGCAAAGGCGCCGCTTACCATGGTGCAAGGGGATATACCTGGAAGAAGGGGAGCAGCAGAGGACAAGGTCTCAGCGCCTCGATCAGCCTATGAGGCTGAAGTTGCAGAGAGTCCTTTGGAACAAGGCGCCCCAATTGAGTTGGTGCTTGTCATGAGGAGAAAGATGCCCGGAGAGGTGCCTGAACCCTTGAGGGCAAAGAAGGCCTACCGGGTCAGGGAGAAGGCAGCAGAGAGTTTCTTGGAACTGGAAAAGTGCCCTGCCCCTGCCAGTTCAGAAAGGATTAAGGGAAAGGGGGAGCCGGTTTCCGAGTTGGAGGCCCTCATCGGGCAACTAGGGGGAAGGATTATCTCTATAGAGAGGGAAGGGGCAGCGGGCAGGTCCGAGGTCGTTAATGCCGAGATTCCTTCCGCCCAGGTCAGCAGGCTCTACGAAGAGTTGAAACTGCTGGGTGATCTCAAGGTCCCCCCCGAGGCAAAGGCCGGAAAGGGGAAAGAAGTTCTTCAGATCCGAATTCGTATCCTTCCCTCAGAATGAACTGCTCCTGAACACCATCTCTCCTCATCTTGCGATTCCTCAAACTCACCAACATTGAAACCCTTTTGAAGCAGTTATTATGAGTAGCACTCCTGTCAGCAAAAGAGTGCCATCATCCATTGGCAATTTCCCGGTACCGATCTTTTTACCTCTCTTTTTTTGGGGAACTTTTTGGGTTCCTCCTTGTCTAAAGGGGCAGAAATCAAATGACGAGGAGGAAATCACATGGAAACCACAAAACGAGTATTACTTTTCTTGGTGATTGCCGCGGTTCTCCTGCCGGGCGCAATTGCAAGCGGAGGGCCGGAGAGATACGATGACAAGACCCTGTCTCCCTATTTCTTTGTCAAGAGCGATGATCCCAGACTCGATCCCCTGCCACTAAAGTCCACCTCAGTGCGGGTGAATATCCCTGGTGTCATTGCAGATGTCCTTGTCACCCAGGTCTATAGAAACGAGGGCAAGAGACCCATAGAGGCCGTATACGTTTTCCCCGCATCGACAAGAGCGGCGGTCTATGGGATGAGGATGAAGATAGGTGACCGCACAATAGTGGCAAAGGTCGCCGAACGGGGTTATGCGAGGACTCAATACGAGCGGGCGAAACAGCAAGGCAAGACTGCCTCGCTTCTGGAGCAACACAGGCCCAACGTGTTTCAGATGAACGTCGCCAATATCCTGCCCGGGGACCAGGTTGAAGTTGAACTGCGCTACACGGAGGTCCTTGCGCCCACTGATGCCCTCTACGAGTTTGTCTACCCCACGGTTATAGGGCCGAGGTATACGGAGGAGAGTCTCGGCGTCAAGAAACCCTGGGAGGCCTGGACACAGAACCCTTATCTACGCCAGGGGGAGTCTCCCACATACTCCTTTGACATGCAGGTAAATCTCTCTACAGGACTACCCATCAGGGAAGTGATGAGCGCTTCCCATCAGGTGAAGGTTGAATACAGTGCTCCTTCCGCCTGTAGCATAAGCCTAACACCCAAAGAGAAGAATGGAGGCGATCGTGACTTTATCTTGAGATACAGGCTCGCGGGCCATGAAGTGGGAACAGGGCTGCTTCTCTTCGAAGGAAAGAAGGAGAACTTTTTTCTTCTCATGATGCAGCCACCCAAAAGGGTGAAGCCCGACCAGATTCCGCCCAGGGAGTACATATTCATAGTCGATGTCTCGGGCTCCATGAACGGCTTTCCTTTAGACATATCCAAGAAGCTCCTGAAGGACCTCATTGGCAACCTTCGCGAGACAGACAGATTCAATGTGTTGCTCTTTGCAGGGGGCTCATCCATGATGGCAGAGGCATCGGTGCCCGCCACAAGGGCGAACATCCAGCGAGCCATTAACATGATAGAAAGGCAGCGCGGAGGAGGCGGAACCCGCCTTCTGCCGGCTCTGGCCAGGGCCCTTGCCCTGCCAAAGGCGGAAGGGTTTTCCCGAACCATAGTCATTGCCACGGACGGCTACGTTTCGGTTGAGGCCGAGGCCTTTGACCTGATAAGAAAAAACCTGGGCAATGGGAACGTCTTCACCTTCGGGATCGGGTCAAGCGTCAATAGGCACCTCATAGAAGGCATGGCAAGAGTGGGTATGGGTGAACCCTTTGTCATAACCAGGCCTGAAGAGGCTCAAGAAAAGGCCGGAAGGTTCAGGAAGCTCATTGAGACCCCGGTTCTGACCGGGATCACCCTGGATTTTGGTGAATTCCATGTGTACGATGTGGAACCCAGAAGCATACCCGACCTTTTTGCTGATCGGCCCCTGGTCCTATTTGGTAAATGGCGCGGCAGGCCCGAGGGATACATTGACCTGCGGGGAATTTGCGGTGATCGGCGATATGTAAGCAGGCTCCCTGTGAGTGATTTCAAGCCCTCGGAAAAGAATTCATCCTTGAGATACCTCTGGGCGAGGCATCGCGTCAAGATGCTTTCCGACTACAACAGGTTGAACCCCGACGAGGAACGAGTCCAGGAAGTTACCACGCTGGGGTTGACTTACAACCTCCTGACCGCCTACACCTCCTTCATCGCCATTGACTCAAGGGTCCGGCTGGTAGATGGACAGAGTGTGATGGTCAAGCAACCCCTTCCCCTGCCCCAGGGGGTTTCAGACCTGGCGGTCGGAAAGGGGATGTTCCTCCGCAAGAGTGTCCAGGCACTGGCTTCCCCGCCATCCCTGGTAGGAGAGCAGGAGAAAGAAGCACTGTTCACCAGCGGGTCTCGTGTCCGCGCCTATGATTCCCTGAAGGCCGGAAGATCC
Source organism: Deltaproteobacteria bacterium (assembly GCA_019308985.1). The sequence goes on along the minus strand of JAFDHB010000042.1, from coordinate 10,144 downwards.
CCCAGGAAGCCCAATCTCACACTGAAGAAGCTCCTGGTACCGCATGGAATCACCACGAAGTCCGTGAGAAAGATCATAGAAAGGGATGTCTTTGGTGCATACAATTGCGGCCGGATAACCTACGGCAAGAGTCCCGGTCCAAGAGGTGAAATAGCACTCACCCTGACCATCCGACCCGACGGCAAGGTCAAAGAGGTCCTGGTCACGAAAGGTAAGGTAGAGGATGAGGCATTCTTGAGATGTCTGACAAGGATATTAAGATCCTTGGAATTTCCGGTTAGATCCAATCATAAGGATATGGCAATCACGCTCGTCTTTGAATTGCCCTAGTTATGACAGTGATGATGCCGGCCTATGGGATTAGATGGCCGGCATCGTTTCATCTTATGTGCTCCTTTCGTGGGAACGACATCTTGCCGCAATCCAATGACGATCACCGTATCCCGTAGGGACGACTTTCTGTCGCAATCTTATGGCAGGCTAGCGTCAAATCTTTCCAGTCTGTTACCCAAAGCCTCATGGGGAAAAGGGATGAACCCTGACGGTATTTGTTAGCATGGCCCGCCCGCGACCCACACGATCGCTTTCGCTCCCGACCAAACGACCAACACAGGATCTTCTGAACTCGGTCCAAATAGTCAACGGAGCTGTTTGTCTGGTCCGTCTGCAGCAATCGGGTCAACTTGCGATTATCTCATTTAGACCTTCGATGACTTGGTCCAATTGCTCGGGTGTTGCAGCCCCAATCTTCTTACCAACCCTTTCAATCGACAGGGTTCTAATCTGGCTAATTTTGATCCACGAGCGCTTCGGTAAAACTGTTGAATCCAGCTCCAGAGTCAGAGGAAACCCCGCACGTTGAGGTTGACTTGTAATAGCCATGGCGATGACCGTCCCAGAGCGCATATTGAACACATGGTGACTTAGAATAAGAATGGGGCGAGAACCAGCTTGTTCCCGCCCCCTGACTGGATTCAAATCCGCCCACCTGATTTCACCTCTCAATATTCGGGCCATTCGCTCAACTCCTCAGACATTCCCTCTTCAGCCATCGCCTTCTCGAACTCAGGGTCCAGCTTGGCACATTCCCGAGCTAGTCGGCTTCGTTCGAGTCGCTCAAGTTTTTCTTCAATCGCCTGTTGAATAGCTGTGCTTCGGCTTGGAAACATATGTTCTTTCACTAGCCGATCCAGACGACCCAGCGTTTTTTCATCAAGTGTGATGGCTACTTTGGTCTTAGACATAATATCACCTTTGGTATGACAATATATCATACCCACACAAAAGTCAAGCCACTTTCAAATCTCATATGGAGTCCTCTGAAGAAATCAAGAAGTCAAGAAGTCAAGAAGGGGACGACCTTCAATATTCAAATAACCTGATTATCAAGCTCGTAGCCCCCTTCTTTCGCTATTTTCTCTCCCCGCTGAACCGCATAACTGATAGCACCAGGCGTTATGTCAAACTTCCTAGCCAGATCTACCATTGACATTCCCAAGTCAACCACAGCCCAATAGCAGAGTAAATCCCTGGCCCTCACCCGGTCCTTTTGCCTCCCTTTTCCGGTTATGTATCCCTTTTCCAAGTGAAATAGTTTGGACACTCTTTCAACAACTTTTTCAAAATCATAGCCCAGGCTTTTGAGTCTATATCTCCGGGAAAATTGCTTTTCCGATTCTGAAAGTACATCACTCACAAAATCGCTATCCCCTAATATTCGTTGATCGCTCTTGATGCGGTCCTGTCCCTTCAGCCTCATCTTCTTGACTTCATCCCAACCACCAAGGCTCCGTATCAAACCGCCTCCTACCAACTCAGGCCGCCTCCCCAAGACAATGCCTTCTCTAACATAGGATGCGTATCGCTTTCTCGCTTCACCAACCCTTGTTCCAAAAAAACCTAAAACATATTCAACATCTTGCCATTGCCTCTCTTTCTTTCCCATCAAGGCACTATGACCGCAGTATCTATAACGGGCCAGTTCCTTCAAATCAGCCACTACCTTCGCCCTAAAGGGATTCAAATGAATATACCGAACCACTTCCTGCAAATAGGCATCTTCCTGGCATATAATCGACTTATATCTGTTTTGGAAAAGCTGCCCGTGCCGCTTGTGCCTCCTGTTATAAGAAACCGCATAGCCAGTGAGCAATCTTCTCATAAGAGCGGCAATACCTCCAGGACCGCTTCTCAGCAAAAAATGTGCGTGATTAGATAGAAATGACCATGCATAGCACTTGGTCTTGGTTTCAGGCAGGAGAATAGACAGCCTTTCAATGAAGTTTTCACGATCTTTATCATCATTGAATATCTTCCGGCGTTCTATTCCTCTGATCATAACATGATGCAAGAGGCCGGGAGTATCTAATCGGGCTATCCTGGGCATGCCTGCAAAATATTCCCGGATAAACCTTATGTCAAGTTATTTAATTATTGAAGGTCGTCCCCTGGTTCACGTCCAAGTTATTTAATTATTGAAGGTCGTCCCCTGGTTCACTGGTTCACTGGTTCATGAGGGACGGATCAATGCCGTGAGATCACGGAAAAAGCAGCGCCTACCGGTAGTCATGAGCAAAGAAGAGACCCGGCGGGTGCTAACGGCCATGAGCGGAACCACCCAGCTCATGGCCAAGTTGCTTTACGGAAGCGGGCTTCGACTGATGGAGTGTATCCGCTTGAGAGTAAAGGACATTGATTTTGAAATGAACGAGATAAGGGTGCGGGACGGGAAAGGCGATAAGGGACAGGCTTGTGCCGCTTCCTGAAAGTATCAAGCCTGCATTGAATACGCACCTTGGGCGGGTCAAGCTCATTCACGAAAAGGACCTGGCTGATGGTTACGGTGAGGTGTACCTGCCCCATGCTCTGGGGAGGAAATACCCAAACGCGGCCACGGAATGGAAATGGCGGAAGACTGGAACTGATATTCGTACCATTCAGAGCCTCTTGGGTCATAAGGATGTTTCCACTACCATGATCTACACCCACGTGTTGCGCCAAGGGCCACAGGGAGTTAAAAGCCCTCTGGATCGATTGTGACAACCTCATAAAATATCAGCTAAGAAGAGGGCAAATCCCGCAGTTGATCGCTTCATAGTGTCTTCCCTGTGTGTACAGGGTCGCCCATTAAAGGGCGATTGCCCAAAACCTGATGAATCTTGAAGTTTGAACCTCTCGTCGCAAGGAGGACCTTGCTCCTACAGTAGGAGCAATTTACAGGTACCACAACGGTAATGATGGTCTATTCGCTCTATTCAGAGATAAATGCAACGGAATGATTTGGGAAACAGCCCGTTAACATGTGACCCCCCACTCCACATCTTGTCGCGATCTCGGGATCGAGGCTGGAAGCCTCTCCCACAGGAGGGTAAGAGGTCTAGTTGCTCCTGGCGAGCTTGAGGAGAAACGCCGCACTGAATCCCCACACAAAGTTGAAGAAAAGGACGAACAGAGGGGTGAGGATGCCCAAATCAACACCCAGGATTCCCTTGTGGGCTTTTACGGGAAAGACGTAGAAAAACTGCACTATAGTCGGACCAAGGCTGAGAAGGAATCCCCTGGAGATGGTGCTCCGTCTCAAGATGGGCAATAGGAAGAGAAACCCCCAGATTCCACCCCATACGATCCTGGGGTAAAGCCACCCCGGGCTCAGAGCGGGGGCTATCTTCACACCAAGGGCTGTGGTAATGCCCCACTGGCCGAAGATCCATACGACGATACTGTTTGCAAGGCCTCCTGCACACCCTGCCGCGAACACCAGGAGTATTTTGCGAATGATTTTTTCCACGCTATCTTTCCCTTTTGCCAGCAGATCCTATCTAGATGCTGATGGCGCCGGTGCTGCAATACTTGACACAGGCTGGATCTCCGCCACAAAGGTCACAATGGTAGACCTCGCCGTTCCACGAGGGTAAGGCCTTGAATGGGCATGATCCTTCCAAAGTTTCATCCCATAGAAAGCGCCCCTTGTACTCTTTCGCCTTTTCCCGCTCTTGGCCCAAGCACAGCATCTTCTTGCACTGGATACAGACCCTGGGCCTGCACGCGCCCGTGCCCAATTCGTCTTTCAGGATGCGGATAGCAGACCGATTGGTGTTGACCGATCCCAAGTGACTGAGCGAGCAGATAATCTCGCACAGCCGGCATCCTGAACAGAGGTCAGGTTTGATTCTTAATCTGAGGGCCTTGCTCATTGACCTGTGTCACCTCTGATAGTCCGAGTCTCCTTAATGTGTTCTCTTTTGGAACCCCGCGCTTATCCCAACCATGGAGGTAGTAGTACTCCCGGAGCATTTCTTCGAATCTCGCGGGATCTATCACCTCGCCCTTGGCCGGACCGTCCTCGATGGGTTCATCAAAGTACCTGGAAGGCAGGGTATCGTCATCCTTTGTGATACCATTGCCCAGGAGTATCATCCGTTCCAGGGTGCATACTCGTTCACCCACGTCCCAGAGTTCATCAGGATCGTACCTTCTGCCAAAGGCACAATAGATCAACCGGGCAAATTCCTTTGCCTTCGGGGCGTTGGGACTGCTGAACACGGAGATGAAACGGCACACCCCCAGGGAATCACAAAGGGCGTTGTTCCTTTCGTGCCACCAGACCATGCGCCCCTTGCCCTGATAATCCAGGTATGAGGGGGAAACCTCGCCGCCGTAAAGGTCTCTCAACAGGGGGACCGGGAGGCCCAACACGTCCAGAGAAGGGCGGCTCCTCATGTGACAGGCACCTCGAGACGCAGTGGCCATGCCCATGGCGAAGCTCTTGGGGGCCCTCTCGTCCGTCATCTCAATGGGAAGCCCCTTGATTTGAAGGAGGTACTCCTTTCCTTCGGGCGCTATGGCTTCCAGGGCGAACCTCCCTTCAGCAAGGATATCCCCGAATCCTTCCCGATTGGCGATGTCCTGGATCAGCCTTATGATGGCTTCCTGATCCCCCCATGGAATAGGGTATCCCACCAACGCGTCATCAATGATGCCCCTCTGGTAAAGCTCCATGGCCCACGCAATGTAAGACCCTGTTGATATGGTGTCGAGGCCCAGGCGATTGCAAAGTTCTGACGCGTAAATGGCGCATTCCAGGTTTTCATTGCCCAACTTTGAGCCCATGGACCCTATGGAGGCGTATTCAGGCCCTTCGCCCGATGTTCCTGCGTAAGGACCCGAATCAATGTAATAGCGGTGTCTGCAATGCACGGGACAGCTTGTACAGGCGACCATTCCCCTTGAGTAATTATCGAGATGCTCCGCGTCCAGGTAGTCGCCCTTGTCACCGAAGGTGGTGGACTGGTTGTTGCGGACGCTGAGAAAACCCAGGGTGTTGGAGTTTTTCATAAGGAGCGGTGTCCCCCATCGCCCGAGGGCCTGGATCCACTTGCTTTTGAGTATCCCGTCATAGACCTGGCCATAGAAGGCCAGATATCCATTTGGGTCCCGGGGATGAATGTCACGAGTGCCTCGCACGGCGATGGCCTTGAGCTTCTTGGAGCCCATCACAGCCCCCATGCCGGTTCGGCCCGCCATATTTTTGAGGCCGCTGCGTACACCGGCGAATCGAACCCTGTTTTCGCCTGCTATACCTATAGTTGCTATCTTTAACCTATCATCCCGGAGGTCTGCACGTATGCGCCTCTGAGTCTCCACGGGGTCTTTTCCCCAGAGGTGTCTTGCATCCCGAATCTCCACCCGGTCGTCTTGAATGAGGATATATACCGGCGAGCTGCTTCGCCCGACAACCATGACGGCATCTATGCCGGCGGCCTTCAGCTCCGCCCCCAGTTCTCCGCCAATATTTGAATCGCCCAGGTGCCCGGTCTCGGGCGACCTGGAGCTTATGCTCATCCTGGACCCCAGGCTCGGCAAGCCGCAAAGTAGGCCGGGACTGAAGACTATGGGGTTACCAGGCGCAAGAGGGGCCCCGGGCGCTGAAAGATGCGGGGAGAGTAATCTCATATTGAGCCCCCTCCCACCGCAGAAATCGCGAATCACATCACCATGGATTACCTGGTCATCCACTCGACCCTTTTCAAGATCAATTTTTACGAGCCTCCCAGGAGACATCCAAGGACTCCACCAGTCAGATAGATTCCCCGGCCACACGGGCGGGACCGATACAACAAAAGTGATTTATTATCACGATGATCCTCGATAGGGAAGGAAAAAAAGGGGCAGATGCATATAGTGCGAGGAGAGGGTCGAAGGCCTCGAGAGCATTGAATACCTTGAGAGACGGTAATGTTCTAATAAGAAATAAGGCTTGGGAGAAAGGTTGCTATCTGTGGTACCGCCATGATGATTATCGTCAGGATTACCAGGGCGGCGAGGAAAGGGAAGATGCCCTTGAATATGATATGAAGGGGGATGTCCGGGGCGATTCCCTTTATCACAAAGACGTTGACGCCCACAGGAGGTGTGATCACGCCCATTTCGCCGGTAAGCACGATTATCACGCCGAACCAGATAGGGTCGAAACCAAGCCTCTGGACGATGGGGTAGAAGATGGGGATGGTGACCACCACGAGTGCCATGGAATCCATGAAAAAGCCACCGATAAAATATATGAATACTATGATAGACATGATGGCCATGGGATGTATGGGGAGGTTGCCCACGAAGTCCGCCAGTCTAAAGGGGATGTTGGACATGGCCAGGAAGTGACCGAATACAACCGCGCCCGTAATTATGAAAAGGACCATGCAGCCCGTCTTGAGCCCGTCCTTGCCGGCTTCCACAAAGGTATTCCAGGTCAGTTTCCGCCTGATTAGCCCGATGAAAAGCGCCCCGCCGGCACCTATTGCCCCTGCCTGGGTGGGGCTGAACCACCCCAGGAACAGGCCCCCGATGGCCAAGAAAAAGAGGATTATGGCCTCCAAGATACCTCCGGTGGCCTTGATCTTTTCCACCCAGGTGGTGGAAGGGCCCGGGGGACCCAGCTCGGGATTCCGGAAGCATAGGATGGCCACGGTTGCGACGAACAAAAGACTCAACAGGGCTCCGGGCAGGATTCCGGCCACGAAGAGCCTGCCGATGGACTCCTCCACAAGGATGCCATAGACGATAAGGATGGTACTTGGAGGAATAAGAATGCCAAGGGTCCCCGCAGATGCAACCGTGCCCGTGGCAAGGGTGTTGTCATAGTTGTATTTACGCATCTCGGGGAGGGCTATCTTACCCATGGTCGCCGCCGTGGCCGCGGTAGAACCGCAGATGGCCGCAAACCCGGCACAGGCAAGGACCGTGGCGATTGTCAGCCCACCGCGCAGGGAGCCTACCCATGTGTGGGTGGTCCTGTAAAGCCTTTCACTGATGCCGGAGGCGAAGGCGAAGGATCCCATGAGAATAAACATGGGGATTACAGAAAGGGGATAAGAGGAAAATCCCTCGTATATGTCCTGCGCAAGAAGATTAAGGGCGGGACCGGGGCCAGCTAGATGGAGAAGGCCGAGAAACCCCACAAAGGCCATGGCAAAGGCAACAGGCATCCTGAGGAGGAAGAGGACAAGAAGCAGACAGATACCAATAATTCCTGCGGTCTCCGGAGTCATTTTCGCACCAACTTCAAGATCGAACTGATGAAATATTGCAGAAAAACCAGGCACACGGGTATACAACCGATTGCACCTGCATAGGCAAAGGGCCACAAGGGGATGCGTGCGGTCATGGATTCCTCGCCCCCGATCTTCATGTGATAACCATAAACGAAGAGGCGCCACACGATCAGTACGAACAGAACGAAGCCAAGGAGATTGACGATACAGTCTACGAGATGCTGGAGACGTTTGGGTAAAAGGGGAACAAAAAACTCAACCTGAACATGCCTTCCAAAGATCAGGGCCATGGACACCGCAAAGGATACCGCGATCAACTGGGCCAGCATCATTACGTCCAGGGCCCCGAAAACAGGAGTGCGAAAGAGCTTGGCTCCGATGACGTCCACGCACGTAAGTACTACCATAAAGAATATGGCGAAGAAGCCGATCCACTCAAACCATTCGCTTATTCGTTTGTTGAATCTTTCAAGTTTCTCTAACATAAGGGAAATCCAAAATGCTTCAGGCAATAGATCTCCCCACCCATTTCCCCCCTTTTCCGGGGATGGGTGGGGATGCCTCTGTTTGCTTCTTGTTTCTTACTTCAGCACGTAAGCCTCAGGATGCATAGCGGCAGGGCCTGTAGGAGAAGGAATCTTGTATTCTATCTGTTTCTTGGTCCAGTATGCAATCCTCTCCCTCATATAGTCAACCCATGCCTTGACTTCCGACCCCGAAAACCCTTTGCCTCTCATCATACTGATATAATTAGTAAAGACTGGCCCGACGGCCTTTTTCCACCTGGCGGCTTCTTCATCAGATAGCTCGATGTATTCCATCCCTTTTGTGCGCCCGAAGGCCTTACCCACGAGCTCGATCTCGTTCCACATCAGGGCATATCGTTCCTGGTATTCACCGCTCATAACGTCTATAAGGGATTGGAGGTCCCGGGGCAGTTTGTTGTAAGTATTCTTGTTCATGGCCAGGTAAAAGGGATAGGATGCTCCTATCTGCCAGCACACAATGACGTATTTTGCCACCTCGGCAAACCTAAAGGTCTTGAGTGTCTCCCATGGTGCCCACACACCATCCACAACCCCCTTGGCAATGGCATCATAGACCTCCATCATGGGAGTTGGGGCGGGCGTTGCGCCAAGTGCCTTCACGATTTCTCCCGAAAGGCCGGGTGCCCTGATGGTCAGGCCTTTCAAATCTTCAAGTCTTCTCACTGGTTTTTTCGAGATGATCATGCTTGGGGCGTTGTCATGGAAAGCAAGCAGCTTGACCTTGTCCCATTCCTTGAGCTTGAATTCGTTGTAAAAATCCCAGGCCAAGTGGGCTCCAACCCACCCGCTGGGAACCCCCATGGGGAGGCCGGCACCTTCGGAGGCAGGCATGCGGCCAGGCGTGTAATATACGTGAGAATAACCAATGTCAGTAATGCCCGCTTCGATCCCCTTGTAAATAGCAGGCGCCTTGAGCAGTGATCCGCCCGCAAAATATTGGACCTTTATCCTTCCCTTTGAGCGGGTCTCCAGTTCATTGACGAATTCCTGGAGTATCTTGGATTGTTTTGACGGCGGGGGGAAGAAATTGGCGGCCTTCAGCTTGATGACCTTTTCGGCACCAAAGGCCTTATCCATAGGTAAAGTGGAAAAGATTAACCCGAGACAAACGATTCCACAAACTAAGAGTAGGCTCTTCCTTATCATGATCCATCCCTCCTGAAGAATTAAGTTTCTCCGATACTCACCATTCTCTATGACCAGAAGTGAAAAAATGCAAATATTTCCTTCTCACCTCCTTTCACCCATTATTAAAAGGCTGACTTGCAGGCACCAATACCTCCTTGGTATCGGGGAGGACATGAGGGATCCTCATAACTCTCTGTGCCGCATCACTTCGGATCGCTTCTAGGCCTGGGATTCTGGTTCTCAAGTGACAAGCGGGGGTTTTTGCCAATGAGAAAGAGGAAACCGAAAGACCCTTTGCGGACTACTACTTTCCTGTTGAACACCGTACAATAGAGCCGATCTAAGAGGCCGCGTTTGTACCATCCCCGAACTGAGGACAGGAGTTGATTTATCATGCCGAATGACCCTTGTCAAGGCTTTACTATCCGGGAATTCGACTCTTTTGCCCTGCCATGACTCGCTGAGAGAGGGCGGAAGAAGAAGCTCCGGCTTATATTCATCTCGTTGTGATTGCTGCGTACGGCTAGTACGCCTCTCGAAGATACCGCGTCTTTGGGCGGTGATCACACGAGATTCGCGCGTTCCCGACGGCGGGATTTCTCAAGCTCAACTTGAACGCTTACTTGAAATTTTCTACTTTGCCATCCCAATTGGGTGGGGCTCTTTTGGGACGACCTTGAGCAACAGTTATTAGCGTATATTACCAGATCCATTTTGATGAAATACTCCTTATTTGATGGCTTTCAGATGATTTCGCTTGCGAGTTTGTCGGGGTTTCAAGGTGGGCGGCACGATACCGCCAGCATGGAGGGATCTGTGATTACGTTGGTATTCTTGGGACTCATGGAAGATCCAGTACTCATCAAAGTCGTGGCTGGATCGCAATGCGCGAAGACGCAAGACGGCCTCGGCGCCGGTGAG
>JAFDHB010000216.1 GCA_019308985.1 Deltaproteobacteria bacterium | reverse complement strand
GTGGGGTTTCGGAAGGCTCACCTTGCGTCTGGAGTCTTTTGGGAAGGATCTGTATTTGGGATTTTGCGAGACCATCAACAATTGATCAACAATTGGTCAAAAGGAGCTTTAAGGTGGAGGAATTATACAATTTCTTTACAAAGCCGAAAGATCCGTCAAGTTACAACGCCGTGAAGATCTCCCTGTCTTCGCCGGAAAAGATAAGGGAGAGGTCCTACGGCGAAGTAAAGAAGCCTGAGACAATCAACTACAGGACTTTCAAACCCGAGCGGGACGGGCTTTTTTGTTCCAAGATTTTCGGGCCCATCAAAGACTATGAATGCAACTGCGGCAAGTACAAGAGAATGAAGCACCGGGGCATTGTGTGCGAGAAATGCGGTGTTGAAGTCATACAATCAAAGGTGAGGCGCGAGCGCATGGGCCACATTGAACTGGCCTCTCCCGTGGCGCATATATGGTTCTTGAAGTGCCTTCCCTCAAAGATCGGTAATCTAGTTGATTTGACGCTCAAGGATCTGGAAAGGGTCCTCTACTTTGAGAACTATATCGTCATAGATCCGAAAGACACCCCCCTGGGCAAAGGGTCATTGCTTACCGACGAGCAACTGATGAGGGCGAGGGAAGAGTATGGAGACAGGTTCGAGGTGGGAATCGGCGCGGAGGCCATACAAAAGATACTCAGGGAGCTGGACCTGGAAGAGCTTTCAAGCACCTTGAGAGCGGAGATGATGCAGACCCGCTCAGATGCGAAGAGGAAGAAGTTGGCCAAGAGATTGAAGGTCATAGACGCATTCAGGGAGTCGAAGAATAAGCCGGAATGGACAATTATGGATGTCATCCCTGTCCTTCCTCCGGACCTGAGGCCTCTCGTACCTCTGGATGGAGGCAGGTTTGCAACATCCGACTTGAACGACCTCTACAGGAGGGTCATCAACAGAAACAACCGCCTCAAGAGACTGCTGGAGCTAAATGCTCCTGATATCATCGTCAGGAACGAGAAGAGGATGCTCCAGGAAGCCGTAGATGTCCTCTTTGACAACGGAAGACGGGGGAAGGTGGTAACGGGCGCAAACAAACGCCCCTTCAAATCCTTGAGTGACATGCTCAAGGGAAAACAGGGCAGATTCAGACAGAATCTCCTTGGGAAAAGGGTGGATTACTCGGGGAGATCGGTCATAGTGGTGGGGCCTGATCTGAGACTCCACCAGTGCGGGCTCCCCAAGAAGATGGCACTTGAGCTGTTCAAGCCCTTCATCTACAACAAGCTTGATGAAAAGGGCCTTGCCACGACCATCAAGTCTGCAAAGAGGATGGTAGAGAGGGAGACACCGGAAGTCTGGGATGCCCTGGACGAGGTGGTGAGGGAATACTGTATCCTCTTGAACAGGGCCCCTACATTGCACCGTCTCGGTATCCAGGCATTTGAACCCATCTTGATAGAAGGAAAGGCCATTCAGTTACATCCCCTGGTATGCACTGCGTTCAATGCAGATTTTGATGGAGACCAGATGGCGGTCCATGTACCGCTATCAATCGAGGCCCAAATAGAGGCGAGGGTCTTGATGATGTCCACCAACAATATCCTCTCTCCGGCAAACGGAGATCCTATCATAGTGCCCAGCCAGGACATTGTTTTGGGAATCTACTACATGACGAGAGAGAGACCGTTTTCGAAGGGCGAAGGAAAGATCTTCGCCGGCCTGGATGAAGTCAGAATGGCCCATGATGCGGGGGAGCTGGATCTTCATGCCTCCATCAAGGTCAGGATAAACGGAAAGATCGAGGAGACTACGACGGGGAGGGTCTTGCTCTACGAGATACTGCCGAAAAGTCTGCCCTTTTCCCTGGTAAACAGGGTAATGACCAAGAAGGAGCTGAGGAACCTGGTCAACGAATCCTATAGACGGGAAGGCATCAAGGCCACGGTCATACTGTCTGACAGGCTTAAGGACCTGGGTTACAAATATGCCACCTTTTCCGGGATCTCACTGTCCATAGATGACATGACGATCCCCAGAGCCAAGGAGGAGATCATCGAAAAGGCCGAAAAGGAAGTGAAAAAGATAGATGACCAGTACAGGAGCGGATTGATCACCGACGGGGAGAAGTACAACAAGGTGATAGACATATGGGCTCAGTCGACAGAGAATATCGCCGCTGAGATGATGAAGGAGATGGCCTTTGAGGAGGCAGAAGGTCCGAATGGAAAGAAGGTGAACACCCCTAGCTTCAACACCATATACATGATGTCGGATTCGGGCGCAAGGGGTAGTAAGGACCAGATGCGGCAGTTGGCGGGAATGAGGGGCTTGATGGCCAAGCCGTCCGGGGAAATCATTGAGACCCCTATCACCTCCAATTTCCGGGAAGGTCTTACTGTCTTGCAGTACTTCATTTCCACCCACGGGGCGAGGAAGGGTCTCGCTGATACTGCATTGAAGACGGCCAATTCGGGCTACCTCACCAGGAGGCTCGTTGATGTGGCCCAGGATACGGTCATCACTGAGGAAGATTGTGGGACGGTCGATGGCATTTGGGCCTCGGCCCTTGTAGAGGGCGGTGAAATCATACAGCGCGTGGGTGAAAGGGTCCTCGGAAGGGTGGCACTGGAGGATGTCTACGATCCCATAACAGGTGAACTGTTAGTGGCAGCCAATGAGGAGATAGACGAGGAAAAAGTCAACAAGATACAGGATGCAGGCCTTGAAAGGGTGAAGATCAGGTCTGTCTTGACCTGTGAGGCTAGAAGGGGCGTGTGCAAGAAGTGCTATGGCCGTGACCTTGCACATGGACACGAGGTCAACATAGGTGAGGCCATCGGCATTATTGCCGCTCAATCCATAGGGGAGCCGGGCACCCAGTTGACCATGAGGACATTCCATATCGGCGGAACCGCCAGCAAGAGAGTCGAGCAGACTACGGTGGAAGCCAGGAATCCCGGAAAGGTCAAATTCGAGAACTTGAAGACGGTGGAGAATGCCGAGGGAAGCCTTGTCGCCATGAACCGCAACGGCGAAATTGCCATTCTCGGCAAGGGGAACAAGGAGATAGAGAGGTACCCCATAACCTATGGGGCTATTCTCAAGGTAAGAGATGGTCAAAAGATCAAGGCCAACCAGGTCCTGGCCGAGTGGGATCCCTTCAACATACCCATTCTCACAGAGGTGGGCGGCGTGGTCAAGTTCGGGGACATTATTGACGGGGTCACGATGCAGGAAAGAAGAGACAAGGTGACGGGGAAGATCAGCCGGGTCATCGTGGAGTCCAGTGACATGGAAGCCCGACCTCGTATATCCATAAAAGATGAGGAAGGAAAAACAGCCTCGGTCCCCGGGGTGAAGAAGGTCCAGGCGCGGTATCACCTGCCCATAGGGGCAATCATCATGGTCAACGAGGGGGACGTGGTGTCACCCGGGACGGTGCTGGCCAAGATCCCCAGGGAGACGACCAAGACGAAGGACATTACCGGCGGACTGCCACGGGTCGCCGAACTGTTTGAGGTCAGGAAACCGAAAGAACACGCGATCTTGACCGAGATAGACGGGACCGTATCCTTCGGTCAGTACTCTAAGGGCAGGAGAAAGGTGACCATAACCCCTGACGTGGGTGAACCCGTAGAATACTATATCTCCAAGGGCAAACACGTGAGCGTGCTGGAGGGTGATTATGTCAGGGCAGGAGAGCCGCTGATGGACGGCTCCGCTAATCCCCACGACATATTGCGGATCAGGGGTGTGAAAGAGTTGGCAAAGTACCTTGTGGACGAGGTACAAGAAGTTTACAGGTTGCAGGGAGTGAGCATCAATGACAAGCACATCGAGGTTATCGTGAGACAGATGTTGCGTCAGGTCACGGTCAGGGATGTTGGTGATTCCGGTTTTCTGCTGGGAGAGAGCGTGGAGAAGTGGAAATTTGAAGAGGAAAACCAAAAGATCATTGAGCAGGGGGGCAAACCGGCTACGGCAGAGCCGCTTCTGCTGGGGATAACCAAGGCCTCCCTTAGTACCGAAAGCTTCATCTCCGCTGCGTCCTTCCAGGAGACCACGAAGGTGCTTGCTGATGCGGCAGTGGCTGGGAAGATAGATTACCTTAAAGGACTCAAAGAAAATGTCATAATGGGGCGTTTGATTCCCGCCGGGACCGGGCTCCGGGAATACAGGAACCTGGAGATAGGGGCGAACATGTAAATTGTTGCCGGGGAGTCAAGAAAATCGCTTGACAAATTGGCGTAGAGAAAATAAAAAAATAAATTTTGTTGTTTTAATTATTCCTCCACCCTGTTTCGGTGGGGGAGGGAGAAATGACCTATGCCCACAATTAATCAACTGGTAAGAAAAGGACGGGAAAAGACGAAGAAGAAAGCAAAGACCCCTGCCTTACAGGGCTGCCCCCAGAAAAGGGGAGTATGTGTCAGGGTGTATACCTCTACACCCAAGAAACCCAACTCAGCCCTCAGGAAGGTGGCAAGGGTGAGGCTGACCAACGGCATAGAGGTCACTTCCTATATACCCGGGGTGGGACATAATCTCCAGGAGCACTCGGTCGTGCTGATCCGGGGAGGGCGTGTAAAGGATTTGCCGGGTGTCAGGTATCATATAATAAGGGGTACCATGGACACCTCGGGGGTTGAGGACCGGCGCCAGAGTCGATCCAAGTACGGCGCTAAGAAACCAAAGGGTATTTGATAAGGAGTTTATATGCCCAGGAAGAGAGTGGTAGAAAAAAGGGGCATTATCCCCGATCCGAAGTACAAGTCGAAACTGGTAGCCAAGTTTATCAACTGCCTCATGAAAAAAGGCAAGAAGAGCGTCGCCCAGTCCATATTGTACGAGGCCCTTGAGATTGTTCGGTCCAGGGCCAAGGAGGACCCTTTGGTGGTGTTTCAAAGGGCGGTCAATAACGTCAAGCCTGTAGTGGAGGTGAGATCCCGCCGGGTGGGGGGGTCTACCTATCAGGTGCCTACTGAAGTCAGGCCTTCTCGGAGCCAGGCCCTCAGTATAAGGTGGATTATCAACTATGCCAAAGCAAGGGGAGAGAAGAGTATGGCTGCCAAGCTCGCCGGGGAGCTCATGGATGCTGCCAACAACAGGGGATCCGCCATAAAAAAGAAAGAAGACACCCATAGAATGGCCGAAGCCAACAAGGCCTTTGCCCACTATCGATGGTAGAAAGAGTCGAAATTAATCGGTCGATTCCATATGTGGACGAGATGAGAGGGTGAGAAAATCAGGAAAGTTCAGAGTCTTTCAAGGAGGTAAGTGATGTCGAAGAAGAAGTTTGAGAGGAAGAAGCCGCATGTGAATGTAGGTACCATAGGTCATATAGATCATGGTAAGACGACGTTGACAGCGGCTATTACGAAGCATTTAGCCAAGAAGAGTCTGGCTGAGTATGTGCCGTTTGATGAGATAGACAAGGCGCCTGAGGAGAAGGCGCGTGGTATAACGATAGCTACTGCGCAT
>JAFDHB010000215.1 GCA_019308985.1 Deltaproteobacteria bacterium | reverse complement strand
GGGGCACTCGAAAGCGCACCAACAGGCCAACCAACCCTTCAAGGAGATAGGCGATCACCATGCTGGCCAGGACAGGGGCCAGCATGTTTCCAAGGATCAGGATGATTATCGTCCCAAAGGCCAGGAGGACCGCGAGGATGACTACCTGCGGGTCGGAGAAGTGTCGCTTGAACCAATCACCAATAAGTTTCATAGGACAAGCCAAAATCCGATGTCGGATGGTAGCAAGGTTTATGTTTCAATACCATGGTTTTTAGTATATCATTAATTGCCTACCAATAGGCAAGACATAATTCAGCGAGCAGGCCCTTGAAGCTATATGCACTGGCACATCTGGGCAACCTCCTTGAAGGAGAAAACAGAAATGGCTCAATAATGAGGTGATCGTGAAAGTAGCCGAGAGATTGGGCATGGATATGGACAGATTCGATAGGGATCTAAACTCTCCGGACATAGCTCTATTGCTTGATAGGGACCGGAGTGAGGCCAAGAGAATAGGGGTCAAAAGCGTGCCTTCCGTGTTCGTCAACGGGAGATTTTTGAGGGATCGCAGCCTCAAGGGATTCCGTGAGATGATCGAAAGGGAGCTGGAGAGAGACAGGGGAAGCCACTAGAATTTTATGGTCTTGACAATCCCTTCGTATTCATCGATTTCTTCCTGGGTCAGCTCCCGGCGAAACAGCTTCTCATTGACCAAAATGGGGATCTTCCTGTTCAGGGCAAGGGCGACCCCGTCGCTGGGCCTGCTGTCGACCCGGTGTTCCACTCCTTCCGCCTTGAAAACAACGTTGGCATAGAAGGTATCATCCTTCATGTGGGTGATCTCGACGCGCAGGAACTCCACCGGAAGCCTCTCAATTATGCTCAGGTAAAGCTGATGAGTGAGAGGCCGTTTTGGCTCCATGAGGCCCTGCTCTTTGGCAATGGCGGCAAACTCCGCATCGCCCACGAACATCAAGAAATATCGCTTCGCGTCGGGCTCTTCCTTTAGGATAACCATTTTTCCGGCCCCAGGGTCCGACTTTATGTAAACCTCCTTTATGTGAACCAACTTCTCATTCTCCATTTGAAGCCTCCTTATTTCCCGACACCTCTTCCTCTTTTGCAAACCTCTTTACCAGTTCTGCAATTTCAACCAGCCTGTCGTCTACCTTCCTGAAAAGGGTCCCTTCAGGGTAGGTGCCGTCCGGTTGCAGGGTTCCTGCCTCAATGCCTGTCAAGATTTCTATTCCCTCTTCTATGGTGGATATGGGCCAGATATGAAATTTGCCTTCCCTTACTGCATCTATGACTTCCTGCTTGAGCATCAGGTTTCGGATGTTCTTTTCGGGAATTATAACACCCTGTTGCCCATTTAGGCCCTTGTGCTTACAGATGTCAAAAAAGGCCTCTATCTTTCTGTTCACCCCCCCTACTGCCTGGATCTCTCCCTTTTGACTGACTGAACCCGTCACCGCTATCCCCTGGTTAATGGGTACATTGGCCAGTGCGCTCAGAAGGGCGAAAAGTTCAGTGCTGGAGGCGCTGTCTCCTTCGACCAGTCCGTAACTCTGCTCAAAGCAGAGGGTGGCGTTTAGAGAAAGGGGCTTGTTGTGACCAAAGCGCTCCTTGAGGAAGCTTGTCAGGATGAGAACCCCCTTAGTGTGGATATTACCGCTCATCTTGGATTCCTTCTCTATGGCTATTACGCCCTCTTTTCCTACGGAAACGACGGCAGTGATACGGTTGGGCTTCCCGAATTCATGGTCACCCGTCATCAGGATGGAGATTCCGTTGATCTGCCCGACCTTGGAGCCCTCCGTCTCTATCCAAAAGATGTCGTCCTTGACCAGTTCCTTGATCTTCTCCTCAACAAGGTTTGACCTGTAAATCCTTTTCTGTATGGCCTTTTCCACGTGCTCGCGGGTTATCAGGTCTTTTCCCTCCTGGGATGCAAAATAATTGGCTTCCTTGATCAGGTCACTGATATCCGCGAGTTCCAGGGTGAGCTTTTGCCTGTCCTCGGTGCGTTCCATGCTGTATTCAAGGACCCTGGCGACCCCGGAGCGATCCAGGTGGCGTATGTTTTGTGCCGCGCAAAAGCGGCCTATCATTTGCGCGGATTGAAGGATAGTATCTTCTTTTTTGTCCATTCTCTCGTCCAAGTGGGCCTTAATCTTGAACAGCTTTTGGAATCTGTCATCGTATATGTAAAGCAGCTCAAAGAGAAAGGGATCTCCGGTCAGGACTATCTTGATATCAAGGGGTATGGGCTCCGGCCTAATGGTCTTTGTGCTGAAGAGGCCGTAAAGCTCGCCCAGGTCTTCAATGCGGATCTCCCGGTTCTTCAAGGCCCTTTTCAATGCCTCCCACGAGAAGTACCATCTAAGGAGATCAAGGGCCTTCAGGACGAGGTACCCCCCGTTTGCCTTGTGAAGGACACCGGGCTTGATCATTGTAAAATCAGTAAACAGGGCCCCAAACCATGCCTGCCTCTCGATGGTACCGAACAGGTTCGGGTAAATGGGGTTGGGTTCTATAAGAACCGGTGCCCCGTTTGTCTCGGAATTATCAATCAGCACATTGACATCGTATTTGCGGAATACCACCTCCTTGGGTTGAACCGGGAACTGGGCCGCCTGGGGGTGCGGAGGCTCAGATTGTTTCTTGAAGTCATCAATATTCTCAAGTATGTCTTCTTTGACCTCTTTCAGGTAACCGATTGCATCAGGTTCATCCTTGTATTTCTTGATGTAGTATTCCAGGAGTTGATCTACCACGTATAGTGCGATTTCGTTGTCCAGTTTGTTCCGCCTGGCCTTGAATTCTGTTTCTGCCTCGCGGATTTTTTGGATGGCGCTTTTCATCTTTTCATGGAGCTCGTCGCTCTTTTCCCGGAGCTTTTTCTTTTCTTCATCACTCAACTGGGCCAGGTCTTCCTGGCTCATGGGTTGACCATCCCTGGTAGCGGGGATTATCACCATTCCCACCTGGGATATCTGTAGGATAAAGCCCTCCTGTCTTGCCAGGCCCGCCAGTTCTTCGGTTATCTTTCGCTTCGCCCTCTCAAAGGCCTGGTTCACTTCGTTTTCTCTGGCACGGTAATCGTCACTGTCGAAGACCTCGCGGATTTTTGTCTTAAGGGACTCTATGAACTCGCCCATGTCCTTTTTCAGTTCTTTGCCCCTTCCGGCAGTAAGACTAATGCTCTTGGGTCGATCAGGTTCCTTGAAATTATAGACATAACACCAGTCCGGGGGTGTTGGTTCTTTTTTGGCCTGCTCTTCAAGGTGGGTTTTGGCAATATAGGTAAGTCCTGTTTTGGGGGGGCCTGCAACATAAATGTGATACCCGTCTTCCTTCATGCCGATACCGAATTTGATCGCGTCAATGGCCCGCTCCTGTCCCAGGATGGGGTTTTTGGGAGGCTCGAGGGCCGAAGTATCTTCAAAGGGCAACGCCTCCGGCTTAATGGTAACTCTCAGATCCTCGGCTGGAACTTCCCTGTGGTTATTCGGCATAATAAGGTCCTCCACTTCACTTGATCTGCATATTTGTCACTAGCCGTCTACATGGGTTAAGATCTTAAAATTCGTGTCAAGTTTCTGTATCTTGTTGTGCAGTTTGCGAACAGATACTAGATGCTGGTTCCCGGCTTCCGGCTCGGAGAGCCTACAGCTCGGAGAGATGCTGGATCTTCTGGATCTTGAGGAAGGCTTGTTTATTGTTTTATCCAGCATCGAGCATCCGGCATCGCTTTGTTCAAGCAACGCAGCTAATCTTTCCTCAACTCGTCGCTTTGAGGCAGAGCTTCGCTAGAAAAAGAAAAACCCGAGTTGGAGCACGCTGACAAGGATACAGGAAACGGCAGACTTTTATAGTAGTTATAAAGAAAAAATGGGCCTTTGACAATTAATAAAAGCTTCCATTGAGTTTCGCCCTGGAGAGAATGGAGTATTCATTCCGCAAAAGGAAGGTATAACACCTCCAAAGTGTGAGAAAAAAGAAAGGCCTCAAGGCCCGTCGTAAGGTCTGGGGGAAAGGGAAAACCCCTGAGCCAGGTTTTGGAGGGGGTGCTAAGGCTCAGGGGTTTTCTGGGGAGGTAATAACGCGTCGCAAGTGTACGTGTACTACACTGTGGTAGCCATGTCAAGAGTTTTTTTCAAAAAATGCAAAAAGATTCTCTCATCTACCAGCAGGATACTATGGAGAAAGCACGCTTGTTGAGAGGGGGAAGTGGCAATTCTTCCCGAGATTCTTGATATTTTTTCTGGCTAATGGTCAAGAATTCTTGTAAATTCAACCACGAAATATATGACCCCGAATTTCGCAAGGCTTTTGGGTAGGGGATCGTTTACGATCCTAAATTCTTCATAATGTAGGCCTAAAGGCTCCCCTACCCTTGAAAATCAATTCACTAAAAAGGTGAATAGAAAAGATCAAAAAGGGTTTGCAATTCTGAGTTTTGCCCCAACCCTTGCGAAATTCGGGATGAATAAACCGCCCTGCTCTGATTGAGAGACTGGGCGGGGATGAGGGAGTGTAGGAGAGTTCAATGGAACTCTATGTCTTCTGCATTATCGTGCTGGGGGCCCTTGCGGTCTTTGACCTCATGGTGGGGGTGAGCAACGATGCCGTAAATTTCTTGAACTCCTCTATCGGCTCCAGGGTGGCTCCGCGGCACATTATCATGATCATCGCCGGTCTCGGCATACTTGCGGGGGTGACCTTTTCGAGCGGCATGATGGAAGTGGCGAGGAAGGGCATATTCCACCCGAGGTACTTTCTCATGCCGGAGTTGATCACCATCTTTCTGGCCGTAATGATCGCAGATGTCCTTCTCTTGGACCTTTTCAATACCTTTGGCCTTCCGACCTCCACGACCGTTTCCATCGTCTTTGAGTTGCTGGGAGCCGCTGTGGCCATCTCTCTATTGAAGATTCACGTGGCGGGAGACAGCTATGTAATGCTCACGAAATATATAAACACCGCAAAGGCCCTTGCCATTATCATGGGGATCCTGCTCTCGGTGGTGGTTGCTTTCTTTTGCGGCCTGATTTCTCAGTTCATAACCAGGCTCGTCTTTACGTTTGATTACGTCAAACGCTTGAGGCGCTATGGTGGTATCTGGGGGGGGATCGCCCTCTCTGTGATTACCTATTTCATTCTGATAAAGGGTGCGAAGGGTACATCCTTTCTCAGCCCTGAGGTCGTTTTATGGATAAAGACAAACGCCTGGCTCATACTCTCTGTCAGCTTCCTCCTTTTTAGTTCCTTGTTTCACCTATTGATGCTGTTCACCAGAGTCAATGTACTCAAACCCATTGTGCTCATCGGGACCTTCGCCCTCGCAATGGCCTTTGCCGCCAACGACCTGGTGAATTTCATCGGTGTGCCCCTGGCAGGATTGAGCGCATACCATGTGGCTGAAAGTGCAGGCGCGCCTCTGGCAGTGAGCATGGAAGCCCTTGAGAGACCCGTGCAGTCCAGCACCTTCTTATTGCTGGTTGCCGGAGGGGTAATGGTAGCTACCCTATGGTTGTCAAGAAAGGCACGCACGGTCACACTGACAGAGGTGAATCTGGCCAGGCAGGATGAGGGCATTGAACGATTCGGTTCATCGTTCTCTTCGCGGGTTATTGTGGGCCTTGTGCGGGCGGTCTTCGGCTTCCTGAGAAGGCTCATGCCCGTGCTCCTGCGCAAGGCCATGGCGGCCCGTCTCGATCCCGGCAAGGCCCAGGTCCCTGCGACCGGAGATGGGATACGTCCTTCCTTCGATCTCTTGCGGGCCTCGGTCAATCTGGTGGTCGCCAGCGCAATTATTTCGCTGGCCACTTCCCTGAAGCTGCCCCTTTCCACCACATATGTGACCTTCATGGTGGGCATGGGGACCTCTTTGGCTGACCAGGCCTGGGGAAGGGAGAGCGCGGTTTACAGGGTCACGGGCGTGATAACCGTTATAGGAGGGTGGTTTTTTACGGCCATAGCGGCCTTTACCACCTCGTTCGTCTTCGCGCTCCTTATCCATTTCCTGAAACTTTCCGGTATCCTGGGTTTGCTGATCTTCGTGACCCTTCTCCTGCTCTCCTCCTATCGCTATCACCTCAGGAGAGAGAAGGAGAGGAGGGAAATGGAGGCCTTCGACTTCAGGGACGTGACCGACCCGAGCAACGCAATTGTGCGTTCTTTCGAGCAGACGGGCCATTTCCTGAAAGACATAAGTGATAATCTGGATGCCTGTTATGAGGCGGCCGCTTCAGAGGACCTGGAGAGACTGAGAGCCACGAGGGGCGAGGCCGAGAGGATCGAGAAGGAGACCCAAATAATCATTGGGAATATCTTTGAGACCCTTTCCTTTCTTCACAAGGAGGACATTGACAGGACGCTTGAATATTCAAAAACCATCGGAGCCCTACAGTCAATCGCAGCGAGCCACAGGGACATGGTGGTGCGTACATGCGAGCATTTTGCGAACTACCATTCAGGGTTCACCGACGCACAGAAGCAAGAACTGAGGCGTATCAAGACGCTCTTGACGCGCCTTCTGTGGAACACCTCAATAATGCTTCTGAGGAGAAAAAAGGTTGACTATGACTACGTCTCCAACCAATGTGAAAGACTGAGAGAGTTTGTTCCTCAGGCTGACAAGAATCAGATTGAGCGGATACAGAGAGGGGAGTCAAAGACCAGGCTGAGCATCCTTTTCTATGGCCTCCTTGAGAACAGCCTCAGGATAGCTGAAGAGACTCGGGACCTCCTCGCCGTATTCAAAGAGTCTTTTGAAGGAAGAAAAAGATCCTCATCCAGCCCGAATCCCTGAAACGATACTCCGAGGTGTTTCGGGGATGAGGATCTGTTCTAGTGAAAATATTAGGGCAATACTTCTCGGTTCTAGGAGGTGAGAATGCGAATTCCGTTTTTTTCAATATTCGTAACGTCTCCCTTTGAGGGTCTGCACGAGCATGCAGAAAAGGTGAGGGAGTGTGCCTGGGTCTTCCAGCAGGCGGTGGAGTGCTACGCCTCGGAGAAGTGTGAAGAGTTTGAGACGCTCCGCCAGGAAGTGGTGAAACTGGAGAGCGAGGCTGATGCCATAAAGCGCGGAATACGGGGTCACATCCCAAAGGGTACCCGTATGCCTGTATCCAAATTTGAGCTCTTCCTTTACATAAGAGAGCAGGATAAGGTCCTCGACTCTGTTGAAGAGGCCCTCAACTGGCTTTCCTACAGGGTGAGCCCCGGTGTTCCCGAGGGGGCGAAGAAGGAACTGTTCCTGTTGGTGGACTCCGTGATCGAACCCATAGAATCCCTCAGTAGAATGGTCTCTGAGGCGAAAAAGTACTTTGAAACTTACTCTGAAAAGCAGCGCAGGATTGTAAAGGAGATCATTCACGAGTTGCGCAAGGGTGAACACGAGGCCGACCAGAGAGAAGACGAATTGAAGATAAAGATCTTTTCAATGGACCTGGATCCCGTCGGGATATTTCATCTGGTGCGCCTTTCCGAGATAATCGGTTCAATCGCGGATCATGCCGAAAATGCCGGAGACATGATGAGGGCGATGATCGCCCGAAGGAGGCGGAGTCTCTTCGGAGAAAGTTAGCGCCCAGGCTCAAGCTTCGATCCTCTGCGCGTTGTTTAGCCCACTCATCCTTTGCCGTGTGAGCAGATGTGAAAAGTCACGCTTGTCGAAAATTGGCAACAGACGTCTGTAAAAACCCGATGAATGAGTTCGCGGTCCCTCGCCTCCAAGAACCAGCCTTGAATGATGGAATGGGGAAATGATCGAATAAACGAGTGGCAGATTCTTTCCAAAAGCCCTTTACTTCGATATTCCTGCTTGAACCCGAATTTCGCAAGGCTCTTAGGTAGGAGATCGTTTACGATCCCAAATTCTTCACAATATTGGCTACTTGTAGGCCTAAAGGCTCCGCCACCCTTCAAAATCAATTCACTAAAAAGGTGAATAGGAAAGATCAAAAAGGGTTTGCAATTCTGAGTCTTGCCCCAACCCTTGCGAAATTCGGCTTGAACCAACCTCGCAACCTCCAGACAAGGGGACAATTTTTGGTTCCTCTAGCACCAACATCCCCGTGTCGGACTCCAACGGAAGAAAGACATGGACGGGGCCTTCAAGGACTTAGCGGAACAAGACTAGCCACAAGATCCTACGAGCAGCCCTACACCTTCACCCAACGCGCTTCCTTGGCCATAAGGCAGATAGAGAAACACGCATCCCTTTTGCCGATTTCGGCCTTGCGCAGTTTTCGGTAAAAGTTTTTCGTAATGTTTTTCCTTTCTCGTTTTTACTTATCTTCCCCTGGGCCTTTTTGGCTTCTTATCTGTGACCTCTCCAGCTTTACCTTTCAGGCTCGTAAGGCATCTCCAAATGTCCTCCTCGCTCTCGAGGTGAAGCAGGGCCTCGTTCTTCATAAGGTCAAAGATCCTTTCCTTTTCATAACCTGTCCTATAGAGTTCCTTCACTTTCTCCCTTCCCGCTTCTGGCAATTTGGCTTTGGCCATGTGAACTCCCCCGGTCTTTTAACTTTTCTTAGCGCTTTCTCGGGACATAAAACCTAATTCATCCATCCTCGCTTATCCTACTCGGTCTTTGTTAATCCAGGATCCAGTCCCTAAGCACCCGTGTGTGATTTTTCCCAGCCAGAATATGAAGGCTATGAGCAAGGGGTTTTGACCAACTGTGAACACGTAAGTCCATTCATCATCGGTCCCAGCAAAAATCAACTCCTTTTTGATATGGGAAAGGGTGATTGAAGCCTAAGCGGACGACCCTTTTCCCTTTATCATCAAGAGATTCAATTGGTTTACGTCGGCCGGCGAAAATCCAAAGAGCCCCTATGCAGAATGGTCCCTATTCCGCTCTGTATGAGGATCACCTGAGATCACCTCCAAGGCCACGATTTGGACCTTTTTGTTTGATATTCTCCTGGCACACGCGGCAGTTAAAAGAGTTTGTCGCGGATTACTCCCATTAGCGAGACGCCTCTGAGATTTGATCGTCTTCGGTGTAGCCTTCACAAGTCTCGGCGAAGAGCAGGTGAAGAACCCAACGTAGATCGGAGGAGGAGATCCACGCATCTCCCTCTCCTTGAGCTTCCTTTGAACATCCCGCTTGTAAGTTCTGCCAAGAACTATACCCTCCACCTTGTCAGTAAGGTCCGGCCATCTACGCAGTTCGGCCCGATGGCGGCTGTAAGGCAACACCCCCGGATAGGTGCCGGCAGGGTCTTCTCTCCATAAGGGCGCAGATTCGATTTCCTTGGTCAGGAGTCCTTCCCATTTATCGAGAAGCTCATCAGCCGCGATACCGGGCTCCCGATAATCCTCCAGAAATCCTATGAAGTCCTGGAAGGGATCTCCGCCTCCAGCCCGCTTGTTTTCCACAATAAGCAAATTCCCCAGGCTGTCAACACCCCAAAGATCTCCGGGACTTCTCGGTCCCGTATTGATTGGAGAGAAAAGCCAACGAATCTCAAACTTCCATCCCAAGAGCCCTGGATGAGCCCATAGCCAGAGTGTGCCTGCGTGCTCCCAGACGTTGAAAACGCCTCCGTTCCACTTGTTCCGGTAATCATCCGGTACCGATGCATAAAACATCGCTTCTCTTCCGACGCTCGGCCAATCGCACATTATATGGAATATTACAAGACGCCAGATTATGGGCTCGCATTTCCTGAGTTGGTCTCTGATGAAGAATCTAGCTTACTGAGTCCTAATAATACATCAACACCAAAAAGGCTATGCCCCCTTTCCTTGTAGGCTTCCGTGCTGCTGGCCTCTCCGATGAGGCTATCAAAAGATCTGAGACATAATTCAATCTAT
>JAFDHB010000041.1 GCA_019308985.1 Deltaproteobacteria bacterium | reverse complement strand
AGCTTCAAGTTCAAGGCGCGCAAATCTCGTGTGATGAGGCGTACTTAGCGTACGCCGCAATCACAACGAGATGAAGCGCAACGCAGAAATTGGACTTTTTACGAAGCCATCAAACAATGTCTCCTCGTGGGTGTTTGGTCATTGGATATTGGAATTTGAAATCTATTTGTGATTTGGTGCTTGGAATTTGGGATTTTGGACACCAGACTCCAACCCAGAGCTATTATCTCTGACTCTCGCTACGCGGCAAAGCACCTAGTTCTTGAGGACAAAGAAGATGGAAGGAAGTCATGAAGAGCAAATTCCTTAGAACATGCTGTGTTTCCTCAATAGTCCTGCTGTGGCTGATGATTCTGTCATCAGTACCAACTCAGGCCCAAAAGTCAGCCATCGAAGGCCCTGGTTTTATCCTCACCGGTCGGGTTATTTCCGCTTACGGACCCGTTGAAAAGGCTAGGGTTAGGGTTGCCGGCCAGGACGATTATGTCCTCACGGACAAGAAGGGGCGTTTTTTTGTTAGACTGGAGTCCCGTTTAAGGGGCCGCGTTCGGGTGACAGCAGGAAAAGAGGGGTGGTTCAACAACGGGAAGTTCAGCGACAGCTCCGGATACGTAGGGGATATTTTCCTTAATCCCGTCTTCTTGAACGACCAACCGGGTTACCGGTTTATTTCTCCTCGGACCTGTGCCCAGTGCCATGTCAAGCTGAGCCGTTACTGGAACAAGTCAAAGATGGCCCACACAACCTCTAATCCGAAAGTATTGGACATGTATTACGGAACTGACGCCTATAAGCGACCCGGGGTCGCTCCCGGCTTCAAGCTGGACTATCCTGAGAGTAACGGAAACTGCACTACATGCCACGCCCCTTCAGCCGCAGCGTCCGGTCCGTGGTCGGTAGACTTGGGAGCGGTCTTGTCGTCCCCCCGTACCGAATGGGATGGCGTGAGTTGTGATTACTGCCACAAGGTCCGCAAAGTCATACCCGATGACAATTCTCCCAGTAGGATGAGTGCTGTCCTCGAGAGACAGGCGTCTCGCAGGGGCCCTTCCATCCTGGTCTTCGGACCCTATGACGACGTTGTGGTTCCTCCGATGGCGGCCTCTTACAGCGCTGTGTTCGAAAAAGGCGAATTCTGCTCTCTATGCCACAGTCATATGAAGGACCTTGGAAGAAAAACTGGATGGAACCCTGAAACTGTCTACACCCCTTCTGAGAGGCAGGCCTTCGGCTTGAAGGACAGTTCAACCTTGCCCATACAGACTACCTACCAGGAATGGAAACTGTGGCAGGACCAGCTTACTGAAGGCGATCCCAACAAGGGGAAAAAATGCCAGGACTGTCACATGAGCTGGCGGAAAGACATGTTGCCCTATGATAATTACGTGGTGGACGGGATGGCCAGGCATATGTGGGCGACCTTTCGTTCACCGAAAAATATACACCCCCACCACTTCGAGGGAGCCACGGAGACCCAGCTCAGGACCTCCCTTTCCATGGAACTGGAAGGAGAAGTGAAGGGAGAAAACCTTGTGGTCAATGTTTACATCACCAACACCAACGGGGGGCACTGGGTGCCTACCGGCGAACCCATGCGAAGCGTGATGCTGATCATAGATGCGCACGACTCCGAAGACAGACCCTTGAAAATGATCAAGGGGACACGGCTGCCTGACTGGGCAGGACAGGGGAGGCCGGAGAAAGGGAACTACGCCGGGCTGCCCGGAACGGTCTTTGCCAGGGTCCTGCAAGATAAGGACGGCAATCTTCACGTCCCCTTCTGGAAGGCGGCCGGTATCGCCTCGGATACACGCATCCGCCCCAAGGAGACCTTGAATCTGCGGTTCGAATTTGCCCTTACTGATCCTGAGGATGAGCCTTCAGTGGAGGCCCGGTTGGTATACAGGCCCGTGGTTCGGCCGATCGCGGAAAAGAAGAGATGGATCACAGAAGATATTACGATCGCCAGCAGCGTCTGGTGAGCGGGAGGGAGGAAAATTGAAGAAGATCCTGGTTATGCAAATAATAGTTCTGGCATTATTCGCTTTCCCTTTGTATGCCCAGGCTGGGAAAATCAAGGGAGTCATCAAGGTAAAAGGGTTACGTTCACCGGCCGGGGTCCTGGTTTACCTTACCAAGGCGCCGCCTGTTGATGTGGACCTCTCAGGGGCCAGGTTCGTGATGGATCAGCGGAACCTGACCTTCATTCCTCACGTTTTACCCATCCTGGTGGGCTCGACTGTGGAGTTCCCAAACAATGACAAGGTGGACCACAACGTTTTTTCCCTTTCAAGGACAAGGAAGTTCAACCTCGGCAGTTACAGTCCCGGGGAGAGCAAGACCGTGCTTTTTGATAGACCCGGTATAGTTGAGCTCCGCTGCGACGTGCATGCGGAAATGCTCGCATACATCCTGGTCATGAAAAACCCGTTCTTCGCGGTTACCGACGACCAAGGTCGCTTCGAAATTCCGCACAAGAAATATTTGCAAGCTCACGGAGTTAAAGGCATAGAGGCCCTTCCACCGGGAAAGTACTCCGTCAAGACATGGCATGAAAAACTCAGAAGCAAGAAGATGATTGTAACAGTAGGAGAAGGGAGCGGAAAAACCACAGTGAATATTGACCTCAAGAGAGGAACTCCTTCAAGTGTGCTATACAAGTAACCCGACCTGGCCCCCTGATGGCCGATTATGCTTCTGCAGAAAGTCGTACAACTTCGTCCTTCCGGCGAGAAAAGCAAATCCCTGGCTTTTTGCGGAAGCATCAACATTGACTGGTCCGTAGGAGTCTCGAGGAGCTGATGCTTTCGGAAAGGCCCCAGATGCAAGGCGTGCAAAGCTTTAGGAATGAGGCGCACGAGAAGTACGCCGCAGTGACTAAAGATGCAGCGCAACGCAGCAGACAGGGTTTTTGCGGAAGCATCAAAGGTTGAGCATGGTTGATGTCTCCACATATATGGCCTTTGCAGCGGGCCTGGTCTCCTTTCTATCTCCCTGTGTCCTGCCCCTCGTGCCGGGGTATATTTCCTTCATCTCCGGTGTCTCTCTTGAGGACATAGGGTCAGGGAAAGACGAAAACCCTTTTTTTACCCGCAAGAACCTGAATATATTTTTGAACTCCCTGTTCTTTGTCATAGGATTTTCCGTGGTCTTCATATCCATGGGGGCCTCTGCTTCATTGATGGGCTCGTTCGTCTCTTCCAAGATGTCTCTGCTCTCCAAGGTGGCCGGGCTGGTGGTCATTTTTTTCGGTATCTTCAAGCTGGGTCTTATAAGGAGTCTTACACTCTACAAAGAGTTCCGTTTCAATATCAGGGGCAAGAAGTACGGCCTTCTCGGCGCTTTTATCATCGGGGCCGCCTTTGCTTTCGGGTGGACACCCTGTATCGGGCCGATACTCGGCAGCATTCTAGCCTATGCGAGCACCCTTGAAAAGGCAAACCAGGGAATGGTATTACTCTCGATTTATTCCCTGGGACTCGGGCTGCCTTTTCTCTTAATGGGTCTTGGAGTCAACTGGGTCTTGGGGTTCTTTGACAGGATTAAGAGGCATCTCCGTCTTATCGAGATCGTGAGCGGGATCATATTGATTATCCTGGGTATCCTGATCTTCACCAACAAGCTGGTGCTGATCCCGGGTTACATGGGTTTCTTGAACCGATTTGCCCTTTAGACCCTTTCCTGGTATTTCGAGGCGTTATGAAAAAGTACCTTATTATTGGAATTCTTTCAGCCATCCTGTTGATCGTCATCGCCCTCACCCTTGTTTTTCAGGACAGGGCCAAGGGTCCTCCCATTGAAAAGGGAGATAGGAGCGGACAATTGGCCCTGTATTTTCAGGGCATGGGCATCTCAGAGGTGCCCAATATACCTATAACCTCTGACATCGTTCTTCCTGATATGAACGGCAACAACGTGAGGCTCTCCGATTACAGGGGCAAGGTCGTCTTTCTCAATTTTTGGGCCACATGGTGTCCGCCCTGCCGGGAAGAGATGCCCTCCATGGAGAGACTACACAACCGACTCAAGGGCAAGGACTTCGTCATGCTGGCTGTTGACTTGCAGGAGCCTGCCTCGCGCGTAAGGAAATTTTTCCGGGATCATAAGCTCACGTTCACGGCCCTATTGGACGAGGACGGAAAAGTCGCCCGGATGTTTGGGATAAGGAATATTCCCGCCACCTTCATCCTGGATCGAGAACACAGGGTAATCGGTATGGCAGTAGGCGCAAGGGAATGGGACAGCAGACATTCACTCAGGATGTTCGAATATCTCTTGGACCATGAAGGAGTGCTGGCCTCTTCACCCTGAAATTCTACAAAGGACCCTCCGTATGCTATATGAGTAGAAAAATATCTTTTTTCATAATCCTCTTCTGCTTGGTACTTGCGATTGCCGTACCTCTTGTGATCCGTCTCTTGCCCTTTCAGAACAGGACACATGAAATCGTCCTCAAGGCAAAAAGGTATGGCTACTCTCCTTCAAGGATCATTGTAAACAAGGGTGACAAGGTCATATTGAAGGCAACCTCTCTCGATGTGACCCATGGTTTTCTCCTGGATGGATACGGCGTGGAAGCGATCATCAAACAGGAGGGGATCCTATATGAAAAGGTCACCTGGGAAGATGACGACGGCAAGCTTCAAGTGGACTGGGACAAGGTGCCGGCAATAGAATTTGTCGCCGAGAGGGGAGGAAAATTCTCTTTCAGGTGTACACAGACCTGCGGTAACCTCCACCCCTTCATGACCGGGGAACTCATTGTCAGGCCTAACACACCCTTTCATCTTGCCGTCTCCCTGTCCATCTGGTTGTCAACAAGCCTCTTTTTGTTATTCCTGAGCCGGCCGGAATCTCAACCTGGGAACAACAGGGGAATCAACTTGCTCGAACGCTTCTCATGGCTGAAAAGGCTTGTGGGGATGAGAAGTTTTCAGTTCCTGGTAATCCTTCCCAACTTCATCGTATTCTACCTCTTTGTTTTGAGCAGCCTTTGGGGTACACCTGTCGGGAATAGAAACATTGCCATCATTTTTGTGTGGATTCTGTGGTGGTTCCTCTTGAAGGCCCTCTTCGTTCCCCTCGGTGGGAGGCTGTGGTGTTTCATGTGTCCTCTTCCCGCACCCGCTGAATGGATCAGCCGGAGGAGCCTGACCGGCGTCAGGTTCGTTCAGAAACCTTTGAAGGGGATCCATCATCGATTTACCGGCCTCCAGTTGGACTGGCCGAAATGGGCGGATAACATTTGGCTGCAAAACTTCCTGTTCCTTGCACTGATATCCTCGGGTATCATCCTGATTACCCGTCCGGTTGCCACCGCCCTCCTGTTTCTCTCCATTCTCCTTGCCAGCATCCTCCTTGCCCTCGTCTATCGCAACAGGGTATTCTGCCGATACCTCTGCCCGGTCGGAGGGTTCCTGGGCACCTATTCCATGGCTTCCATAACAGAGATTCGTGCCATAGACAGGCAGATATGCAAGAAGCACAGGGAAAAGTCTTGTCTCAGGGGCGGACCGAATGGCTGGGCATGTCCCTGGGGGCAGTATATTGGAAACATGAAACGCAACAACTACTGTGGGCTCTGTACGGAATGCATCAAGAGTTGTCCAAAGGACAATGTGGGTATCTCTGTTAGACCCTTCGGATCAGACAGGGTTCTGAAGGGCTATGATGAGCTCTTCAACGCGGCTATAATGCTGACGGTAGCTATCCTGTTCAGCATCACCATGCTTGGACCTTGGGCCTTTATCAAGGATGCCGCAAATGTGACTGAAACCAGGGCCATCGTGCCGTTTATCGTTTACCTCGCCTTTGTATGGGGGCTTTCCCTCCTGGTTCTTCCCGGGGGATTTCTGCTGATTTCCAGGTTGTCAAAAGGGATAGCCGGCGGCAGCGGCGTCAACGGCAGGGCACTGAACCTGAGGCTGGGATACCTATTCATCCCTGTGGGGATATTCACTTGGATCGCCTTCAGTCTGCCCCAGCTGATGGTCAACTATAGTTATATACTCAACGTCTTGTCTGACCCTATGGGGCTCGGATGGGATCTTTTCGGTACGGCCGATTATCCGTTCAAGCCCTTTCACCCGGAATGGATACCCTTCATCCAGGGGATCCTCTTGCTTGCCGGTCTCTACCTGAGCATCCGCTGCACTTACACGGCCCTCGGGGATATCGTGCCCTCTGCTAGGGCCAGGTCAAAGATCTTGATTCTGCCCGTATTGTTCACACTGGTTATTGTGAACCTGCTTTTGAGGCTTTACATGGGATGATAAAAACTGTTGACAACCAGAAATTTTTGAATATCATGCTTCTATACTTTAATGGTATAGTTTTGGAATAGCACGAGCCTTAAGTTCCATGAAAAAAAAGCGCATAATCATATTGACCGTCTTGACCTTCGGAATCTTTCTGAATCTCCTGTGTCCACAGTTATGTCCCGCGGATCAAAATGGTCTAGACCTTGGAGCACTGGGGATCTGCCCTCTTCTCCTCCATCTCCTGGCACATTCGGGTCATGGCGGAACCTTGTTTTCCAGTCTGATATTCATGGGTTTTCTTTTCTCCTGGAGTACACCTTCTATTCCCCGAGGAGTTCTGCCATCGCTTTTTCGACCTCCGCAGGTCTTGGCCTGTTTTTCTCCAAGATAGCCCCAGGTCTTGCCTCCTAGAGGCATACAGTACCGCACACCGTCCAACTGATACTAGGAACAGACTAAAGACTCTTTACCAACAGGGGACTGATTGTGAAATCCATGAATCCTTTTATGAAGGAGCCGTAAATGGCAAAGAAAAGACAAAGCAAGTTTTGCCCTGGTTGCGGGGAACTTATAGAACCAGGGGACAAGTTCTGCCCCCAGTGCGGGAGGAGAATCCCGGGGGAAAAGCGAAGGCATATTGCACAACAGCGAAAGGGCACCAACTGGAAGTGGGTTGCGATTGTCTCAATGGGTGTGGCAATCCTGGTGGTGGTGATCTTTTCCGGAGTAAACAAGAACAAGGAAAAGAAAATATATGCGGCCCACAATACGGCCCAGATTGCCAGTATTGTCTCACAATTCGATTGCTCCTGCGGCCAGTGTGACAAGATCTTGGCGACCTGTGACTGCCCCACTGCCCAGGATACCTATGCCTATATCAGTGATTTGGTGAACGGGGGGAAATATTCGCGCAAAGAGGTGATCCAAATGGTAAACAGGAGGTACGGGCATTACATCGGCAAAGAACCTTTGACGGGATGATTTTGACAAGGGAATCAAAGTGATATGAATGAAATAGGATATTACTCGTTGTTTATAGTCCTTTTCCTGTCGGCCTATTCAGCCTTTACAGCCGTTCTCGGCGCTAGGGCTGAGAAGCCGGAGCTTGCCGTTAGCTCCAGGAACGGGGCCTTGGCTGTCTCAGGCCTTCTGTCCATCTCAAGTCTCAGCTTGTTATACGCCTTGATCACCGGGGATTTTCAGGTTGAATATGTATATAGTTATACAAATAGAAGCCTTTCCCTTGCTTACACCATAACGGCCTTTTACGCCGGGCAGAAGGGCTCTCTTCTTTTCTGGGCCTGGGTGCTGTCTATTTTCACCTCCATTGCAATCCTTCAAAACCGCAAAAAGAACAGGGAGTTGATGCCTTACGTCCTTTGGGTGTTGATGTCGATCACCTTTTTCTTTGCATACCTGCTTGTGTTCGTCACAAACCCCTTCGAATTGCTCAGTTATATGCCTGCTGACGGCAAAGGACTGAATCCCATGCTCCAGAACCCGGGTATGATTTTCCACCCGCCGACCCTGTTCTTGGGTTATGTCGGTTTCAGCATACCCTTTGCCTTCTCCATTGCAGCCCTAATCACGGGCCGACTTGGTGACGCATGGATAAAGACCACCAGAAAATGGACCATCTTTTCCTGGTTCTTCTTGACCGTGGGGAATCTTTTCGGGATGGAGTGGGCATACGTGGAACTAGGGTGGGGAGGCTACTGGGCCTGGGATCCCGTGGAAAACGCCTCCTTCATGCCTTGGCTCGTCGGAACCGCTTACCTCCACTCAGTGATGATCCAGGAAAAGAGAGGAATGCTGAAGGTATGGAACATCGTCTTGATCTTGCTGACCTTCCTATTGACTATCTTCGGCACGTTCATCACCAGGAGCGGGATTATCTCCTCAGTACATTCTTTCGGTCAGTCATCGCTGGGGTGGATATTCCTTACCTTTCTGCTTGTTGTTCTATCCATGAGCCTCGTTTTGTTGATTTACAGGCTTCCCGACCTCAAGAGCAGGAACCAGCTGGACTCCCTTCTGTCCAGGGAGAGCACCTTCCTTTACAACAACCTGCTCTTGGTAGGCATAGCCTTCACGGTGTTTTGGGGGACTATGTTCCCGATCATTTCAGAGGCCGTGAGAGGGGTGAAAGTCACCGTCGGGCCTCCTTTTTTCAACGCGGTGATTACACCAATCGGACTGGGATTGCTCTTTCTTACCGGGCTCTGTCCCCTCGTCGCTTGGAGGAGATCTACCTTTGCCAAGTTCGTCAGCAGGATGGCCTATCCCTCTGCCTTTGCCCTGATAGGGGCGATTGTCTTCATAATCCTTGGGATACGCTATACCTATTCCTTGATTGCCCTTTCCCTGTGTCTATTCGTGACAGCTTCCCTGTTCATGGAATTTTTCAACGGGGTGAAGGCGCGGCGACACATATCCGGTGAGAACGTCCTATTGGCATTTTGGAATTTGATGTCAAGAAACAAGAGGCGCTATGGTGGCTATATAATCCATTTCGGCATGGTCCTGACCTTTGTGGCCCTGAGCGGGAATGCCTTAAACGCGGACAAAGAGATCACCCTGAAAAAGGGCGAGTCAGCGGGCATTGAAAAATATGCCATCAGGTACGATGCCCTGTCAAGGTATCCAACGGCCCAGAAGGAGACCGTGGTCGCCTCTCTTACCGTCTTTAACGACAACCATCCTATTGGTGTCCTTTATCCCGAAAAAAGCCTTTACAGGGGACAGGATCAGCCTACCTCCGAGGTGGCCATACGTTCCACCCTGAGGGAAGACCTGTATGTCATCCTGGCCGGCTATGATGAGGAAACAGCCACCTTCAAGGTGCTAGTCAATCCCCTTGTCATTTGGCTCTGGATAGGCGGAGGTGTCATGGCCTTTGGCACTGTTGTCGTCATGCTTCCGGATCGAAAGAAAAAAAAGAAAGCGAATCCTGTGGGAGGGAGCAAAAAATGAAGCCCCTAAAAGGATCCCCCAATCTGAGCGCAGTCTTCCTGGCGTTCACTCTGCTGTTGACCCTTTCTCCTGAGGCAAAGGGGGTCACGGTCGGGGAAATAACCCAGGCCCTTACCTGCACCTGCGGATGCAACATGGTAGTGGGTGCCTGCGAGGGCGCCATGGAATGCTCGGCTGCCAAGTCCATCACGGAAGAAGTGACCCAACTGGTCTCCCAAGGTAAATCCAAGGATGAAATCATCAGATACTTTGTGGAGAGGAACGGGGAAAGAATCCTGGCTGCACCCACAAAGGAGGGGTTCAACCTCACGGCATGGATCCTTCCTTTTTTCTTGATTATTTTGGGAGGCGGACTTCTGTACATGTTCCTGACACGCTGTGTGATACACAAGGGCACCAAAGGGGACCGGGAGAAGAACAAGGCTGATATTGCGCCCGTGGATAAAGAATACCTCGATCGAATTGAGAGCGAACTGAAAGAATACGATTCTTAGGAGAATCTTCATCATGGAAACCGCAGTCATCATATTCCTGGTACTGCTATCAAGCCTTTTGATTATTTGGCCCCTCTTAAAAGGAGCGGAATCGCCCGGCGGCTCGCCTTTGGCTGGAGACCAAGAGATGTCCGAGCTGGATACAGAGAAAGAGAAGATTTACCAGGCAATCAAGGAGATCGAGTTTGATTTGGCCATGGGGAAGCTTTCTAAAGAAGACTTTGAAAAGATGAAGTCTCAATATATGCTCGACGCCATGGACTACCTGAGGAAGATCGACCACTTCCATCTCCCCGGCGGGGAAACATCCGACTCTTCCGGACAAAGCTTTGAGGAGCAGATTGAGAAGGAGGTCTCCCTTGTAAAGGCAAGGCTTAAGTCCCCAAAAAAGAGGAGATTTTGCAACCAGTGCGGGGACCTAGTTGATCCTGGTGATAGGTTTTGCTTCAACTGCGGTGTCAAGCTCACGAAGGCTTGAAGCCGGATCGGGACCTCGAGCCAAAAGATGAAGGAGAATATAGTTTGAGAATACTGTCAACCGTCTTCATAGCATCTATGGCATTTGGTTTATTAATCTTCCCGGCACCATCCCATGCCGCTAGTGGCGAGGGAGAACCGAAATCAGTGGACATTACCGGAAAGGTGATAAATAAGACCGTCGAGGGGCAAGGGGTGGCCGGCCTTGAGGTGCGTATTTATCAATATGACAGGAAGAATGTAACTGAAATCGCCAAGGTAAAGACCGGCACAGACGGTTCGTTCCTGTTCTCCGGTTTGAAGCCCGAGCCTTCATTGGTCTACTACGTAATGACCGAGTATAAGAATATCTTCTATTTCAGCGATGCCTTCCATATCAACGGGAATCTTGCCTCCTCCGTGGAATTACCCATTTACGAGACTACGGATCGTTACGAAGATATCAGCGTCAAGGTGCACCATATTTTGTTTGAGCCATCAGATGGATCCCTTTGGGTCAGGGAATTCATAGTATTCGAGAACCGGGACAACAGAACCTTTGTTGGTCAGAGGAAGGTCGAGGGGAGTGACAGAAGAGAGGTGGTGAGGGTTTCCTTGCCCCAGGGCGCCCTGGACCTTCAATTTGAACGATCAATGACCGGCCGCATCATCAAGACCGAAGACGGGTTTATCAGTACGGCGGAATTAAGGCCTGGGCCTACAAATCTCCAATTCTCGTACCGGGTGAGCACACCAGACAGTAGTTACTTCTTTAAGAGGACTGTCAATATGAAGACCGAAAGTATCGAAATGATCTTTCCAGCCGCAGGGATCAGGGTAACGACCGACGAGGCCCGGTTTAAGGGGCCTACTATGGAGTCAGATCAACGATTTCTCCATCTATCGGGCAAAGACTTTGAAAAGGGGGCGGAATTGGCGGTCAGATTGGACTTTGGGCGAAGAGATGGATTCCTGAAGTGGATCCTGGGGGGGATCGGGGCCTTTGTGTTCGTCGTGGGTTTCGCCTTTTCCGTGTTAAGAGGGAGGAGAACACCTGTTGCCGAGCCTTCTCCTGCGGGGGAAGGCCTTGATAAAGAAGAAAATAGGGAAGCCCTTTTGCGCCGGATAGCCGATCTGGACCTCCGCCACGAACAGGGCGAAATAGATCCCGACGTTTACAGGGCGGAAAGGACCGCGCTAGTTGAAGAAATCAAAAAACTATCTCTATGATCGGTAAAAGATTCAACCTCCGATCATGGGAATCATAACATCTTGGATGTTTGAAAGGGCCAAAATAATAGGAGGGACCAGACAACCTCGGGGGAGGAATACACATGGAGAGAAAAAGAAAAAAAAGATGAAGATCATTGCAGCTTCTTCCGTGATATTGTGCATCATGGGCTACCTTATTTACGCCGGCATAAGGGATACAATGACCTATTACCTCACTGTAAGCGAGGTCCTTGCAGGGACCGGGGAGATTTCAAACGGCCCCATAAGAATCGGCGGAACGGTCTCGCCCTCTTCCGTAAAATGGGATCCCAGGACCTTGAACCTCGCTTTTGTGATAGAAGACGGCTCATCCAGTATAGAGGTGTTGTACAAAGGGGTCGTACCGGACTCCTTCAAACCGGGGAGCGAGGTCGTCTTGGAAGGCGTCTATGAAAAGGGAGAGAAGTTTGTTGCCACGACGATTATGCCAAAATGTGCCTCCAAGTATGAATAGATCTATTCTTTCGAGGATCTTGGCTTCGTGTTTCGTGGGTCTGAGAGTGGTCGCCTTTCCAGGAGCCGGAGAATAATGGACGAATCATTGGGCCAAAGTCCTGCAATTGAAGTGCGAGGTATTGTCAAGAATTTCGGGTTCAAATCGGTGCTCAGAGATGTCGATCTTGCCCTTAAGGGGGGAGAATTCCTCGCCCTGTTCGGCCCCAACGGCGCAGGTAAGACCACCCTGCTCAAGATCCTATGTTCGCTCATGCTGCCGACCTCCGGCAGGGTGTCTGTAAAGGGACTTGACCCCAAGCACGACAGGGAAGCCCTTTGCAAGGAAATCGGGGTCATCCTTGATGGGCCTTTCCTGTACAAGCATTTCACTGCCGAGGAGAATCTCAGATTCTACGGAAGACTTTATGGAGTAGAGAACTTGAACGAGAGGATCGATCAACTCTTGGAGCTGGTGGGATTGATCCATTACAGGACCGAATATGTCAACACATTTTCAAAGGGGATGCTCCAGCGCCTCTCCATTGCCAGGGCAGTTATAAATGATCCTTCCGTCCTTTTCTTGGACGAACCCTATAGCGGGCTGGACCAGCAAGGCGCCGGAATACTCAGGACGATTCTGGAGGACTTCAAGGAGCAAGGCAAGACCGTGGTTATCACCTCGCACGATATCGATAGAGGACTCGAACTATGTGACGAGATCGCCGTCTTAAGGGCAGGACGTCTTCTTTTCAGAGAGCGTGCCGGCAATATCCTCAGGCACGACTTCGAGCGCCTATATCTGGATCTATCCGGCAACAAAGAAGCACGAGGGAGATTGGATTCCCTTCGGAACATTAGGAGTTTTCAAACAGGCCTATGAATTCCGTCGGCAAAATTTGGATTATTGTCCGCAAAGACCTTACCTTGGAGTTCAGATCCAGGGAGATGCTCTTTTCCATGTGCCTGTTCTCCTTCCTGGTATT
Source organism: Deltaproteobacteria bacterium (assembly GCA_019308985.1). The sequence goes on along the minus strand of JAFDHB010000041.1, from coordinate 10,739 downwards.
GATCATCTTTGCCTTCGCCTTTGAGAAAGGATTCAGGGACATCAAAGACCTGGTACCCGGCATTATCTGGGTGGCGATTGTTTTCTCAGCCCTGACGGGGCTGGGCAGATCCTTTGGCGCTGAACGTGACGGGGAGACACTTTCCGGCCTGCTGCTCTGCCCCGTGAGCCGCTGGTGCATCTATCTCGCCAAAATGATCGGAACCCTCCTTTTCACCGCAATTATGGTAGCCATCACGCTTATTGTATTGACGATCCTTTACAACCAGAACCTCTTGCCCTTTCTCTTACCCCTGGGCTTGATAATCTTCCTGGGAACTTTGGGCTTCTCCACCGTGGGGACCTTGTTCTCGGCCATGTCCGCCACCACCAATGCCAGGCACCTCATTCTTTCTATCCTTATCTTTCCCATATCCATTCCCCTTATTATCGCGGCAGTGAAGGCAACTGGTTTTGTTCTGGACGGCAACCCCCTTTCAGCGATCCTCCCATGGCTGAAAATCCTGATCGCCTTTGACTCGGTTTTCCTGCTCCTTTCCTATCTAACATTTGACTTCGTCATGGAGGAATAATGCCCAGAGGAATCCTATTGAAGTTCTTTCATCTTCTTGCCCTTGTAATGATGATTGCCGCCCTCTACTCGATCTTCATCTATTCCCCTGTGGAAAAGACTATGGGCATCGTTCAGAAGATATTTTATATCCACGTCCCCTTCGCCTTCCTGGCCTTTATCTCTTTTTTGATAACCTTTGTAACGGCCATTCTCTATCTTTACACCAGGGACCTCAAGTGGGACGTCATATCAGCCTGCTCGGTGGAGGTGGGCCTTGTTTTCTGCACCCTTGTGTTGCTTACAGGCCCCATATGGGCAAAGCCCATCTGGAATGTATGGTGGACCTGGGATCCTCGGCTTACCACTACCCTCATATTGTGGTTTGTTTACATGGCCTACCTCCTGTTCAGGAGCGTCCTCAGGGAAAACCAGCGGGCCCCTTTCTCGGCCGTATACGGTATCATCGGTTTCATAAACGTCCCTCTCACCTTCTTCGCCGTGAGGTTGTGGAGGACCATCCATCCCGTGGTAATAACATCAAAGGGGATGAATATCTCTTTTCCTATGAAACTGACCTTGATGCTGAGCTTTTTCTCCTTTTGTCTCCTTTTCCTATTTATTCTCCTTAGCAGGGTGAGATTGGAAAAGACCAATATCAGAGTGGAGAAATTGAAGCAGATGGTAGGGAACAAGCACCTACTGCCATGAAATAAGGATGGAGGTATGGAAAATGGACAACATTATATATCTTTTCTCTGCTTTTGCCATTAGCTGGACTATCCTGTTCATCTACGTTTTTACGATATTCAAGCGCCAGAGGAAACTGGAGGTCCTTCTTGAAAGAATGGAAAGACTTCTGGGACCTGATGATTAAACCTCATCGGAGGTGGCCCGGCAAGCGGATCACGTACTTGGTCCCCTTGCCCGGCAAGGGCTCAATAAAAAGCTCGGCTCGCTCCATATTCTGGATCCCATTTGGGTCGCGGTGACCATGTCACTGGTCATTGTTTCTCGCCACCAGGAGCTTGCAATTCACCCTCTTGAGCTTCGCTCACTTCAGATTCTTGGCTTCCCTATGGACCGAAGTGACCGTGTCACTGGCCTCTGCTTATCGCGAGCGGGAGGTCGCTCTCACATGTCGCGGCACCATCCTTAGTTCGGGTCTAATAGCAGAATTCCGGATACCGCCTTCTCTTGGGAATATTATTGACTGCGAGGGCTACTATCAACATGGTTAAGGCCCCCAGCCCTACCGGCCTTCAATACCCTTCAGGCTCCTCTCAAGGCAATTCTTGCACTCTTTCCTATCGTATTTCTTGGCGGAAAAATACCTTTTGAAGGACTCGATCCAATCCATGCCGGTCCTTGGGCACTTATTTACGTAATCAATGAACTGCACGAGCCTGTCAACGGCATCCTTGTCCATGGAATGCTCCATCCTGCAGGCATTTATTTCGGCCTTCTCTTCGTCTAGTTGAAGTATGCCGGACAAGAATTCCCTGATGATTTCATGCCGCCTAGTGATTTCCCTTGCAATGGCCTTTCCTTCCCTGGTCAAGGTGATGTAATTGTAAGGTTCATAGTTTATGAGGCCCCTTTCTCCCAGTTTTTTCAAGGCACCTGTCACAGAACCCTGTAAGACTCCCATTCCTTCTGCAATATCCTTGACCCTGGCTACCTTGTTCTTGCTCTCCAGATCCAGGATGACCTCCAGGTAATCCTCCAGGCTGTTGGAAAGACCTGTTTTCTCTTGAGACATGTCACCTCCATTTTCCTTGCCCCTTTCAACCCTGTCCCGTGTGTCCGCTCAAGGGGGAAGGTACCCTGGAGCCGTCCAAAATTCCTTTTGAGTGAAGACAGGCCGGCTTGGGACAATCCCTTGGGTACCCTGCGGTGGATTCCGTGGGCTTGGACCTCGAGAAATATCTTTAACATGCAACAATAATCGAGTCAAAGGGAAAAAATTGCATATTCCAAATTTTTTTGTTGACCGCAATCTAAGTTTGGTATATCAAACTCCATACTCTAGTTGATTACTAGGATTAAAAGGCCCTTGTGGCAAACCACATTTGAGGAGGATTTCCCCATGTTAAGAAGGTTGGTATCTTTTACTGTCTTTGTTTTCCTTGTTTTGTCTTCCTTGGGAATCTCCTATGCCAAGGAACTGGTTGTCTACTCGGCTCGCAAGGAGCACCTCATCAAGCCCCTTTTCGATGCCTACACTGCAACCGCAAAGGTCAAGATACGGTTTATTACGGACAAGGCCCCCGTTTTGCTCCAAAGGATAATTGCCGAAGGTCCACGGGGCCCTGCCGATATCTTGATCACGGTGGACGCTGGGAACTTATGGCACGCAGCGCAAGAGGTGATTCTGCAACCGGTCTCGTCGAGCATCCTGGCGAAGAATATCCCCCCTCATCTCCGCGACCCTGGGAACCGATGGTTCGGTCTTTCCGTCAGGGCAAGGACGATCGTATACAACAAAAAGAAGGTGAGGCTATCTGAGCTCAGCACGTACGAAGCCCTCGCCGAACCGATATGGAGAGGGCGTCTCTTGCTCAGGACATCAAAGAAGGTCTACAACCAGTCTCTTGTGGCCATGTTCATAGCAGAGTACGGTGAAGAAAAAACGGAAGAAATTGTGCGGGGCTGGGTTCGCAACCTGGCTGCCCCTCCCTTCTCCAGTGACACCAAGGTCCTGGAAGCCATTGCCGCAGGCCAGGGAGATGTAGGCATTGTCAACACCTACTATTTCGGAAGGCTGATCAGGAAAAATCCTGACTTGCCCCTTGCGATTTTCTGGCCCAACCAAGAAGGCAGTGGCGTCCATGTGAACATCTCAGGGGCCGGTGTTGTCAAGTACAGTAAAGCAAAGGAGGAGGCCATCGAATTCCTCGAATGGCTTTCTTCGGAAAAGGCACAGAAGCTCTTTGCGGACTCCAACATGGAATATCCCGCAAATCCCAAAGTGCCGCCCCACCCGATTGTTGCTTCCTGGGGAAGGTTCAAACAGAATTCCATGAACCTTGCGAAAGCGGGTGAGTATCAGGCCCGGGCGATAAGGCTGATGGACCGGGCTGGTTACAAGTAAAGCCCCATCGGAATTTCTTTCAGGGCACAGGTAAAGGGCAATGGTTCTCATCCATATCTCGATGTTGTTAAACAGGACTTACTCCCGCGGACACAGGTGGGATATGCTTTCCAATAGAGTTCGCAAACACCTGGACGGATGGAGACTCTTTGCCCTTGCATTCTCCCTGTGCGTCGCTTTTCCACTGCTATTTATTCTGTCCTCCTTTGCCGATAGCACCCGCGAGATATGGCGGCATGTGATAGACTACCTCATTCTTGACCTCCTTACAAATACTGTTATCCTTTCCACCGGTGTCTTGAGCATTACCCTGATTCTCGGAGTGAGCCTGGCATGGCTGACAGCCGTTTGCGATTTCCCCGGTCGTCGTGTTTTTTCCTGGGCGCTGCTTTTTCCCTTTGCCATGCCCACATACGTCTTGGCCTTTGTCATGATAGGCCTCTATGATTTCTCAGGCCCTGTTCAGACCTTTCTCAGGGCCCTGTTCCCCCACCACAACCATTGGTTCCCACCTATTCGTTCTACGGGCGGCATTATCGTGGTTATGTCCCTGTCCCTGTATCCATATGTCTATCTTTTATCGCGGAGCGCTTTTAGGACCCAGGGCAGGCGGGCCCTTGAGGCCGGCAGGTCTCTTGGGTGCAGCCCCCTGGCCGCCTTTTTCAAGGTCGCCTTACCCATGGCGAGGCCATGGATCGCCGGAGGACTCTCCCTTGTGCTCATGGAAACCCTGGCCGATTTTGGAGCCGTCTCGGTATTCAACTTCGATACCTTCACTACCGCCATTTACAAAGTTTGGTTCGGATTCTTTTCTCTTCCCGCAGCAGCCCAGCTCTCGGGGCTCCTCCTGGTTTTCGTATTCTTTACCCTATATTTGGAGCAATGGACCAGGAGGAAAAAGAGCTATATTCAAGGCAGTAGGCATGATACGGAATACCCACCCATGAAACTCTCCGGGTGGAAAAGGATCGGCGCCGCAACTTATGCCTCATCCATTTTGCTCCTGTCCTTTTTGATACCCTTTGGCCAGTTGGTCATATGGGTTATTGGAATCTTCGGGCAGGAATTCAACGCCAAGTACCTGGGCCTTCTCTACCGCTCTCTGTTTTTCGGGCTATCCGCTGCCTTTGTGATATGCCTGATCTGTCTGGTACTCGCCTACACGCAGCGAAAACACATGGACGGCTTTTCCACCGCCCTAATCCGCATCTCGACCCTTGGTTACGCTTTTCCGGGCGCCGTCTTGGCCGTTGGCCTTGTCATCGGCATCAGCCTCCTGGATGAATTCCTGACAAACATGGCCGCAAATTCGTTTGGTTTGAAACTGGAATCAATGATTCAAGGTACTGTCATGGTTGTTGTTTTTGCCTATGTAGTCAGATTTACCGCGGTCGGCTATCAACCCGTCAGTAGCTCTATCCAAAGAATCCATCGCCACATTGATGAAGCCTCGATCAATATGGGAGTCAAAGGATGGTCTCTGATCCGCAGGGTTCATGTCCCCATGCTGAAGAGCGGACTCTTCACCGCCTTGGTGCTCGTCTTTGTGGACGTAATGAAGGAGATGCCCATGACCTTGATGACCAGGCCCTTTGGGTGGGATACCCTTGCCGTGAAAATCTTCGAACTCACTTCTGAAGGTGAGTGGGAGCGGGCCGCTCTTCCAGCGGTGACTCTTGTCATGGGAGGCTTGATTCCGGTTATTCTCCTCATGAAAGGGAGTGAAAAATGATCACGCTTGAAAATCCGAGGACAGGTGATCGAAAATGACTGCTATCGTAGAATTAAGACATGTTTCAAAGTCCTACGACGGCAAGGAAGTCATCAGGGACCTCTCCTTTGTAGTCCGGAAGGGCAAGACAGGTTGCTTGCTCGGCCCCAGTGGGTGTGGTAAGACGACGGTGCTGAGGGCCATTGCCGGATTCGAATGGATACAGGCGGGTGAGATCTATATCAGCAAGGCGCTTGTTTCTTCCCCTGCTAGTTTGGTTCCGCCTGAAAAGAGAAAGATAGGAATGGTCTTTCAAGATTATGCCCTTTTCCCTCACCTTAAGGTGAAAGACAATATCGCCTTCGGGCTGAGGGGTAAGGGCCCTGTGAGCAAGGAAAAGAGGACCGAGGAGATGATAGACCTCGTTGGTCTACAAGAATGCCGTCACAAGTACCCCCACGAACTCTCAGGCGGTGAACAGCAGAGGGTCGCCCTTGCGAGGGCCATGGCCCCCGATCCCGAGATTCTTCTCATGGATGAGCCCTTTTCAAACTTGGATATCACCCTGAGGGAGAGGCTCTCAGAAGAGGTGCGGGATATCCTCAAGGCCTCAGGCACCACCGCGATTTTCGTCACCCACAATCAAAATGAGGCCTTCGCCCTGGCGGATGAAATAGGGGTCATCAACGATGGAAAAATGCTCCAATGGGACACCCCCTACAATCTCTACCATTTTCCAAAGGACCGCTTTGTCGCTGAATTTGTCGGCGAAGGTGTATTGCTGCCCGGCCGGGTGGTGGACGACCGGAGGGTAGAGACCGCCCTGGGTCCACTTGAAGGAGACATCATTTCCCCTTGTCCAAAGCGGTGTCCAGTAGATGTCTTGATACGCCCCGAGGATATCCTCCATGACGATACGAGCAAGTTCAAGGCCAAGGTACTCAGTAGACAGTTTCGGGGGGCCAATATAATCTACGAGCTCATGCTGCCTTCAAAGGATAGGGTCCTTTCCCTGGTACCAAGCTATTGTCAGCACGATGTGGGTCAAGAGATCGGGATAATACCCAGGGTGGACGATATCATACTCTTTGAGAAGTGAGATATCCGTTTGTGGAAGCACTTGACAAGGGGAGCGTGCCGTTTTAAATTACAAAAAAAGAATATAGGAAGCGGTGCCATTGAAAGACTTCATAAAGGTAATGAAGGCCCTTTCAGACCCCAACAGGGTCAAGATTATCAAGATGTTACAGCACAAGGTTATGTGCGTTTGTGAGATCAAGGAAGCCCTTCGGATCTCCCAGCCCAGTGCATCCAAGCACTTGAAAATGCTGGTGGATGCCGGGCTGGTGGATTTTGAGAAAGACGGCCTCTGGGTGAATTATCACCTGGCGGACGGCAGCAAATCCCCTTACGTGGCCAGCGTCATGGGTAATCTTCGCCACTGGCTGGAGGAGGAGCCTGAAATCAGGGAGGTCCTGGAGAAAATTCCCTATATCAGAAGAGAAGAGGTGTGCAGGAGATAAGAACTCTCAACCAGTTAGATAGCCGAATAGGCATTTGAGCCTAAAATTCCGAGATTTTCATGAAGAAATCCGGAGCAAATAAAGACACGGCCATAGGCCCTTACGGGACCGACCGGGCCCCGTCCTGCAAGATCACTTCCGTCATACGCTCCCCATGCTGTTCCATCCTGGATACCGTAAGCGACGGCGTATTTACCATAGACCTTGAAAAGAGGATAACTTCCTTTAACAAGGCGGCCGAGTCTATCACAGGCTTCTCAAGGACCGAAACCATCGGGCAATATTGCTTTGATATCTTTCGGGCCGATATCTGTGAAAAAGACTGCCCCATGGACAATGCCTTGGCGAAAAAGGCGACACAGCCAAATGTTCCCGCCCTTATCATAAACAAGTCCGGAGATCAAAAACCCATAAGTATCACCACGTCATTGCTGAGAAACGAGAAAAGCCAAATCATCGGAGCAGTGGAAACCTTTAGGGATCTCAGCGAACTTGAAAGACTCAGGAGGCAGATTGCCGGTAGGTTCATACCCGAAGATATCATAGGCAAGCATCCCAGGGTAAGGGAAATCCTTTCCTCCCTCCCTGACATAGCTGAAAGCGAAAGTCCGATACTCATCTTTGGCCCGACCGGCTCAGGTAAAGAGATCATTGCCAGGGCCATCCATCACCTCAGCCCCCGCAAGGACGGACCTTTCATTGCCCTCAACTGTGCTGCCCTGCCGGACACCCTGCTGGAATCGGAACTCTTTGGTTTTTCAAGGGGCGCCTTCACCGGGGCCATCAAAGACAAGCCAGGGAGGTTTTATCTGGCAAACAAGGGAACCCTCTTTTTGGACGAGATAGCGGATACATCAACCAAGTTTCAGGCAGATCTTCTAAGGGTCCTTGAAGACGGAGAGTTCACCCCTCTGGGCGACACCAGGGTCATCAGGGCGGACTTCAGGCTTGTCACGGCCACCAATGTGGACCTCAAGCAGAAGGTCAAGGAGGGAAAGTTCAGGGAAGACCTATATTACCGACTCAACGTCGTCAAGATTTGCCTGCCGCCCCTGGAAGAGAGAAAAGAGGACATACCTCTACTCGTGGACCACTTCATCCAAAAATTCAACCTGATTAAGGGCAGGAACATCCAGGGGGCCTCTCCCGAAGTGCTTTCTTTCCTTATGGATTACCCTTTTCCCGGCAATATCAGGGAGCTTGAAAACATCATTGAATACAGCTTCATCACCTGCAAGGGATCTACGATCGAGATGGAGCATCTGCCTAAAGACCTGGTGGAGGAAGGGGTCAATAGGAGCCGACCCCTCACCGAACAGGAGAGAATCGAGGCCATGAAGATAAGGGCGGTCCTGGATCGGTATCCGCGCAACAGGCCCCAAGCCGCAAAGGCCCTCGGTATGAGCAGGTCCACCCTGTGGCGCAGAATGAAGAAATACGGCCTGATGGATTTCAGGTTGTGAAACAGATTTTGAAACCGTTTCAGGGGATGAAACGCCAGGACATCCCTTTTCTTTCTTCCACCTGCCGAGAAGGTCTACCTATCTGTCATCATTAAGAAATCAGGCCAAGATACATTCCTCTTTTGGCACTCTATTTGCTAATTGAATCCAATAGAGTTCAGCGGCATTTCTTCTTATTGTGCGAACCAAGCTCAAGTAGTGGCGAGATGATTCCCTGTCTTGCCGCGGCTTTAGACCCGGATAAATACTACAAACACTCGATAGCAACCTGACAACCTCTGGATTCGTACTGAAGCCATTTCCCATTCCCAGAATGGAGAAAATGAAAATCGCCGTACCTTTGTTCAAGGACAGGGTATCGCCCCACTTCGGAAGTTCATCATTGATCATGTTACTGGAAATACGGGACAACAAGATAGAGAAGGAGGTCGTATGGGACGTGGGCGGAGAAAGCCCCATGGAAATTGCAAGACGACTCGTGAACCTGGATGTAAAAAAGCTCATATGCGGCGGCATTCAGTCAGATTACAAGGAGTGGCTGGTCAGAAAAGGGATCGAAGTCATAGATAACCAGAAGGGATTGGTCAAGGATATCATCCGGAAGTTATTAGGAGCCAACTTGAAACAAGAGAGGAGGGGTTAATCATGGGCAGCAATCTTAGGGACAAGGGTATAAAACAGGTGGTGCGGACAATAATCCGTCTCCTACCGAGAATTTCAGATGAAAATTTCATCCGCCTCACACAGCTTGGAGAACGCCTGAGCGATGATCCTGAAGTCCTCGGTGCCATATACAGAATCAGGCAACTCCTTCAAACGCCTGGGCACCCTGCCAAGGAACTTTTCAGGCGGGTCATGGAATACCTGCCCACAGAGAGAAGGATTCGGCTCTTTGAGACCCTTTTTAACGGTGCATGGTTCGAGGGCGGAAAACGCAGGGAAGAGTGGAGCAAAAAATTGGGCTTCCATCCACCCTTCATCATGATACTGAGCCCTACCCTTCGGTGTAATCTCCGGTGCAAGGGCTGCTACACCTTGGGTTACGGAATGAAGCCGGAATTGTCCCTGGACGTGGCGGACAGGCTGCTCCATGAGTGCGAGGAACTGGGTATTTATTTCGTGACCATCCTTGGAGGCGAACCCCTGGTTTACCCCCACCTCTTTGAACTACTTGAAAGCCACCCGAACATCTTCTTTCAGGTCTACACAAACGGCACCCTACTGACCAGGGAAAAGGCCCAGCGCTTTGCTGACCTGGGCAATGCGATCGTGGTCATCAGCATCGAAGGTGAGGAGGAGGAAACCGACTCCTGGCGAGGAAAAGGGGTCTATCGCAAGATCATGAACGCCTTCGAATACCTCAATGATGCGAAGGTGATCATAGGAACATCGGCCACTGTGACAAAGCAAAATGTACAAGCAGTTTCATCCGTGAAGTTCATAGATCACATGATATCTCTGGGTTCCTTTGCTCAGATGTATTTCCTCTACCTCCCGGTCAACGGCAAGGCTGATTTCTCGCTCATGGTTACCCCAAAACAAAGGGACCACCTCCGAAGGCAGGTTATCCGCATAAGAAACACGCGTCCTATTTTCGTCTTGGATTTCTGGAATGACGGTCCATACGTTGAGGGATGCATAGCAGGGGCGAGACGTTACTTCCACGTGAATGCCAAGGGTGATGTTGAGCCCTGCGTCTATACCCATATTGCAGTAGACAACATCCATGAGACTCCTCTCAAGGAGGCCCTCAACAGCCATCTGTTCAGGCATATCAGGTCATGCCAGCCCCATAACGAGAACCACTTGCGGCCGTGCATGATCATTGACAACCCTCATGTCATGAGGGAAGTGATTGCAAAGACCGGTGCCAGGTTTACCCATCCGGGCGCAGAAGAAATATACACCATCCATAAGGACAAAATGGACGCCTATGCCGCAAACTGGGCGAAGCTGGCTGACCAGATCTGGGAGCAGGAATACAAGAAACAGGACCAGGAAGGCCGGGAAGGTGTCGAGGTTTGCATGGCCAAGGGCTCGGTCCAGGCCGCCCCATAATCGGTGCCGATACATCTCCCCCTGTAGGTCCAGGCTCTGCCTGCGATATCCGCTCCCGCTTTGGGGAGGAATCAAGGAATCGCGACCAGAGGTCACTCCTACAGAACACCGACACATATTCTTCTGTAGGATCAGGTTGTTTGACCGAATAAATACGTTAGGGTATTCATGAACCCGAATTTCGCAAGGCTCTTGGGTAGGGGATCGTTTACGATCCTAAATTCTGTATAATATTGGCTACTTGTAGGCCTAAGGGCTCCCCTACCCTTGAAAATCAATTCACTAAAAAGGTGAATAGAAAAGATCAAAAAGGGTTTGCAATTCTGAGTTTTGCCCCAACC
>JAFDHB010000214.1 GCA_019308985.1 Deltaproteobacteria bacterium | reverse complement strand
CTGCTCATCTTAGCTATCTGGATATGGAAATAGGTGCCAAGTGCCACCTTTTGACGGTCATAATAGGGAGGCATATAATCCCTGTGTTTTGCCGCAATTTCCTCCAGCTTCTCAATATCACCTGATTCCATTCGCTTGATGGCCAACTGAACGCTCTGGACTTCCAAAGCCTCCCTCACTTCGAATAACTCAATAGTCTCCTTGATATCCACGGGCTTCACATAGAAGCCACGAAAAGGAACAGAAACGATAAAACCTTCCCGCTCAAGCAGATATAGGGCATTAATGATGGGAGTGCGTGACATCTTCAACATCTCGGACAGATCCTTTGCTATGAGCCTTTGCCCGGGTATCACATTTTGCCGGAATATCATCTCTTTGAGTTTACGGTAGGCTTCATCGATGAGTGTTATGGATCGCCCGTTATTCTCCCCTGTTTTTCTCTTTTCAACCATCTTTCACCCACGACAGATTCTAAACTGGCCAAAGCCAGATAGCTAATCCATGCCATAAATTATCAAAAATAAGCAACCATATTAAATTCAAATTGAAATTCTTGTCAAGCAAAATCAATAAGGGGCATCACTCTTGTCCGAAATAGACGGTAAATGGTGGCCAGAGGCCCATAAATCGCCTCATAGTCCCTTGCCTCAATAGTGAACCTGGAACGCTGGAATGGGGGGAATATTGCAGTAGTAAGACAGGAGACTTTTTGCGATTAGATGATCATTGTTTTTTCCGGACCCGATCGAGGCCCTGCGTAATGGCCTCCACATCAAGGGCGATTTCCATGAGCTCCAAGTGCTCCTTGTAGACTTCGGGGGCAATCTGGGATTTGATTTCAGGCTCCATAATATGATAGACAGGGAGTTTCAGGGATACACCTGCGAGGGGTCCCATCCAACTTGGATCGCCATTGATGAGGGTCTCTGCATAGAGTTCTGAACTGTCAGCATCAGGAGAGCCTAAGACCACGACCAGATTGTCATTGCCAAAGGTATCCGTAGCCTTTTTGACCATTTCTTGACCTTCCAGGTCAAATGCGCCTGCCGCGGTTCAGACAAAACACTGGGTCTGGATGACCACCGGCTCACCACCGGCACTTTTTACGCATGCTTCGATGGCCGGCCCCTGAATGCCATCCCTTTCACCAATGATAATGACCTTTTTGCCCTTTAACTCCATAGATCATCTCCTTTAAGTGCCTATCAGTCATCTAAATCTTTTTCTCGAAGATACTTGTATCTGGCCAATGGACACAACGCGCTCAAGGCGCAGGACGTAAGCCTCATGGGAATCAATGAACTACAGTCCCTTACTTTGCGCCTTATGCCTTGTGCCTTTGGCCTTTTAGCTTCTTAGCCTATGACTTCCTCTATACCCTGTTTCAGCTGGTCCTTTGTGATGGCCTCGCCGCTCATCCGTTTCACTTCAACACCATCCCTGTAAAAAAGGAATGTAGGCAAACCCATGACGCGTAGCCTAGCGCAGAGCATACGGTTTTCAGCGGCATTGAGCATTGCCACCTTCAGTTTCCCTTCGTACTCTTTTTCCAGTTCTTCCACCGATGAGATGAGAGCAAGACAGGGCCTGCATTGAGGGCCCCAAAAGTCTACAAGTACCGGTATGTCGGATTGATTTACTTCGGCTTCGTAATTGTCACGGTTTAGTTCAACGGCCATGATACTTCCCCCTCGTTATTTCTTTCGAGTAAGAATGATATCCCATCGGCCAGACGGGTCATTCGCCCCAGGAAAAGACTCCCCTTTGCCAAAAACATCGCCCTATGCATTTTTCCTTCCTTGATCTTCCTTATGGCATGGCCCAAAACAGGTACGGCCGAGGCGATATGACCCTGGGTCGGGGAAAACCCTGGCATGCCGCGGGTCTTGATAAAATCATCCAGGCCGTCCCGTTCAATTTCTTTACGAAGCACGGCAAAGCTGCCAATAATGCGGTAATTGGTTCTTGGGACATTGCCGCTTCCCTGGGGTTCTGTCAATTCAGGGTTATGCATCTCAGTAGCAAACTTATCGATATCAGTCAGTTTTAGCCCCAAGCGATCTAAGGGTTCGATGACCAGCTTCTCGAAAATCGCTTGTTGCGAAGAACCAGAGCTTATGTTGTGCTTCCCTATAGAATCCAGCCTGATAACCGGACTTTCTCCATCATCCTGGCTAATCCATATAGCTATCCCTGCAAGAACATCTTCAAGGATGGGCATGTCACTGCGAAGATGCCCATGGAACTTCATACCGAGCTTGGCAAAGGATCCCCCTGCAACAACCGCTACATTTCTAAAGACGTTGGAACTTACTAGACCGGCCCCTATGACCGTCGCGTGAACAGGTGCGCAGCAAAAGGCCTTTGTATCGGAACCTGATGCATTGATACATCCGCTCAGCTCTCCAATGGCCTTGGCCATATTCCCCCCACCTCGATTATAGCGGTCTCCCACGGCCTCCTCTCCACATCCGATGAGGTAATCAAAGATATCAGGGGGGGCAAACTTGGAGGTAAGATGTCTCAATGCCATGACCCCGCTTGCACGATTGGTGAGATTCTCGATCAAAATATCCGGGATGAGATTGAAGTCGCGCTCATGCCCCCTTTGGCAGCACCCGATCAGCTGATTCCCGTTGATGTAAAGAGGCATGGCCATTTCTTTATCAATGGCCTTTTGGATTCGTTCCATTGACACGCCCTTGTTTTCAATCTTTTCTATATCATCATTAGTAATGAGAGGGTGCGATTGAATACGAGAAACCACATCTTGCAGGAACTCCTCCCTCAAAAGCAGCAGCTCGAACTCGTCACAAACCTTCATGACCCCATAGAACTCCTCCTCAGGCATAATCTCACCGAAAGGACCCTCCCGCGAGGCATTTGGGAATCCATTTTTGTACCACGGGGTAGGCATATCCAAAAGGTCCTCTGGATCCAGGTTGCCAATGAATACTTGATTGGGTGGATATGCCAGGGCCTCTTCAAAGGAATTCAAATGCCCAAGCACCTGTTCTAACAATGCCGGACTTTCCCGCATTTCACGAGACGGCTTTGAGCCATGTCTGATCATACTAGGCACATGTGCCAAAAAATAGGTAACTGCCCTAACTACAGGTCTCTGCTCCCGATTTGATGAATTTTCAGCCATTCTTTTTCCCCTAATGAATCATGCCGGTATTTACGAATTCGGCGTAAATCCGACCTTTGAAATCTCAAGCCCGCCACAAGAAAAGGTATGGGCGCTTGTTCTATCCCTGTGTCGCAATGCCCTGATATCCGTATCTACGTAACCCATTGGAACAGCTTTTGACCCCCTAATTCCGTCTGAATGGCTTCCAAAGCCCTTCTTACGATAACTTTACGCAATCTTTTTTCTTCTCGCGGATCAAGGTCGGCATTTCCGACCGGGTGAACGATTCCCGCACCGGGGATAACCCTGTTTGAGCCCACCATCAAGGCTATCGGTGTCATAGTCGATATCTGAGCCGTAGGGAATCCATTTCGCTCTAGTTCCTTTGCGATCACTGCACCGCAGCGAGTACTCGTGCCTCATGTGGAGGTCAGGATAACAGCATCGACGCCCTCTGCTTTCATTGACTCCACGATACCCCGGGCTATGCGTTGAGCATTCTTCAGGGACGTGGCCACCCCCGCCGTAGTATATATCCTATCAAGGACCCTTCCAATTACGCCTTCCTCTTCCATTTCCCGCACGACATCAAGCGGGACGAGACGATTGGGATCCTTGTTCACAAGGCCTGTATCAAAACCCATGTGATTTACCTCAAACTTGTCAGGGGTCAGGGCATCCATACCCCTAATACTATAAACAGCAAATCTCGTGGACCGGTTGGATTCCATCCTGCCCGGATTTCCCTTCGGCACAAGGCCTCCATCTGTCGCCAGGGCAATGGTCGCAGAGGCAAGGTTTTTTTTCAGCCGGGCGGGCTCCACCCGGTCAAACCTAGGTAGTTCCAGCTCCGTCTTAAATGGAGTACCCTTGATTTTCGCCAGTACCATATCCACGGCCCGCTCGGCCGCATTCTTGTCCGTAAATACGTTCTTTGCTATCCCGCGGGGAAAATACCCTTCCTCATCAGGTAGGCCTATGGGTTCTCGTTTTACGAGATTAAGACCGATACGGACCATTTTGGATATGGCGTCATTCATCCCCCTCACGGACTCATCGGTTTTGACAATGTATACATCCTCATGAAAAAGATCTACCCCCGGATTCTCTTTGAACATCCCAGTTAGGGCAGGAACACCAAGCCGTTCCTGAACTGTCTTACATAATTCTCCGCATGCCATGCCATATCGTCCTGCATTAAATGCAGGACCTGCCAGAACTAGATCCGGTTCGTACCCACTGATCATTTCGATCATCTCATTGATTGCCTGTTCTGTCCTCTCTGAGTAGTAGTTATCACCGCAAATGATGGTTCCTACCACTTCTCCCCTTTCTCCCATAAGGTGATTAATGGCCCTTCCAGGTCCGACGGCACCACCTTTCTTCTGGGGTGATTCATTTGCCTTTTTCTCACCACCGAGGCCACCGAAATATTGATTCAAGTAATGAACTACCCTAATCTTTGAAGCCACCAGAGACCCCCTTTATGCTATGCTGTAGAATTCAGCTTTTTCTCACATTCCGGCTAAAGGCACTTCAGTACGTCAGAGTGTGTGTTTTGCTCTGGATTCAAAATAGAGATTCAAGGTATTTTTCCATTCTACTCATTCGCGATTCAGGATTCTCAGTTCTTGCGCTCCCCTAAGGAAATCTAGTATCTCATAGGTCTTATCTTTGTTATTCCTTCCTGATCCAAGCCACCTCTTATGAAGCGGAAGATTTTGTGGAGTTCACCATCACAAGGTTGGCCGGAAGGCAATGTCACCCTTTTTCCAACGACCCTTTTCACAGGGGGTAGGTGCAATACCTCGTATTGATTCGCCGTACTTACAATCGAACTGGCCCCAGGCAAATTGAAGACTTCTCCTACTTCTCCCCGATTGGAACGATCAAATACAATCAATACGGCTTTCATCCCTAGATCCTCACAGCATTGGGCTGTTTGGGCAAGGTCAATATCTGGAGCCCCGCTGCTTGCCTTGGTCAATATTACACCATCTGCACCAAGAATTGACCTTGCCATATTGGCCGCCATGGCCGCGGACCTTTCTCTTTCAGGTTCAGTGACGCGGGAGACCGTCAGGATGACGCCAACGAAATTGAGTTCTTTCCCGTGTCGTTTATACAATTCCTTAATTACGGGATGATTCTGGATGACATAGGTCTCTGTCCCGATGCCTTCGTAGGGATTCACAATGGCGCCGTCAAATACCTCGTTTGGATGTATGATTGTTGGAAGGAGCAACCGGATATTATCGCCATAGAGAATGGGTTCACCGGGTATAGCCGGGTAACTCGTGCAATTGACCGTAAAAATATAGGCAATCTTGGGCAACGAATCCAGTGCTTAGCCA